>NZ_JBEYXN010000004.1:0-395952 GCF_040704625.1 Streptomyces sp. NPDC046866
CCACAGCAGCCTCGGCTACCAAAGCCCGGCCCAGTACGAAACCACAGCAGCCTGACCAACACATCAAACCTGTCCGCCAAACAGGAACAACCTCACTATCCGCCCCGCCCACCAGCCCCAGACGTCCGTCTGTCGCTGAGACGTGCCGGGCCACGTAGCGACCTGCCGCGCTCATCAGCCACGGACGGTCGTTTGTCGCTGAGACGTGCCGGGCCATGGAGCGGTCTGCTGCGCCCCCATCAGCCACAGCCGGTCGTTTGTCGCTGAGACGTGCCGGGCCACGTAGCGATCTGGTGCGCTACCAGCCCAGGACGGTCGGCAGTCGCCGAGGAGAGAGGAGCGCGTAGCGATTCGGGGCGCTCCCCGCCCCCGATGGTCATCTCATTGACGTCTGGTGCGGGTTGGAGCCCCTCGGCTCCCGTGATGGCCCATTGGTGCGCCTGGGGGCTCGGCTACCCGCATGCTCGGGGCCGGGCCAGAAGGGTGGTCCTGGGAGGAAGGATTCTGCACCTGGGCGGGGGAGTGAGATCTCTGACGGGGGAGAGGGCCGGACTTGACCCCCTGGCCATCCTTCGGGGGCTTCCCGGCAGCTCTTTGGCATTTCGGGTCGTGTCGGCCTGTCAAGGGTGGCCGAAGGCCATCGCGAAGCGACGCGACGAAGGAGCGCCCTTGATAGGCCGGCGCGAACCGGAAGGACAATGGGCGGCCGGGACGCCCCCGGACGCTCCCCGACCCCGGTCCACCGTGACCCCGCCCCTCCACGGCACTGCCCGGCAGGGCACACCCCGTCCCACCGTGACCCCGCCTCCCTACCTCCGCCCCGCCCCCTGCCGGCCGGCCCCCTCCGGCCCCGCCCCCCGGTCCAGGATCACGACCGGGATCGTGCGGGGGGAGTGTGACTGGTAGTCGTCGAAGGCGGGCCACAGGGCGGTCAGGGCCGGCCAGTAGGCCTCGCGTTCGTGGGGGGTTGCCGTGCGGGCCTCCGCGCAGTACACCGTGGGGCCGGTCTGGACGCGGACCTCGGGGTGGGCCGTCAGGCGGCGGTACCAAGCCGGGTGCTCCGGGGCGCCCCAGGCCGCGGCCGCGACGACCAGCCTGCGCTCGTCCTCGGTGTAGATCAGCGGGGTGCGGACCGTGCGGCCCGTCGCGCGGTCGAAGGTGGTGAGCAGGAGCGTGGGCACGCCGTGCCAGAGGTGGCCGTCCTCTCCGCCGGTGCGCACGTAGTCCCGTACGTGGTCGCGCGCGAGGGGTGGCGCCGGGTCGGTGGGGTGGTCCCAGTCGATGGTGATCGTCTGCATGTTTCCTCCGAGTAACGACCCCCCGGAGGCTTAACGATCCTTCACCCGATCCGGATGCGGCCGCTGCGACACGTCGCGGGCCGCGGCCGGCACCGTCGCCCTCGCCCTGGTCCTCCCTTGTCTTCCACTCTCTTCCTCTCCCCACGGCATGCAGGCGGCCGGCCGCTGCGAGTACGGCCGGCCGCCCGTGGACACTGCCGTTGACCTCGGCCCCCTGCCTTACGGGAGGAAGCGCTCGATGACCCTCTGGCCTTCCTTCTCGATCAGCTTCCGGGCCTTTTCGACCCGCTCCGGAGTCGGGTCGGCGCCCGTCGCCATGACGAGGTCTTCGGGGTCGTAAGCCCGCTCGCCGCCCGTGAACAGCTTGGACGACGGAGTGACGGTCTCACGCTGCTGGTCCGATTCACTTCCCATCGGTTACCTCCTGCGTCGGTCCCCCCAGTGCCCCCCATACTCCGGCGCCGTCCCCATGAACGCATGTCGGCGGTCGGCGCCGTCTGCGGGATCTACTACCCCGCCAGCGCCCCCGCCACCGCCAGTACGGCGATCGCGCCGCAGACGGTCAGGTTCACCGCCCGGTGCTCCCAGAACACCGCGACGAACTCGCGGATCATGGCGCTCGGCCAGAAGTAGCGGGCGGTCGCCGAGCCCAGCACCTGGCCGTTCACCCCGGCCCTGCGGGCCGTCATCGCCGCGCGGAAGGCGTGGAAGTTGTTGGTGACGATCACGCACCGGTAGTCCGGGTCGGCCGCCTCCATGAGGGCGCGGCTGAATTCGAGGTTCTCCCGCGTCGTACGGGAGCGGTCCTCCAGCACGATCTGCTCCCGCGGGACCCCGGAGGCGATCAGCCAGTCGGCCATCGCCTGCGCCTCCGACAGCTTCTCGTCCGACCCCCGTCCCCCCGAGGCCAGCAGCAGCGGTACCCGGCCGCCGCGCGCCGCCTGGACGTCCTGGATCTGCCGGCCCTTCGCCAGCCGGGACGCCAGCAGCGGCGGCACCCGCTCGCCGCCGATCAGGCCCGAGCCGAGCACCACCACGTAGTCCACGTCCCCGCGGACCCGGATCCGCCCGTACAGGAAGGCGTAGGCGAGGAAGCAGAGGAAGATGAAGGAGACGTAGCCGACGATCAGGACCAGCCCTGCGACCAGCGTGTTCATGGCCCGGGATCCCTGGCCGGCCACGGTGAGGACCAGGGTGATCAGCGCGAAGATCGCGATGCCGGCGACGAAGGAAAGCAGGTTGGCCGGGCTGCGCCCCTCCTTGCGGATCATGGTGAGGCCGTTGCCGATCAGGAAGCAGCCCAGGGCGAGCGTGCCGAGCACCGGTACGAGGAGGACCAGCGCCCACGCGGTGACCGCGAGCGGCCGGGGTAGGGCCGGTATCTGGAACAGCACCCCGAGCGAGGCGCATATCAGGGTCAGTCCCAACAGGACCGCGTTGCGGAAGCGCCGGCGGTCGGCCCGCACGCTCACCAGGAACAGGACGAGGAGCACGGCGGCGGGCACGAATGCGATCACGCACCCCATGGTAGGCAGACGGCCCGTCGTGGCGGGGGGTCTCGTCCCGGCCGCGGACACGAGATGGGATTCCCCTCAACGGTCAGTCAACTTCCGGCACCCGCCGCCCCCTTGCTCCTCGCGTACGGCCTCCCGTGCAGCCTCCCGTGCGGCCTCCCGTACGGCGTCCTGCGGACGGCGCGGCCCGGCAGGGCGGTCGTGCGGCGGCCGTCGCGGATCACGAAGCGGCCGTCGACCAGTACGTGCGGGATGCCGGTCGGCAGCGCGCGCGGGTTCTCGTACGTCGCTCCGGCCGCCACCGTCGCCGGGTCGAACAGGACGAGGTCGGCGCGGTGGCCCACCCGTACCAGGCCCCGGTCCGGCAGCCGCAGCCGCGCCGCCGGCCGGCCCGCCAGGTGGGCCACGCACTCCTCCAGCGAGAGGACGCCGAGCTCGCGCACGTACCGGCCGAGGTAGTGCGGGAAGGCGCCGTACGCCCGCGGGTGCGGCTTCGCGCCCTGCAGGATGCCGTCGGAGCCGCCGGTGTGGGTGCGGTGGCGCATGATGGCCCGGACGTTCTCCTCGTGCCCGACGTGCTGCAGGACGGTCGTCCCGAGCCGGTCCGCCAGCAGCAGCCGCCGGGCGTCCTGCCAGTTCCGCAGCCTGGTGCCGACGTACGCGCCGAGCGCCGGGTCCGCCGTCCCCGAGACCTCCACGGCCGTCCAGTCGACCGGGACGCCGTGGCAGCCGTCGGAGCCGGCCACCTCCAGCGCGTGCCGGATCCGCTCCGCCTCGGCGTCGTCCCGCAGCCGTGCCAGGACCGCGTCCGGGCCGCCCTCGCCGGCCCGGCTCGGCAGCAGCGCGGCGAGGGTGGTGCAGCCGGGGGTGTACGGGTAGGTGTCGAGGGTGATGTCGGCGCCGCAGGCCAGCGCCGTGTCGAGCAGGGCGAGCAGCTCGGGGGCCCGGCCCTCGTTCTCGGGGAAGTTCAGGGTGGCGTGCGCGAGGTGCAGCGCGCAGCCCGCCTCCTGCGCGAGGGAGACCATCTCGGCGTAGGCGGCGAGGGCCCCGCGCCCGTACGAGCGGTGGTGCGGGCAGTAGTAGCCGCCGTACGAGGCGACCACCCGGCACAGCTCCGTCAGCTCGGCGCGGGTGGCGTACGCGCCGGGGGTGTAGGTGAGCCCCGAGGACATCCCGACGGCGCCCTGCGCGAGCCCCTCGGCGACGAGTGCGCGCATCCGGTCGAGCTCGGCCGGTGTGGCGGGCCGGTCGCCCCAGCCGACCGCGTACGCGCGCACGGTGCCCTGCGGGACGAGGTAGGCGGCGTTGACGGCGATGCCGGCGGTGTCGAGCCGGTCGAGGTAGCCGCCGACGCTGCGCCAGGTGAAGTCGCCGTCCTCGCCGGGGCCGTTCCAGCCGGTGATGGCCGCCCGGACCTCGGCCAGGGTGCGGTCGTCGACCGGGGCGTACGACAGCCCGTCCTGGCCGAGGACCTCCAGGGTGATCCCCTGGGCGGCCTTCGCGCTGTGGTCCGGGTCGTGCAGCAGGGCCAGGTCGCTGTGGGCGTGCATGTCGACGAACCCGGGGGACAGCGCCAGGCCGTGCGCGTCGAGGGTGTGCCGCCCGCCGCTGCGGATCCGGCCGATCTCGGCGATCCGGCCCTCGTGGACGCCGACGTCGGCGGTGTACGAGGGCCCGCCCGTGCCGTCGACGACGCGGGCCCCGCGGACCACCAGGTCCATCAGAAGAAGGTGCGCACGAACTCGGTGACGGTGCCGTCGGCGTCCACGACCGGGATCAGCGGCCACTTCTCGAAGATGGTGCAGGGGTGGGACATGCCGAGCGCCACCCAGTCCCCGACGTCGACCGCGTCGGCGGAGTCGGTCTCCAGCCAGGCGTGCTGGTCGGACAGCTTCACCACGCGCACCCCCTCGGCGGGCCGCTCCTCGCCGGTGAGGGCGTCGCGGACCAGCTCGGCCTCGGGCAGGCCGAGGTCGTAGGCGACGTCGCGCTTGCCGGCGTTGACGAAGGCCTGTGTGGGCGAGGGCCGGGAGACCACCTGGGTCCACAGCCGGAACGCCGGCCGCAGGCCGCCCTCCTGCGGGATCCGGTTGAAGGGGGTGAGGCGGGTGTACCAGCCGTGGTCGTGGGAGACGTACGCGCCCGAGCGCAGCAGCCGCAGGGTGGGCCGCGACAGCGCGGGCAGCTCGGCGAAGACGTCGGCGACGGCGTCGAACCAGGCGGAGCCGCCCGCGCTGACGATGATCTCGGCGAGGTCCGGGCCGAAGCGGCCGGCCTTGTCGAACTCGACGGCCAGGGCGGTCATCCGGCGCAGGTAGGCGTGGACGGAGTCGGGGTTGGCGTCCGGGACCTCGGCCTCGTACCCGGCGATGCCGACCAGGCGGAGGTTGGCGGCGTCGGCGACGGCGTCGGCGACGGCGCGGCAGTCGTCGTCGGTGCGGGCGCCGGTGCGGGCGCCCTCGCCGGCGCCGAGCTCGACCACGACGTCGACGACGGCGGAGTGGTCGCGCAGGGCCCGGTCCATGAGGTGGACGCCGCGCACGGAGTCCACGTAGCAGACGAACCGGAAGTCCGGGTCCGCGGCGAGCTCCTGTGCGACCCACTGCAGGGCGGCGGGGTCGACGAGCTCGTTGGCGAGGAAGATCCGCTGGATGCCGAAGGCGCGGTAGACGCGGGCCTGGTGGGGGACGGCGGCGGTGATGCCCCAGGCGCCGTGCTCCAGCTGGCGTTCGAACAGCTGCGGGGCCATGCAGGTCTTGCCGTGCGGGGCGAAGGCCAGGTGGTGGCGGGCGGCGTACTCGCCGAGGGCGGTGAGGTTGTGCTCCAGCGCCTCGGCGTCGAGGGTCAGGACCGGGGTGGTGAAGCCGCCGGTGTGGAGGTTGCGGCGCTGGGCCGCGAGGGCGCCCACGGTGAGGGCGGCCCGCTCGGCGTCCGGGGGCAGGCCTTTGAAGCGGTGGTCGACCGGCTCGTCGGCGAGTCTGCGGACGGCGTCGCTGCCCATGCGGATCCTCCTCGTGTGCGTTGCACCGCACCGTTGCGCTGCATTGTCCGCAACGTCCGTTGCGGGTGTGCCTGCTGTGTAACATCCCAGGTGACGGCGGTCAACGAAAGGCGGGCGGCCGGCTACCACGGCCAGTGGGTGCCCAGCCAGGCGCCTGCGCCGGTGGCCAGTGCGGATCCCAGCCAGCCGATCAGCCGGGCGGGGCGCCGTGTGAGGCGCATCTCGAACGTGCCGACGCGCAGCTCGACGTAGGGGCGGCGCGGGGGCGTGGTCTCGGCCATGGCGGAACTCCTTCGGCGTGCGGTGGCCCGCGCCCTCTGCGCCGGCCGTGGACCGAAGGCCATCACGGCTGTGCCCGGCGGCGGACGTTCCCGGACGCCCGAAGCCCGTTCCGGATGCGCCCGGGCCGTCCCGGGAGCGCCGCGGGCCCGTCCGGGACGCACCACCGGTGCGTCCGGAACGGGCCCGCCGCGTCCGCGGATTGGGGACAATCGGCACCATGACCGACTCGTGGCGTCAATTCCGCGGGGATCTGGCGGCGTTGAGGGAAGCGTCCGCAATGACCTACCGGGAGATCGAGGACGCCGACCCGTCCTTGCCCAGGTCCACCGTCCACGGCCTGCTGGGGCCGGCGGACAAGAGGGCAGGGAGGGAGTGCACCGGGAAACTGGAACGCCTCGTCACCGTATTGCTCGCGCGGGCGGCGCCCGACGATCCGGCCGCCGCCCCGTGGCGCGACCGGGCCGCCTGGCAGCGCCGCTGGGAGGAGCTCGACGACCGCGGCCGGAGCGACGCTCTGCTCGCGGGCACCCCGACCGGCGGCGCGCTCGGCTGGGACGGCCCGCTCGAAAGGGCGGGCATGGGCGCCGACACGGAACTGGCCTGGCTGACGGGGTCCCGGCTGCCGCGCATCGCAGCGGTCATCGGCGAACTCTCGGCCCTGGGCCTGTACCGCCGGGCGCACGACGTCGCCCGGGAATTCCTGCGCTGCGCCGAGGAGACCCTCCCGCCGCAGGATCCGGGGATGCTCGCCGCACGCCATGTCGCCGCGTACTGGGCCGGGGAGGCGGGGGAGGTGCGCAGGGCCCGCGACCTGACCGCCCGCCTGGGGGCCGACTGCCTGGATGCACTGGGTGCGGACCACCCGCTCACCCGGCTCTCCGCACTCCGCCTGGCCGCGTGGACGACCGGTGCGGGCGACCCGGCGCAGGGGCGCCGGCTCTACCGGGAACTGGCCCGCAACGGTCCGGATGACCGGATCACGCTGCTCGCGCGGCTCGGCGGAGCCGGCGCCGCCCACCTGGCCGGCGACACCGACGAGTCCCTGGACCGGCTCGCGGCGCTCCTGCCCGACCTCAGGGCGGAATACGGCGAGCACCACGCGGTGGTGCTCGCCGCCCGCATGCAGCAGGTGCGGGGGCGGCGGCGGATGGGGGAGAGGGGGTGGTCGTGCAGCCTGGAACTGCTGGACGGCCTCGTGCGCGAGGCGTCCGAGCACCTCGGTCCGGCGCACCCGCTGACCCTGTACGTCCGCGGCCGCCATGCCCGGGCCGTGGGCAGCCACGGGGACTGGCCGCGGGCGCTCGAACTCGCCGAGGAGACGTACCGGGAGGCCGTGCGCGTCAACGGCCCGGACCATCCCGACAGCCTCACCGTCGGCAACTCCCTGGCCGTCATCCTGGCGCGTTCCGATGCGCAGGCCTCCGAGGTCCTGTTCCGGGAGCTGCACGGCCGGGCCAGGGACCGGTTGGGCGACGACCACTACCGGACGCTGCGGATCGCCCACAACCTGACCGTGGTGGTGCACAGCCACGACCCGGCGGCGGCCCGGCCGCTGTACGAGGAGGTGCGCGAGGCGCGCGTCCGCGTGCTCGGCGCGGACCACCCGGACACGCTGCTGACGCGGTTCTCGATCGCCCACACGGTGCTGCTCCTGGAGGGCGGGGACGCGGCCCGGCCGCTCTTCGAGGAGGTCCACCGCGCCCGCGCGCGGGTGCTCGGGCCCCAGCGCCCCGACACCCTCAGGGTGCTCCGCTACCTCGGGGGCGGCGGGCCCGCGGTGCCGGAGCTGCCCGGCGACCCGCCCCGACCCCGAGCGGGGCGCCCCCCTGGCGGCGGGGGCGCCCCGGTGCCACGCGTCCTCTGACGGGCGGCCAGGAGCAGTGCCGGGAGCGGCACTAGGAGCAGTACTGGGCCGCCTTGCCGATCGAGCGGTACATGCAGTCCGCGTTCTCCAGCAGCTGGAGCACGGCGTCGCGGTTGCGGGCCGTTTCGCGGTCGATGACCTCGTCGGGCGGGTAGAAGCCGCCTCCGGCGCCGCTGTCGGACGGGTACATCTCGAAGGTGTAGGCGAAGATCTTCTGGTTGCCCCACAGCCAGTCGTCGATGGTGCCGTCGGTGATGTACAGGTCGCTGGACTGCTCCGGCGTGTAGCCGTTGCTGTTCGCCATGCTCGTGCCGATGGTCTTGTACACGGCGAGGTCGTCCGCGGTCATGCCGGGCGCCGTGTCGTTGTAGGTCCACCCGAACGGCCACAGCACCAGTTCGCTGTACGTGTGGAAGTCGATGGCCGCGGTGATCTGCTGCTTGCCGCCGACCACGCGGCTGCGGACGAAGTCGGAGACGACCTTGACCTCGGGCGCGGACTCGGGGGCCGAGCCGCGGTAGGTCTCGGAGCTCTTGGTGCCGCTGGAGCCGCCGCAGCAGCCCCACTTGTAGTTCCAGTTGCGGTTCTCGTCGGTGCCGTACGAGGAGGAGCCGGAGTTCGGCTGCCGGTTCTTGCGCCAGGAGCGGTAGGAGCCGGTGGCGATGTCGTACTCGCCGCCGTCCGGGTTGAGGTCGGGGACGATCCAGATCTCGCGGCTGTTGACGAGGTTGGTGATGCGCGAGTCGGTGCCGTACTTGGAGCCGAACTCGTTGAGCAGGTAGAGCGCCATCTCGACGGTCAGGTGCTCGCGGGCGTGCTGGTGGTGGGTGAAGAGGACCTCGGGCTCGTTCTCGTCCGTCGCGACGTTGTCGCTGATCTTGATGGCGACGATGTCGCGGCCCTGGTACGACTTGCCGATCACCTTCTTGCTCATGATCGAGGGGTACTGGGCGATGCGCTGGTCGATCTCGGCGCCGGCCTCGGCGTAGTTGTGGTACTTCGAGTCCGCGGACGGGAAGTCCATCGGGCTCGCCACCACCCCCCGTTCGGAGCGGTCCGGCGGGCCGGGCAGGGCGGTGAGCTTGTACCCGAGCGCGCGCAGGGTCCTGGCCTGCTGCGCGTCGGCGCTGACGACGACCGAGCGGGCGTCGACCTCGTCGATGGAGACACCCGTACGGAGCAGGGCGGTTCGCTCGGCCGGTGTGGCCGGGCCCTTGATCTCGTACTGGCCGACGGTGTCGTCGAGGGTGGCCGTCGAGGGGCGGGGCGGCGGGGCTGCCGTCGCGCTCAGGCCGTAGGCGGGTGCGCCGAGCGCGAGAGCGAGCAGGGCCGCCGTGACGGCGGCCCTGCGTCGTGTGTGGAGCCGCATGCGTTCTCCTGGGTGGGAGTGTGGGGGTAGCCGTGCGGACGCGCACAGCGTGCTCTTATGGCATGTCCCGGTCAAGGGCCTGAATTCGGCCAGATTCCGCGAAGGCCACCCCCACACGTACCGCCTACGGCAGGCTGTGAACCTTCGGCCCCACCGCGTTGGACCAAGCGTTCCCCGCCTTGGCGTCCCAGTTGGTCGACCAGGTCATCGCCCCGCGCAGCCCCGGATAGGTCCGCGCCGGCTTGAAGGAACCGCAGTTCACGCCCCTGCTCAGGCAGTCGAGGGCGGCGTTGACGACGCTCGGCGGGACGTAGCCGCTGCCCGCGCCGCTCGGTGAGGCCGGCACGCCGATGCCCACCTGCGAGGGATCGAGGCCGCCCTCCAATTGGATGCAGGCCAGCGCGGTGAGGAAGTCCACCGAGCCCTGGGAGTAGACCTTGCCGTCGCAGCCGTTCATCGAGCCGCTGTTGTAGTACTGCATGTTGACGACGGTGAGGATGTCCTTGACGTTCAGCGCCGTCTTGAAGTAGCCGCCCTGCGTGGACTGCATGTCGATCGTCTGCGGGGCCATCGTCAGGACCAGGGACGGGCCCGCCTTCGCCGACAGCGCGCGCAGCGCCTGGGTCATGTACGTGGGGTTGAGGCCGTTCTCCAGGTCGATGTCGATGCCGCTGAAGCCGTACTCCTGCATCAGGGCGTACGCCGAGTTCGCCAGGTTCGCCGCGGAGGCGGAGTCGTTGACCGTGATGGTGCCCTTCTCGCCGCCGATCGAGAGGATGACGGAGGTGCCGGCCGCCTTCTTCGCGGCGACGTCCGCCTTGAACTGCGCGACCGTGTAGCCGCCGAGGCCCGCCGAGTCGAGGGTGAAGGAGATCGCGCCGGGCGTGGCGGTGGCGTCGGCGAAGGAGACGGCGATGATGTCGTACTGGGAGGACACGTCGGAGATCCGCTGGACGGCCGCGCCGTTGTTGAAGTTCTGCCAATAGCCCGTCAGGGCGTGCTTCGGCACGCCGGGGCCGGGGTGCGGGTCCGGACTGCCGCCGCCCGTCGTGGTGCCGGTCACCGGGGCCGACTTCGGGCCCTCGCCCGCCGCGTTGTACGCGCTCACCTGGAAGGAGTACGAGGTGGAGGCGGCCAGCCCGGTGATCCGGGCGGGCGGGGCGGAGACGGTCTGCACGCGGACGCCGTCCCGGTACACGTAATAGCCGGCGGCCCCGCCGACGGCGTTCCACGAAAGGGTGAGGGAGTCCGTGCTCTGGCCGGAAACGGCGGCCCCGGCCGGGGCGCCCGGGAGCGAGGGGCCCGGGTCGGTGGGCCCGCCGCCGTCCGGGCCGAAGACGCTGAACTCGTCCACGGTGTAGGCCGGCTGGCCGTACCAGCCGTGCGTCCAGACGGTCACCTGGGTGGTGTTCGGACCGGTGGTGAAGGTGGTCGACAGCTTCTGCCAGCCGCCGCCCGAGCCGGGGGTCCAGGTGGACACGTCCTGGGTGCCGGTGCCGGTCGCGCCGAGGTAGACGTAACTGCCCTGGACCTGCGCGCTGAGCGCGTACGTGGAGTTCGGCTTGACCGTGACGGTCTGGCTGCACTGCGCGTTGTCCTGGCCGGCCGGGGCGGCCCGCAGGGCGGCGGCCCCGGCGTAGACGGGCGAGGCGACGACGGCGCCGCTGCCGGAGCTGCAGCTCCAGTTCGCGAGGCCGGACTCGAAGCCCCCGTTGCGGGCGACGTTGGTGTCGGCGGCCTGGGCGGTGCCGGCGGACAGGGCGGTCAGACCGCCGGCGGTGAGCGTCGCGGCGCCGAGCAGGGCGAGCGAGCGTATGCGGTTCACGTGGGCTCCGTGGGGGGAGGAGGGGAAGGTGGGGGCCCCGCACACAAGTTGGTCCAGACCAATCCCGGTGTCAATACTGTTTGCAATCTGGCTTGAACTGATCGACCGTCCGATCCCGGATGTCCGGGTTTTCCGCCACCTGTGACATGTGCTCCTGGCACAGGAATTCCCAAGGCCCTGACTCCTCGGCGGGGACGCGGATATGGTTCCGGTGCAAGGGGGAAGCGCGTCGGCCGTTTGCGGTCGCGCAGGGTGTGCGCGTACGCGGAGAGCGCGTGAACGTGCGTGGCGTACGGGGTGAACAGGGGGATTCGCTGTGCCGATCGCCATTGCCGTCACCAGCGCCGATCTGGTGCTGCCGGCCCCTGACCGGCACACGCCGCCGGCCGCCGTCATCGGACCGCCCGGGCAGCTCGACCTCGAAGGCGCCCTCGCCGAGACCAGCGCCCTGCTGGAACGCCACGGCCACGTCCTGGCCGTCGTCCCGCCCTGGCTGCCGGCCGCCGCCGTCCGCCGGATGCACACCGTGCGCGCCATCCTGGAAACCGACCGGATCGCGCTCCTCGACGTCGACCTGCCCCCGCTGGCCACCGCCCTGCTGGTACGTCAGCTGCGCCAGCTCAGCGTCTGCGACTTCAGCCCCGGCGTCGTGGCCGCCTCCGCCCGCCTGCTGTCGCACTACATCCACGCCGGGGCCCTGCTCGGCTCGGTCGCCAAGCTCGACCGGGTGCAGGTCGGACTGAAGGCGCACGCCCGATCCTGGTCGCCGAGCGCCCAGTTCGCCGTTCTGGCCCATCCGGAGCCCGCCGTGGTCCGGCTGACGGGCGGCAGCGGGGGGCCGGCGGGCGGCGGGGGCTCCGCGAGCGGCACGGCCGGGCGCGGGGGCCGGGGCGGCCGCGGGGCGCACGGCGGGCGCGGCGGCGCGCGCGGGGCCGGCGCGACGGGGGCGTCCGGCGGCACCGCCGGGCTGCCGCCCGGGCCCGCCTTCGCCACCCACCTCACCTTCGCGCGCGGCCAGCTCGCCTCCGACTGGGTGACCGCCGAACTGGCCCCCGCCTGGCAGGTCCAGGGCGTCATGGAGAACCCGCTGCCGGCCGACTCGCCCACCTGGTGGGCCACGCCCAAGCTCGTGGAGTTCGCCGCCGGCATCCCGGACCTGTCCGTCCTCTACCAGCTGGTCGCCTCCGTGCGGCGCGACGAGTGCCGCTGGTGCGGGCTCGAGCTCATCGGCGACCGGTGCGGCTTCTGCTCCGCCCCCCTCGCCGCGCCGCCCGCCGCAGGGCCGCCGCCGGCCGAGGAGGCGGCCGCAGGCACCACCCGTACGCGCGCAAGACACTGACCGACCGGCCCGAACGAACGAAGAACGGCGAGGTAGTACGGCACATGAACTCACGCCAGCGCCGCGGCGTCATCCTGCTGCTCCTGTCGGTCCTGTGCGCCCTCGCGGCGTTCGGCGGGGTCCTCGTGGTGATCGGCGACGTCAACTCCAAGGTGGGGGCCGAGGTCGTCGCCTACCGGGCCAAGGCCGACATCGCCCCGTACAGCCCGCTCTCGGCCGGCCAGTTCGAGGAGGTGAGCATCCCCAAGCGGTGGCTGTCCGGCACGGCCGTCACCGACCTCGGCGCCCTCAAGGACAAGATCGCGCTGACCACCCTGCGCAAGGGCTCGCTGCTCCAGTCGGACATGGTCGTCGACAAGCCGCAGCTCCAGCCGGGCGAGCAGGAGATCGCCATCATGATCGACGCGGCGACGGGCGTGGCCGGAAAGATCTACTCCGGTGCCAAGGTCAACATCATCGCCACCTTCAAGGGCGCCAAGGAGTCCGATCCGGCGCGGTCGGTGATCATCGTGGCCAATGCGCGGGTCCTGAACGTCGGCAAGCTCACCGCCCTCGACAAGGACAGCGACCGCAAGGGCCCCGCCGAGGCCGTCCCCATCACCTTCGCCCTGAACACCAAGGACACCCAGCGCGTCGCCTACGCCGAGTCCTTCGCGGAGCACGTACGCCTGGCCCTGGTGGCCCCCGGCACCGACTCCGCGCCGAGCGCGGGCGACCGCACGTACACCCTCGACGGGGACAAGTGAGGCCCGGATGACCACGCGAATCCTCCCCGCGGCCGGCGACCCGGACGCCGCCCGCGCCATCACCTCCCTGATCGGCCAGCTGCCCGACACCGAGCCGGCCGTGCCCGTCCCCGACTCCACCACCCTGCTCGACACCCTCGGGCGGCTCGCCGCCGACTCCGTCGACGAGCTGCCCGAGGTGGTCCTCGTCCACGAGCGGATCGGGCCGGTGCCCGCCCTCGACCTGGTCCGCGAGGTCGCCCTGCGCTTCCCCGCCGTCGGCGTCGTCCTGCTCTCCTCCGACACCGGCCCCGCGCTGTTCTCCGCCGCGATGGACTCCGGGGCCCGCGGGCTGATCGGGCTGCCGCCCTCGTACGAGGAGCTCGCCGCCCGCGTCCAGGCCGCCGCCCAGTGGTCCGCGGGCGTGCGCCGCCACCTGGGGCGCTCCGCCGACGTGTTCACCGGGCCCGGCGGGCGGGTCGTCACCGTCGCCGGGGCCAAGGGCGGGGTCGGCACCACCTTCGCCGCGGTGCAGTTCGCGCTGGCAGCGGCCGCCGCGGGCCGGCGCACCGCCCTGGTCGACATGGACCTCCAGGCCGGCGACGTCGGCTCCTACCTCGACGTGCAGTTCCGGCGGTCCATCGCCGACCTCGCCGGGATCCAGGACATCTCCCCCCGGGTCCTGCAGGACGCCGTGTACGACGACCGGACCGGGCTCGCCCTGCTGCTGGCCCCCGCCGACGGCGAACGCGGCGAGGAGGTCGACGACCGGGCCGCCCGGCACGTCGTCGGGGCCCTGCGCAGCCGGTACGAGCTCGTCGTCATCGACTGCGGCACCCAGGTGACCGGCGCGAACGCCGCCGCGATGGAGATGGCCGACGTCGCCGTGCTGGTCACCACGCCGGACGTGGTCGCGGTGCGGGCCGCCAAGCGGATGGTGCGGATGTGGGAGCGGCTCCAGGTCCGCAAGGCCGAGGACACCTCGCTCGTCGTCAACCGCTGGAGCAAGCACACCGAGATCCAGCCCGCCCTGATCGAGAAGATCACCAAGACGCGGGTGGCGCGGACCCCCGTCCCGGCGGCCTTCAAGGAGCTCCAGGCGGTGGTCGACGCCGGGCGCGTGCAGGACCTCGACAACCGCTCCACCGTCAAGCAGGCGCTGTGGACCGTGGCCGGGGAACTGGGCCTGCTGGCCGCGCGGGAGGAGCCGGCGGCGCAGGGGGCCGCCGCGCTCGCGGCCGGGGCCGCGGGTGCGGGGAAGCCCGGCGCGGCCCTCGCGGTGCGCGCCTCCGGCCCCGTGGCCCGGCTCCGCCGCGGCGGGGGCGACCGCGGCGACCGGGGCGCCGCCGGCCCGTGGCTGCGCCGCGGCCGGGAGGGCTGACCGGTGCCGTCCGCGCGCAGCGCCGTCCCCTGCCGCCCGGGCGGCAGGGGCGTCCGGCGCGGCCGGGGCCCGCGGGTCGTGCGCCTCGGCCGGGGCCTGTCGGCCGTCCGGGGCGAGCAGGGCCAGGTCGCCGTGGAGTTCGTCGGCATGGTCCCGCTGATCCTGCTGCTGGTCGCGGCGGTCTGGGAGTGCGTCCTGATCGGCTACGCCTTCTCCCTGGCGGGCAACGCCGCGGACGAGGCGGCCCGCGCGGGCGCGGTCAAGGGCGACGGGGCCTGCGAGACCGCCGCGGCGGAGCACATCGGCGGGGCCTGGACCATGTCCGCCGAATGCGGCGAGTCGGGCTCGCTCTACAAGGCCACGGTCAAGCTCAACGTCCCGGTGTTCTACCCGGGCCTGGACATCGGCGTCCCCATCACGGGCACCGCCGGCGCGGCGATGGAGAGGGAGGACTGAGATGCCCCACCCCATCCCACCCGGGCCCGGCTTCCCGCCCGGCCGCGCCGCCCCTTCGGACCCGGCGTGCGTGCCCGGCCCGACCGCTGCCCCCGGCTCTCCTTCCGAGCCCGAGCCCGCAGCCGCCGCCCGGCCGGCTCCGGGGCTGCGCTCCGCGCAGCGGGACCGGGGGCAGGTGGCGCTCGAGTACATCGGGTTCATTCCGATCCTGCTGTTCGTCGCGCTCTGCGCGATCCAGCTCGGCTGGGTCGCGTACGTGCACGAGCAGGCGGACACCGCCGCCCGGACCGCGGCCCGCGCGGAGGCCCGCAAGCGGGGGAGCGGCGTGGCGGCCGGGCAGGCCGCGGTGCGGGAAGGACTGAACGCGCAGGTCCGGGTCGACGCCGGCCGGGACGCGGTCACCGCCACCGTGACCATCGAGATCAAGTCGATCGTGCCGGGGCTCGGCCTCGACCCGGCCAAGCGGACCGCCATCATGCCCAACGACGACCCGGAGGTCGGACCATGAGCCTGCGTTCCCGGGTCGGTACACCGGACGACCGGCACAGCCCCCGCGAGGACGGCCGCCTGGTGTCCTCGTACCGCGCCAAGCTGCTGGAGGAGATCGACCTCGCCGAGATGTCCGCCCTCGCCCCCGCCGAACGGCGGATCCGGCTGGAGCGGGTGCTCGGGCACATCATCAGCCGGGAGGGCCCGGTCCTGTCGACCGTCGAGCGGGCCCAGCTGATCCGCCGCGTCGTGGACGAAGCCCTCGGCCTCGGCGTGCTCGAACCGCTCCTGGAGGACGCCTCGATCTCCGAGATCATGGTGAACGGGCCGGACCAGATCTTCGTCGAGCGCGCGGGCCGCGTCGAGCAGCTCCCGCTCCGCTTCGCCTCGCACGAGCAGCTCATGCAGACCATCGAGCGCATCGTCTCCACCGTCAACCGGCGCGTCGACGAGGCCAATCCGATGGTCGACGCCCGCCTTCCCAGCGGCGAGCGCGTCAACGTCATCATCCCGCCGCTGTCCCTGACCGGTGCGACGCTCACGATCCGCCGCTTCCCGCGCGCCTTCACCCTCCACGAGATGATCGGTCTCGGCTCGCTGGACGAGCAGATGCTCCTGCTGCTGTCCGGCCTGGTCCAGTCGAAGATGAACCTGATCGTCTCCGGCGCCACCGGCACCGGGAAGACCACCCTCCTCAACGCCCTCTCCGGCCTCATCCCGGAGGGCGAACGCATCATCACCATCGAGGACTCCGCCGAGCTCCAGCTCCAGCAGGCGCACGTCATCCGACTGGAATCCCGCCCGCCGAACGTGGAGGGGAAGGGCCAGATCACCATCCGCGACCTCGTCCGCAACTCCCTGCGCATGCGCCCCGACCGCATCATCGTCGGCGAGGTCCGCGGCGGCGAGACCCTCGACATGCTCCAGGCCATGTCCACCGGCCACGACGGCTCCCTCGCCACCGTCCACGCCAACAGCGCCGAGGACGCCCTGATGCGCCTGCAGACCCTCGCCTCCATGTCCGAGGTCGAGGTCCCCTTCGAGGCGCTGCAGGACCAGATCAACAGCGCCGTCAACGTCGTCGTCCAGCTCACCCGGTTCGGCGACGGCTCCCGCCGCGTCACCGAGATCGCCATCCTCGACTCGCACGGCCGCGAGCCCTTCCGCATCACCACCGTGTGCCGTTTCGCCGCCCTGCCCATGGGCGCCGACGGCCGTGTCCACGGCCGCTTCGAGTACTTCCCGCTGCCGCGCCGCATCGCCGACCGCCTCTACATGAACAACCAGCCGATCCCGCAGGCCTTCGGCGTCGCCGTGTCGGACGCCCAGCTCGCCACCCGGACAGCCCTGTGAACCCACTCGTCCTTCTCACCCTCGGCGCCACCCTGCTGGCCTGCGTCCTCGTCATCGCGGGCGTGCACGCCTACACCGCCGGCCGGGCCCAGCGCGCCGCCCTCATCGAACGCCTCGTCACCGACGGCGCCCCCGAGCCCGTCGGCCGCCGCCGGCGCTTCCCCGGCGTCGACCGCCGCCTGCGCAGGACCGCGCTCGGCAAGCGGATCGAGGTCAAGCTGGCCGTGACCGGCCTGGACCTCACCCCGGGGGAGTTCTTCGTCTACATGCTGATGTCGGTGGCCGGCATATGGCTGGTGGCCGCCAGCTTCCTCGCCCCCTTCTTCGGCCCCGTCGCCGGCCTGATCGGCCTGTGGGCGGCCAACGCCTTCCTCAACTGGCAGCGGGCCCGGCGCACCGAGCGGTTCATCAACCAGCTCCCCGAGCTCGCCCGCATCCTCGCCAACGCCACCCAGGCCGGGCTGGCCCTGCGCACGGCCATCGCCATAGCGGCCGAGGAACTGGAGGCCCCGGCCGGCGAGGAGCTGTCCCGGGTCGCCGACCGGCTCGCCGTCGGCCACTCCATCGAGGAGTCGCTCGGCGAGATCGCCGAACGGCTGCCGTCCCGCGAGCTCGTCGTCCTCGTCTCGACGCTGGTGCTGTCCGCGCGGGCGGGCGGCGAGCTCGTCGGCTCCCTGCGGAACCTCACGGTCACCCTGGAGCAGCGCAAGGAGACCCGGCGCGAGATCCGCACCCAGCTGTCCCAGGTGACCGTGACCGCGTACCTCGTGCCGGCCATCGGGCTCGGCTCGCTGCTCCTGGTGAACCTGATGATGCCCGGCGCGCTGGACCGGATGACCGGCGCGTTCCTCGGCCAGACGGCGGTGCTGGTCGCGCTCGGGCTCTTCACCCTGGGGTTCGTCCTGATCCGCCGCCTGTCGAAGATCGACGTCTGAGGGGGCGGGGAGCGACATGAGCGCACTGGCTCTGGGCCTGGCCGCGGCCGTGGGACTGTCCGTCCTCGGCGTCTTCCACGGCATCCGCCTGTACCGCGCCGAGACCAAGCTGCCGAGCGACCTCGCGCTCGCCCTGGAGGTCGGCGCCACCCGCACCACGGCCGTCGGCTCGGCCGTCGACCGCCTCGGCATCCGCTGGGCGCCGCTGGTGCTGCGCCTGATGGGCCCCGACCGGGTGGCCCGCAAGCGCCGCCAGATCGACATGGCGGGCAACCCGGCCGGCCTCACCATCGACCGCTACGCGGCGCGCCGCGCGGTGTACGGGTTCCTCGGCGGGCTCGGCGCCTTCGCGATGCTGCTCAACGGGCAGCTCGTACCGGCCCTGCTGATGGTCGCGTTCGGGCTGTTCTGGATCGAGGTCGGGCTGTGGTCGGCGATCCGGGTCCGCCGCGACCACATCGAGCGGACCCTGCCCGACTTCCTGGACGTCCTCGCGGTCGTGGTCAGCGCCGGGCTCGGCTTCCGGCAGGCGCTGGACCGGGTGGCGGGCAAGTACGAGGGCCCGTGGTCGGACGAGATCCGCATCACGCTGCAGCAGATGGACATGGGCGTCAGCCGCCGCCAGGCCTTCGACGAGCTGCGCCGGCGCAACGACTCCGAGCAGGTCGCCCAGTTCGTGACCGCACTGCAGCAGGGCGAGGAGCTCGGCTCGCCGATCGTGGACACGCTGATCGCCATCGCCGAGGACATGCGCCGCACCGACGCGCAGAACGCGCGCCGGCGGGCCGCGCGCGCCGTCCCCAAGGCCACCTTCGCCGTGACCATGTTCATGCTGCCGGGGACGCTGATCCTGCTGGTGTGCGGGTTCGTGTACGGGGCCGACGTCGACTTCGGCGCGATGCTCGGGGGCGGGTGAGCGGCCGTGGCGGTGCTGGACACGGGTGCGGTGGGTGTGGGCGCGGGTGTGGTGTCCGCGGCGGCGCGGGCCGGGGAAGGGCCCCCGGCGCGGGGAGGCGCGGACTCCCTCACCCTCCGGGTGAACGCCCTGCAGTCCCTGTGCCGACGGGTGTTCGCCTTCCGGATGGCGATGATCGGGCTCGGGGCGCCGCTGGCGCTGGCCGGGACCGCCCGCGGCGGCCCCACGTACCTCGTGGCCGGCGCGATCCTGCTGACCTTCATGTGCTCGTACGCCCTCTTCCGGGACTGGGAGCGCTTCGGGCCGCTGCTGCTGCGCCACCGGTGGCTGCTGGCCGTGGACACGGCGTTCGGCGCGCTGCTGCTGGTGACCGCGACCCCGCGCTCCCCGCTCGGCTTCGTCTCCCTGTGCACGCCGCTGCTGGCCGGGCTGGTGTACGGGTGGCGGGGCTCGGCGGTGTACGCGGCCCTGCAGGCGGTCGCGGTGGCGGCGCTGTCCGGCGGGGCGCTGACCCTGCCGGTGCTGTGCCTGCTGGCCGGTGCGGCGGGATCCTCCCTGCGCGACCTGCTGTTCCGTTTCGGCGCGGCGAGCCAGGCCCTGACCGAGGCGCGGGCGCGGCTCGCGGTGGCCGAGGCGGTGCGCGGCGAACGGGACCGGCTGGCCCGCGAGATGCACGACTCGGTGTCGAAGACCCTGCACGGCCTGGCCTTGGCGGCCGACGCCCTCGCCCGCACCGCCGACCCGGCCGCCGTACGGGCGCAGGCCGAGCTGCTGTCCGGGGCGGCCCGGCGGGCGGTCGCGGAGTCCCGGGACCTCCTGACCGGCCTGCGGCGCGACGTCGAGGCGCCGGGGGTGTCGCTGGCCGCGGAGCTCCGGCGGGTGGCGGCGGCCGGGGAGGCGCAGGTGCGCACGAGCGGGACCCTGCCGGTGGTCCCGGCCGCGGTCGCCCGCCAGCTGCTGGCGGTGGCCGCGGAGGCCCTGGAGAACGCCCGCCGCCACGCCGGGGCGGCGCACGTCACGGTGACGGCCTCGGCGGCGGATGCGCGCCACCTCACGCTGCTGGTCGACGACGACGGCCGGGGCCTGCCGCCCGGCGGCGCGGACGTGCAGGCGGCTGCCGCCACCGGCCGCTTCGGGCTGCTCGGCATGACCGAACGCGCCGCCGCCATCGGGGCCCGCCTGGACATCGGCCCGCGACCCGGCGGCCCCGGCACCCGCGTCCGCCTGGACCTCCCGCTCGCCGCCCTGACCCCCGAAGGGAGCCCCTGATGCCGCCGATGCCGCCGAGTCCCCTCCGTGTCCTGATCGCCGACGACAACCCGGTCGTCCGGGCCGGCCTGGCCGCCCTGCTGGCCACCTCGGGCGGCATCGAGGTCGCGGCCCAGGCCTCCGACGGCCGCGAGGCCATCGGCCTGACCCGCCGCCACGCGCCGGACGTGGTCCTGCTGGACGTGCGCATGCCGGGCGTGGACGGGATCTCGGCCCTGCCGCACCTGGTCCGGCTGGCGCCGGTCCTGATGCTGACGTACAGCCAGGACCCGGATGCGGTCCGGGAATCACTGCTGCTGGGCGCGGGCGGCTACCTGGTGCACGGCGAGTTCACGCCGGACGAGCTGGTCCGGGCTGTCCACGACGTCCGCGAGGGCCGGCCCCGCTTCACGCCGACGGCGGCGAGCACCCTGCTCGCCGACCTCAGGTCGTCCTCTTCGCAACCGCAACGAACTGTGGCACAGTCTCCTGAGCGGCTGCACAACTCCGTGCTCTTCGGCCTGAGTTCCAGGGAGGTGGAGGTGATGGACCTGATCGCGTCCGGGATGAGCAACCAGCAGATCGCCGCCGCCTGCTTCATCAGCGAGAAGACGGTGAAGAACCACATCAACCGCATCTTCGCGAAGCTCCACAGCGCCAGCCGCAGCGAGGCGATAGCCCGCTGGCTGGGAACCGCCCGTCCGGGGGTGACGGGACATGGCTAGACGCAGTGCGCAGTGGGTCCGTATTTGGGTCCCGGGACCCTTGGTGACGACCGGTGACTCCCCGTACGGTCCGCAAGTCGACAGCGGCACCGGACCGGGAGGGACCCCTCATGAAGCAGAGCACCCTGGCGCGGATGCGGAAGCGCTACGAGGCTGCGGGCCGCGACCGTGGCCAGACGGCGTTCGAGTACCTCGGGATCATCCTGGTGGTCGTGGTGATCATCGGCGCCATCGTCGGCACGGGCATCGGCCAGGCCATTACGACCAAGATCACGGGCGCTGTCGCGAGCATCACCGCGGGGAAGTGATCCGGCGCAGACTGCGGGACGATCGCGGACAGGCGTTCCCGATCTACGCCGTCGCGATCGTCGGCCTGCTCTTCGCTGCTTTGGCCTTCTTCGTTGTGGGGCAGGCGGGCGTCACGCGAAGCAATGCGCAGGGTGCGGCTGATGCTGCTGCCCTCGCAGCCGCCGGTGAAGCCAGGGATAACGTCTTCTTGGGGCTCGACCTGCTCAACCTCAAACCCACTGACTGGGCGAAGCTCGCCGAGGGTGATCTTCTCACCGGGAAAGGGGCATGCGGCAAGGCTGACGAGCTCGCTGCCTTGAACGATGCCACCACCGCGCAGTGCAATG
The DNA here is from genome assembly GCF_040704625.1 of Streptomyces sp. NPDC046866. NCBI lineage: Bacteria > Bacillati > Actinomycetota > Actinomycetes > Kitasatosporales > Streptomycetaceae > Streptomyces > Streptomyces sp. NPDC046866. The sequence goes on from NZ_JBEYXN010000004.1 coordinate 21,356, forward strand.
CAGCCATCCCCGTGGTCACCGTCAGGGTGAGAACGAACGGGACCGTCGGCCGATCGGTCGTTCCGGGCACGGAAAACGTTCATGGCGAGGCCACTGCCAAGGCGCGGATCAAACCTCGGTGTTCCCTGCGGTCGGCTCCGGTGCCCACCCCGCCCACCCAGACGGCGGATCCGACGCCGGCTGCCAGTCCGAGCCCTTCGCCGGGAGCAGGAGGCGTCACTTTCGTCTGTGACGGGAAGCCTCTCACCTTGGATCCGGCGAAACCGGGACCGCTGACCAAGCTGGCGCGGGCGCTCTTCACGGTTCGACTGGTCGACTGACATGTACGCGAGAGAAGGAAGCTTCATAGATGAGCACTCGGCACTCGGCGAAGATCCGCGGGGGAGCGGCTGCCGCAGTTGCGGTCGCTTTGGCGATCACGGTGGCGGGTTGCGGTGTGGGGGACGACAGCAAGCCCAAGGCGGCCCAGGACCCCTCGCCGAAGGCGCAGGGCGACGCGCCCAAGTCGCCTGCGTCGAGCGGCAGCCCCAAATCCGCGCCGACGGAGGTGCTCGCCACGGTCAACGGTGAAGCCGGCATGACTCTCACGGTCAACAAGGCGGCTCGGGATGCCGGAGGATTCCTCACCCTAGAGGGGCAGTTGAAGAACACCGGTTCTGCTCCCTACGTCAACACCGCCCCCTGGCGCGGCAACGAGCTCAACGCCAGCGGTGTGTCGGTGGCAGGCGTCACCTTGGTCGACAAGGCGGGCAAGAAGCGCTACTACGTGCTCCGTGACACGGACGGCAGGTGCCTGTGCACCACCGGCCTCGCCATCATCGAACCAGGGCAATCGGTGCCCTTCTTCGCACAGTTCCCGGCACCACCGGCCGCCACCGCGGAGGTCGAGATGAGCCTGCCCACGTTCGCCACGGCCACCGTCAAAATCTCCGGGTGACCCCATGACAAAACGCCACCGCGTCCCCGTCACCGCCGCGACAGCCGTCGCCGGGCTCGTCATCGCCGGCGTCCAGTTCCTCGGCGCGACGAGCGCCCACGCCGACGACGTGAAGCCCTCCGTGCCCCCCGGCACCGAGCCCTCCGCCGCCGCGCCCGTGCCCATCGACTCCCACGCCCCCGGGCTCAAGATCCCCCAGGGCGGAACCCTCGCGCCCATCAAGGTGCTCGACATCGCCGAGGTCGTCGAGGACCTCGGCGGTGAGCAGCGCCGGCAGGAGACCAACCAGACGGTCATGATGGCGCTGCAGTCCGAGGTGCTCTTCCCGGAGAACAGCGCGGTCTTCAACGCCGCCGCGGCGGCCCGCATCCAGGCCATCGCCCAGGAGATCAACACCCAGAAGGCGACCCGCATCCGCGTCTTCGGCTTCACCGACGACCAGGGCAGCTACGAGCACGGCCAGGAGCTGTCCAAGCAGCGCGCCGACGCCGTGCAGGCGGAGCTCGCCAAGACGGTCACCGTCCCCGGCGTGATCTACGACGTCCGCGGCTACAGCGAGGACTACCCGATCGCGGACAACAGCACCGAGGAAGGCCGCAAGAAGAACCGCCGCGTCGAGATCACGTTCCCCCGCAGCAGCGGGGGCCAGGGCGCCGGGGGCTAGGCAGTGGTGGTGGCCGCCGCCAGGAGGGTCGTGGCCGCCGCCCCCGCGTGGTGGGCCGGCTCCGGGCCGGGGGTGAGGGCGGCCACGGCCGTGGCGCCCTCGACCAGGATCACGAGCTGGTCCGCCAGGTCCTCCCGGCCCGCGCCCGCGACGGCCCCGGCCAGCAGGGACCGCAGCTCCGCCTTGTGGCGCCGTACGACGTCCAGGACCCCGGCGGGCCCGGCCCCCAGTTCCCCGAAGGCGTTCAGGAACGCGCACCCGCGAAAGCCCGGCTCCGCGAACCACGCCGCGAGCCACTCGAACACGGCCCCCACCGGGTCTCCCGGCGCCGCCTCCACCGCGTCGCGCAGGCTCGCCATCCACCGCCGGTCGCGCCGCTCGAGGTAGGCCGCGACCAGCGCCTCCTTGGCCGGGAACACCTTGTACAGCCGCTTGAGCGGTACGCCGGACTCCGTGCGGATGCGGTCCATGCCGACGGCCTGGATGCCCTCGGCGTAGAACAGTGCCTCCGCCGCGTCCAGGAGCCGGGTGCGGGCCTCTTCGTCGTCCATGCGGGCAGCGTAGCCCAGAAGCCCTTGCGCTGAGAACGCACGTTCTCGTAGGGTCGGGACCGCCTTGAGAACGAGCGTTCTCTCCCTTCCCTCCCCTGAGAGGCGACGCCATGACCGCCGTACGCCCGCCCCTGCCGCCGTTCACCGAGGAGTCCGCCCGAGCCAAGGTGCAGGCCGCCGAGGACGCCTGGAACACCCGCGACCCCGAGCGTGTGGCCCTCGCGTACACCGAGGACTCCGTGTGGCGCAACCGCGACCGCTTCCTCACCGGCCGCGCCGAGATCCGCGCCTTCCTCGCCGAGAAGTGGGAGCGCGAGCTCGACTACCGCCTCCGCAAGGAGCTGTGGGCGTACACCGGCAACCGGATCTCCGTCCGCTTCGAGTACGAGTGGCACGACACCGCCGGCCAGTGGTGGCGCAGCCACGGCAACGAGCAGTGGGAGTTCGACGCCGACGGCCTGATGAGCCGCCGCGAGGCCAGCATCAACGACGTCCCGATCGCCGAGGCCGACCGCCGCCTGCGCTGACCGCCGAGTCTGCCGGACGGGTGAGTCCCCCGCCGCCCGGCGCGCGGCCGCCCCGGCCCGCGGTATGTCTTCCGCGACACCGGCGGAGGAGACAGGTCATGCCACGGGCGCGCGTGAACGGCGTCGAGCTCTTCTACGAGACCGAGGGCCCGGTCGGCGGCGAGCCGCTCGTGCTGGTCCACGGCTCCTGGAGCGACCACCTCGGCTGGCGGTTCGTCCTGCCGCGCCTGGCCCGGACGTACCGGGTCCTGGCGTACGACCGCCGAGGCCACAGCCGCAGCGAGCGCCCGGCGGGCCCGGGCAGCCGGCGCGAGGACGAGGCCGACCTGGCCGCGCTCATCGAGATGCTGGGCAGCGGCCCCGTGCACGTTGCGGCGAGCTCCTTCGGTGCCTCGACCGCCCTCGGGCTGGCCGCCCGCCGGCCCGGGCTGCTGCGCAGCATCATGGCGCACGAGCCCCCGCTGGTGGCCGTGGTGGCGGACAGGGCGGAGCTCCGGCCGGTGCTGGAGCCCATGCGGGCCGCCCTCGGCGACGTCCTCGCCGCCCTGCGCTCGGGCGGGCCGGAGGCGGCCGCGCGGCAGTTCGTGGAGGACGTCGCCGTCGGGCCGGGGGCGTGGGAGCAGCTGCCGGACCCGGTCCGCCGGACCTTCGCCGACAACGCCCCGACCTTCGCCGACGAGCAGGCGGATCCCGACTGGGCGGTCCTCGACGTCGGGCGCCTCGGCGGGTTCACCGGGCCGGTGCTGCTGACGACGGGCACCGAGAGCCCGCCGTGGTTCCCCGCGATCCTGGACGGGGTGGCGGGCGCCTTCGGCGGCCGGGTCGAGCAGTACACCTTCGAGGGCGCGGGGCACGTACCGCACCTGACCCACCCCGAGGCCTACGCCGACCGCCTCGAAACCTTCATCGCCGGGCAGTCGGCCGTCGCGTAGCGGACGGATTCCTTCGCTGTTCTCGCCTGCCGGTAAATCGGGTGCGGGTGGGCTGATTTCCGGCCACCTAATGCCTCGAAACCTTCAGGGCAATAGGTGGCCGGCCCGCCCGATGGGCACCCGCAGTCGGATGATCATGGTGGGTTATAGTTCGAAACGGGGAGCCGACTGACCAAAGGTTCACAAGGGGGGTTCGCAATGAGGATTGCGAGGATATCGAAGAGGATTGCGGCTGGCGGAGCCGTTGCGGGGGCCCTGGTGCTCCTCACGCCCGCGGTGGGCCATACCGCGAATTCGGACGGCGCCGATTACGCCTACGTCCATCTCGTCAACCGCAACAGCGGCCGCTGCCTGGAGATCGACGACAACAGCGGGGAAGACGGCGCCCGCGTCCAGCAGTGGACCTGCCTCGGGCAGGCGGCCAGCCAGTGGCAGCTGCACCCCGCCGGCTCCGACGGCCGGGTCACGATCCGCAGCCGCCGGCACCCCGACATGTGCCTCGAGGTCGCCCACGGCGGCACGCGCAACGGCGCCCGGGTCCAGATGTGGGGCTGTGTCGACGGCGCCGGTGAGCAGGAGTGGACCATCGGCGACGGGGTGATCCGCAACCACGGCACCGGCAAGGCGCTCGAGATCGCGGACTCCGACACCGAGGACGGCGCCCGTGCCCAGCAGTGGGACTACGAGGGGGCGGACAGCCAGGTCTGGTACGTCGACTGACGCGCAGCGGGCGTTCAGCGCGGGGTGGTCGCGGCGGGCTCGAACGGGGCGCCGTGGCCGGGCACGATCAGGTCCGCCGCGGCCAGCACCCGCTCCCGCGAGGTACGCAGCACCTCGCGGTCCGGGGCCACCGGGTCGTCGGCCGGACCCTGTGCGTGCCACCACAGGTCGCCGGCGAAGGCCACCACGCCCGAGGCCGTGCCGGCGAGCAGGGTGATGTCCTCCGGGCTGTGCCCCGGGGTGCGGATGAGCCGGAGCGAGGGGGTGAGCTCGTAGCCCTCCGCGTCCCGGTTCTTCCACTGGTCGCCCCGGTACTCCACCTTGTGGTCGTGGACGCGGGCGTTGCGGAAGAGGCCCGCGTTCATGGTGTTGTCCGGGTGGTGGTGGCTGAGCACCACGTCGGTGATGTCTTCGGGCCCGAGGCCCAGTTCGGCGAGCGGGACGAGGATGTCGTCGGTGCTCGCGACCATCCCCGGATCGAAGATGACGTGCCGGCCCGCGTCGGACACGTAGGAGACGGTCGCGGCCACCCCGGGCCCGGTGGACCCGACGTAGCCGGTGGTCAGAACCTCGAACGCGGCGCTGCGGCCGTGCGGTGCGTCTGTCATGCCCCCATGGTTGTGCGCGCGGCCGCGCCCCACGAGTGGCACTCCTGCCGCCGATCGCAGGATTCGTGCCAACGGCTCGCGGGCGCGGCTCGGCGGCCGACCGGACCCTGCCGGCCCGGCCCGGCGCCGCCTAATCCGCAAGGAGGTGGTCGGCCTTGCCGGCTTTGATGTCCCGGATCAGTTGCCGGAGGGCCTCGCCGCTGTCCGTGAGGTATGCCGTTTCCTGTCCGGCGACGGCGATGTAGCTGTTGCCGTCGCCGTCCATGCCGATCCGGTAGCAGGAATTGCCCTCGCCACAGAACGGCTCTTCCCAGTGCACGGTGGTCACGGTGCCTCCTTCATAGCTGGTTTGCCAGGGTTCGGATGAAGTCGCGCGATGCATTGGGCGGCAGTGCCAGGCTTTCCAGCAGCTCGAAATGCGCCCGGTACTTGGCGAGTTGGTCGGGGGCGTGGATGAAGTCCGGTCCGTGCGAGTTGTCGATCTGTACGGTGTCGAGCTGGGGTGTCGCGCCTTCTGCGTAAATCACCGTCTGGCCTGCTCCCGGGAACCCTCCCGCCTCGAACGGGAGGACGAGCACCGTTACATTGTCCTGCTCGGAGCGGCTGATCAAGTGGTTCAGCTGTGCTCGCAGGACTGCCCGTCCGCCGAACTGCATGCGCAGGGCTGCTTCGTGTACGACGGCCACCAACTCGGGAGCTCCCTCCTGGTCCAGGATGTGTTGGCGCTCGACGCGCAGCGCCAGCCGCAACGCGATCTCGTGGTCCGGAAGAGCCGGGATGACCAAGCGGAACAGGGCGAGCGCGTGATCCGAGGTTTGGAGGAGCCCGGGCATGTGGACGGAGTAGGCCCCGCGCATGCGAGGGCTGGCCGCCTCCATCTCGGCGATGTCCAGGAAGCTTTGGGGTAGTTGGCCGCGATAGCGGCTCCACCACTGGCGCCTGGCGGGCTGCGCCATCTGCGTGAGTGCCGAGACGTACACCTCGTCGGTGACAGCGCATGCGTCGGCCAGAGTGTGAAGCCGCTCGACCGAGACGGCTCGTGTCCCGGACTCCATGGCGGAGATGGCACCCCGGTCCACACCCAGTAGGGCAGCCGCTTGCTCGGCGGAGAGGCCGGCTGCCGTGCGCATCCTTCGCAGCTCGTAACCCAACCGCTTCTGGCGCTCTGTTGTGGCGGTCCTCGCAGTCATGGCGTGCAGTCTCGCGCGTCTCCCGCCCGTCCGGCACGAACGGCTGACTTCGTCCGGCGAGCGGGCCAAATTTGGCCCGGAGACGCGCTACATTGGGTAACGCACCGCTCACGCAGCAGAGTTGAAGTGCATCCCCGGGCCGCGCCATGTCCTGCCGCGGGGACAGGCCACAGCTCGCCAGGCCGCGGAGCCACTCGTGCGTGCCGACCTCATCGCAGCCGCGTACCCGTCTACCGCCGTGCCTTGCCGAGGAGTCCGTGATGGCCATGCCGTCCGCAGCCCGTTTTTCCGTGTGTCCGTCCCGTCCGGCCCCCGGGGCCGGCGGGGAGCCGCCCGCGCCCGATGCGCTCGCCTGCAGTTTCAGCGTGCCCGGGGAGGCCGCCAGTGCGCAGATCGGCCGGTCCGCGGTGCGGGCCGCGTTGCACGCCTACGGGCTCGATCCGCTGGTGCCCGCCGCGGTGCAGGTGGCGGGGGAGCTGCTCGCGGCCGGGTGGCATCTGGATCCCGGCGGGTCGCTGTACCTCAACCTGCGGTACCGGCAGGGGGACGACTCCCTGCGGCTGACCGTGTGCGACGGGCACGCCGCACACGACCACCCCCGCCTCGCCGCGCACTGCGAGGCCCGGCGGCGGGCGGCTCTGCGGCTGATGCGGGTGGTCGTGCGGGAGTGCGGCGGGGAATGGGGGTTCGGGGATTCGCGGGAGCCCGGCGGGGGGACCCGTACCTGGGTCATGCTCCCGCGGGTCGGCGCCGCCGCGTACCTGCCGCCCGCGGCGACGTGACCGTACGGGGCGTCAGGCTCCGTGATGTGCCTGGGTGATGAGGTCGATGGCGACCTCCAGCGCGGCCAGCCGGGTCTCCTCCGGGTCGGCCTCCACGTGCTGGAGGAACATCATCCCCGCGTGCAGCGTGAACAGCGCGCTGGTGCAGCGGACCTGGTCCGTCAGCGGTCCGTCGTCGTTGCGCAGCAGCTCGACCAGCGTGAACAGGCGCCGCTTGACCGTCTCGCCGATGCTGAGCTCCCGCATCGTGGCCTGGTTCTCCTGCATGAAGCGGTACAGCTGGGCCCCGCCCGCCATGGCCCGGCTGTAGCGGCGCAGCACCTCCTGCTTGGTCTCCAGGGTGCGCGGCTGCTGCTTCGCCCACTCGATCAGCTCGTCGATGGGCCGCGTCAGGTCCTCGAAGACGCTGATGATGATGTCTTCCTTGGTCTTGAAGTGGTAGTAGAGCGCCGCCTTCGTGACCTCCAGCCGCTCCGCGATCTCGCGCAGCGACGTCTTCTCGTACCCCTGCTCGGCGAAGAGCTCCAGCGCGACGTCCTGGATGCGCTGGCGCGTGTTGCCTCGACGCCCCTGCGGACTGCTGCTGGACATGGCTCTCCCCATACTTACTTGACGCCCGGCTAGTGCCGGGTCTACCTTCCCCAGTGTAGTGAACTAGCCGGGCGGCAAGTAAGGGCTCGGTGCAGGTGAGAGTAAACGGGGAGCGGAACATGGGCGACAAGGCGATGAAGGCAGGGGCTTCGGAGGAGGTGAAGCCGCGCAGCGTACGCGTCGTCCTGATGGCCTTGATGATCGCGATGCTGCTGGCCATGCTCGACAACATGATCATCGGTACGGCGATGCCGACGATCGTGGGCGAGCTCGGCGGGTTGGAGCACCTCAGCTGGGTGGTCACCGCGTACACGCTCGCCACCGCCGCCTCCACCCCGATCTGGGGCAAGCTCGGCGACATGTACGGGCGGAAGGGCTCCTTCCTCACCTCCATCGTGATCTTCCTGATCGGTTCCGCGCTGAGCGGCATGGCCCAGGACATGGGCCAGCTGATCGGCTTCCGCGCGATCCAGGGCCTGGGCGCCGGCGGTCTGATGGTCGGCGTCATGGCGATCATCGGCGACCTCATCCCGCCGCGTGAGCGCGGCAAGTACCAGGGCATGATGGCCGGCGTAATGGCCCTCGCCATGATCGGCGGCCCGCTCGTCGGCGGCACCATCACCGACCACATGGGCTGGCGCTGGTCCTTCTACATCAACCTCCCGCTCGGCGCCGTCGCGCTCGCCATGGTCTCCGCGGTCCTGCACCTGCCGAAGAAGAAGGCCCAGGGCAAGATCGACTACCTGGGCGCGGCCCTGCTGACCCTGGCCATCACCTCGACCGTCCTCGTCACCACCTGGGGCGGCACCGAGTACGCCTGGGGCTCCGCCGAGATCATCGGCCTGATCGTCGTCGGCGTGCTCGCCATCGCGGCGTTCCTCTTCGCCGAGACCAAGGCCGCCGAGCCGGTCATGCCGCTGCACATCTTCCGCAGCCGCAACTTCACGCTCATGTCGGTGATCGGCTTCCTGGTCGGCTTCGCGATGTTCGGCGGCGTGCTGTACCTGCCGCTGTTCCAGCAGTCCGTCCAGGGCGCCTCCGCCACCAACTCGGGGCTGCTGCTCCTGCCCATGCTGCTGTCGATGATGGTCGTCTCGCTGATCGCGGGCCGGATCACCACCAGCACCGGCAAGTACAAGGTCTTCCCGATCGTGGGCGGCGCGCTGATGGTCGTCGGGATGTTCCTGCTCGCGCAGATGGACACCGAGACGACCCGCCTGGTCTCCGGCCTCTACATGGCGATCCTGGGCGCCGGCCTCGGCTTCCTGATGCAGATCACCATGCTGGTCGCGCAGAACAGCGTGGAGATGAAGGACATGGGCGTCGCCTCCTCCTCCGCCACCCTGTTCCGCACGCTCGGCGGCTCCTTCGGCGTCGCGCTGATGGGCTCGCTGTTCACCAGCCGGGTGACCGACACCATGACCGAGCGGCTGGGCCCGCAGGCCGGCACCGCGGCGGGCTCCGCGCAGCTCGACGCGGCCAGCCTGAAGAAGCTGCCGGAGGCCGTCCGCGAGGCGTACCAGTACGCGGTCGCCGCCGGCACGCACTCCGCGTTCCTGCTCGGCGCCCTCGTCGCCGTCCTGGGCTTCGCGGCCGCCTGGTTCGTCAAGGAGGTCCCGCTGCGGGGCGCGGGCCCGGCCAAGGCCGGAGCCGAGGGCCAGCAGCCGGCGCAGGCCCCCCAGGAGTCCCTGGCCCACTAGCGGCTCCCCCGGCGGCCCACCGCCCGCCCGCGTACGCATCCCCCGGCCCCCGGCGTCTCAACGCCGGGGGCCGGGCGCTTTTGGCGGTCAGGTCCGGGGTCAGCCCGCGAAGTCCTGGGTGATGTAGACGGTGCCGTCGGCCGCTGTGGCCGTGCCGACTCCGACCAGCCTGTAGCTGGCCGTGGGCGGCGGCTTGTCCTTCCCGAGGATGCCGTTGCCGTAAGGGTTGTCGGGGTCATCGGGGTCACAGCCCATGATGTTGTACTTGTGACCCCACTTGGACGCCTCGTCGTGGTTCATCCAGTCGTCCATCGCCTTGTCGAAGGTGTCTCCCTTGCCCCAGTGGACGTTCTCGCCCTGGGCGCGGTCCGCCGACGAACCCAGATCCCGGTGGATCCGTCCCACGGCCGGAGGGTCGTTCGTGTCCCAGGCCAGGCTGCCGTCGCTGCCCACGTGGCCGCGATGCGGGGTGCCCTCGGCGGTGAGCTCCGGGTGTTCGGCCAGGTCCTGGCTGTGGGCGCGTGCGGTCTCCGCGAGTTTCGGATCGGTCTGCAGGGGTGCGCACCCGTACTTCTGGCGTGCGCTGTTGATCTGGTCGAGGAATCGCTGTTGCTCCGATGGTGCCGGGGGGTTCTGCGGGGTCGGCTGAGATGGGGCGCTGACGCCGGGGACGGCGGCACTGTTCGGCGGTGCGATGTTGAACTGGCCGTGCGTGGCCCAGGCGCCGCCTGCGGCGCTGTCCCACCAGTGCGATCTGACGGTGCCGTCGGGGCCCGTCCAGAAGACGTCCAGGTGGTTGTTCCGCTGGGCGACGGCCGTGATGCCCGCGTTCAGGGCCGCGCTGTTGGGTGGCGTGATGTTGAACTGGCCGTGGGTGCTCCAGGCGCCGTTCGCGCCGCTGTCCCACCAGTGGGACCTGACCGTTCCGTCGGGGCCGATCCAGAAGACGTCCAGGTGGCCGTTCCGCTGGGAGACGGTGGTGATGCCGGCGTTCGGGGCCGCGCTGTTCGGCGGGGTGATGGTGAACTGGCCGTGGGTGGACCAGGCGCCGTTCGCGCCGCTGTCCCACCAGTGGGAGCGGATGGTGCCGTCGGGGCCGATCCAGAAGACGTCCAGGTGGCCGTCGCGCTGGGAGACCGAGGCGATGGCGGAGTTCGGGGCGGCGCTGTTCGGCGGGGTGATGCTGAACTGGCCGTGGGTGGACCAGGCGCCGTTCGCCCCGCTGTCCCACCAGTGGGAGCGGATCGTGGCGTCGGGGCCCACCCAGAAGACGTCCAGGTGGCCGTTCCGCTGGGAGACGGTGGTGATGCCGGCGTTCAGGGCCGCGCTGTTCGGCGGGGTGATGCTGAACGGCTGGTGCTTGTCCCAGGCGCCGCTCGGGTCGCTGTCCCACCAGTTCGACCGGATCGAGCCGTCGGGGCCGATCCAGAAGACGTCCAGGTGGCCGTCGCGCTGGGAGACGGCGGCGACGGCCGAGTTCGGGGCGGCACTGTTCGGCGGTGCGATGGTGAACTGGCCGTGGGTGGACCAGGCGCCGTTCGCCCCGCTGTCCCACCAGTGGGACCTGACCGAGCCGTCGGGGCCGATCCAGAAGACGTCCAGGTGGCCGCTCCGCTGCGAGACCGCGGCCACGCCCGATTCAAGGGCGGCACTGTTCGGCGGGGTGATGCTGAACGGCTGGTGCTTGTCCCAGGCGCCGCTCGGGTCGCTGTCCCACCAGTTCGACCGGATCGAGCCGTCGGGGCCGATCCAGAAGACGTCCAGGTGGCCGTCGCGCTGGGAAACGGTGCTGATGCCCGTCGCTCCGGCAGTGCCCGGCGCCCTTGCCTGCGCGGCCGTCGGCCGCACCGGTTGGACGCTCGTCATGGCCCGCGCGAAGGGGCTTCCCGCCAAGAGGAGCAGCCAGACCGTCGTGAACGCGAGGACCCAGCGCGCGCTCGGGTGACTCCGGGGCATGTTGCCCCTCCTAAAGGTTGGCGAATGAACCAACGAGGGAACGTCCGCCTGCCGTTCCCCCGCCGAATCCGCGGCCTTCCGGAAAGCCGCTGCCCCCAGAACCACGATGCCGCATTCGGCCTGGCCGCGCCCGCCGGGCCGGCGCCCCGGCGGGGGCCCGGCGGGCGAGCCGGTTGTTGCCGTTCCGTCACGCGCGCGGCGGGTCGACCCGTACGCGGGCGGGTACGGAAAGAGAGCGGCCGGAGCCCGGGGTTGGGGCCGGGCGGCCGGGGGCGGCACGCTGATCCGGTTTCTCCTCGTTCCTGTGATGATCTCCCGTTTCACCTCGGGGCGTAATTCGGGACGATCAAGGGCCAAGGTCTCTTCACCGGTGATTACGGGGGAATGGGTGGGAACCCCTTCGCTTCGGTGCACGTCCTGAACCACAGAGCGCAGGCAACCGCCGAGGGGGAGTGGGGAGTTCATGGACTTCACGGGGCGCACGCAGAAGCTCGGCACCACCCGGTCCCGGATCGTCATCGCCGCATCGGCCGCCGCCGTCGCCGCCACCGTCTGGGGCGCCGTGGTGCTCGTCGCCCCGGACGGCGCCCCGCGCCCGGACGTGTCACAGGAACTGGGTGCGGGTGCGGGCGCGGGCGGTGGCGGTGGCAGCACCGGAACTGGCACCGGAAACGGCACCGGCAGCAGCAGCGACGACGGGGCCAAGGGCGGCGGCGCCCGGGGCAGCGCCGGCGCGCAGCAGGGCCGGATACCGGACTCCATAGCGCACGCCTCCGAAAGCGGGGCCAACGCCGTCAACATCACCATCGACGACGGCCCCGACCCGCAGTGGACCCCGAAGGTCCTCGAGGTGCTCGCACGGCACGACGCCAAGGCGACGTTCTGCATGATCGGCCCGCAGGCCAAGGCCCACCCCGACCTGGTCAAGCGCGTGGTCCAGGGCGGCCACCGGCTCTGCGACCACACCATGAACCACGACACCTCCATGGACAAGAAGCCCGTCGCCTACCAGCAGCAGCAGATCCTGGACGCGAAGAGGCTGATCGAGGAGGCGGCGGGCGGCGGCGCCAAGGTGGAGTACTACCGGGCCCCCGGAGGCGCGTTCACCCCCGACAGCCGGCGCATCGCCGCCGCGAACGGCATGCGCCCGCTCGGCTGGAACGTCGACACGAAGGACTTCCAGAAGCCCGGCACCGCCGCCATCGTGGAGGCGGTCAAGCGCGAGATAGCCAACGGCCCGACCGTCCTGTTCCACGACGCCGGCGGCGACCGCCGCCAGAGCGTCGAGGCGCTCGACCAGGTCCTGGCCTGGCTGAAGGACCAGGGCCGCCCCACCGGCTTCCCGGTCCGCACGGCCCCCGACGCGCCCTAGCCACGAGCATGCGCGGATCGCTCCGCCGCCGTCCGCGGCGGCCGTACCCGGGATGCGCCGCACGTGCCCCGGTGCGACTCCGGCGATGCGGGGGCTGCACTGCGCGCTCTCGCGTGCGGGCAGCCGGCAGCCAGGGCCCCTTCCGGCCGGACGCCCGTGGGCGAGAAGGCGGAGTGCGCGCGAGGCCCCGGCGCGGCACCGCCCGAAACACCGTCCGGCGGGTGTTCCCTGATCCCGAGCAGTGAGCACCCCGTACGCCAGGAGGAGGGCCCCCTTGACCATCGCCCCCGGCAAGCTGTCCGACCCGGTCGTCAGCCGCCTCGTCGCCGCCGTCAACGCGCACGACAGGAGCACCTTCCTCGGGCTCCTCACCCCCGACGCGACCATGTCCGACGACGGCTCGGACCGCGACGTGCAGGAGTGGATCGACAAGGAGATCTTCGACTCCGGCGGCCACATGGACGTGGTCTCCGAGTCGGACGGCGGCCGCGCCCTCCTCGTCAACTACCGCAACGACACCTGGGGCGAGATGCGCACCGCCTGGCGGTTCACCGTCGACGGCGACCGCATCAGCCGCTTCGAGACCGGCCAGGCCTGACCCCCTCACACGGGCCCGCCCGTCTCACACCGCGGGTTGCCCCTCGCGCCGCGCGCTCTCCAGCACCGCCGCCGTCAGGCGGGCGTTCTCCGGGGCCTCGCCGCCCGGGAAGCCGAACCGGCGCCGCGTGTACCCGTACGCGATCCCCGTCGCCGGGTCGGCCCAGCCCAGGCCGCCCGCCGCGCCGCTGTGCCCGAAGGCCCGCGGGCCCACCGCGTGCTGCCGCTCGAAACCCAGCCCGAAGTGGTCCGCACCCGCCGTGACCCGGTCCGGGCCCGGGGTGTGCGGGCGGGCCACCTCGGCCGCCGTCTCCGGCTCCAGCAGCGCCGGGCGGCCGTCCAGCCCCGCGATCGCCGCCGCGTACAGCCCGGCGACCCCGCGCGCCGTGCCGATGCCGCCGGCCGAGGCCGGGCCCAGCGCCCTGACCCGCGGGTGGTTCGCGTACGCCACCAGGTCCATCGGCGGCTCCCGGTGCGCGTTGAACGCCACCGGGAACAGCTCCGGCAGCGCCGTCCCGGCCGCGGCCTGCGCCGCGAGCTGCTCCGGGGTGGGCCGCATGTCCAGCACCGGCTTCCAGCGCCCCTCCGCCTCCGCAGGCAGCCCCATGTACAGGTCCAGGCCGTACGGGGCGCGGATCCGCTCCTCGTACACCTCCTGCAGGGACCGGCCCGTGGCGCGGCGCACCACCTCGCCGGTCAGAGCGCCGATCACGAAGGCGTGGTAGCCGTACGCCGTTCCCGGCTCCCAGTACGGCTTCTGCACGGCGAGCCCGGCCGCGACCAGCGCGTCCTCGGCGAGCTCGGCATAGTCGAAGCCCTCGGCGGTGTTGATCAGGCCCGCCTGGTGGGACACCAGCTGCCGCAGCGTGAGCCGCTCCTTGCCGTCGCCGGTGAACTGCGGCCAGTACGCCGACACCGGGCGCTCCAGGTCCAGTACGCCGTCCTGCACGAGCAGCGCGACCACCAGGTGGGCGGCGCCCTTGGTGACCGAGTAGACCCCGCTGAGGGTGTCGGCGCCGGTGTCCTCCCCGGCCCACAGGTCGACCACGCGGCGCCCGTCGCGGTAGACGGCCAACTGCGCCTCCGGGGAGTGCCGTTCGGCGGCGACGAAGGCCGCGAACTCCTCCCGGACGGGCTCCCAGCCCGCCGCCACCGTCCCGTTCACCGTCACGCCCTGCGCCCCGCCCATGCCCGGCCCCTCTCGCTCCGCGTCGTCGCTCGGCTCGGGAAACCGAAGATGATCACCTGATATTCCGCGGGGTCTCCCGTACGGGTGAAAGCGCATCCGGCGTCGTTCCGGCCCGCGGCGGGTCCCCGTTGGACCGGGCATGAAGCGCACCCGCACCGCCGCTCTCGGTCTCGCCGCCGCCACGGCGGCCGCCCTCACGCCCGTCCTCGGGCAGGCCGCCACCGCCGCGGACTCGTACCTCCAGGACCCGGCCGGCGGCGAGAAGGCGATGAAGTCCATGTGGACCAAGGACGAGATGCACAAGGTCGAGGCGCAGGTGCGCTTCCACCCCGGCATCCTCTACGAGACGATCACGCGGCCCGGGCACCCGGCCGCCCCGGACTACGAGCGCCGGGTCGCCGACCCGAAGACGCTGGTCTGGCAGCCCTCGTTCGACTTCGGCTGGGCGGTGTCGGACTCGACGGTGGTGAAGAAGGCCGTGACGGTCAAGGAGGGCCGCCACCCGATCGCGGTGCACGCGGTCCTGCGCTCCGCGGACGGCGCCAAGGCCCTCGAAGTGCACGAGGATCTCGCGGACCGGCCGGCGACCGGGCGCGCCAAGGTGCCGGGCAACAAGCGGATCGCCTGTGACACGGGCGCCTACACGGTGGAGTGGTCCGTCACGCGCAAGGGCTACGGGACGGTGAGGGGCTCGATGCCCTGGAACGCGAGCTGCGAGAACCACCGGGCGGCGTTCTCCGCGGAGAACGGCAGGGGCGGCAAGGGCGACAGGGGCGACAGGGGCGGCAAGGGCCACGGCGGCTGACGCCGGCGGAGGGGGAGGAGAGGGAGGCCTGCCGTCCCGCGCACCTTGTGGGTGCGCCGCGGGCGGCCGGCCGCGGCCTTGGATCAAGGGCCGTAGCAGCCATTCTGTCGCACCGGGTGGGCGGCGACAGGGGCGAAAGTCCCTATTCGAAAGGGACGTTGGGGGCGCGCCTGCGCGAAGGGCGGCGCCGGGTCAGTGCTTCTTCTTCTCGGCCTCGTTGGCCTTGGAGGCGATGTCCTCCAGGACGCCCTTCGGGTCGCCGTTCGGCTCCACGGCGCGGCCGATGTTGCGCTTGATGGTGTCGCTGACCGTCACCCAGGTCGGGTCGTTGACGGGGTAGAGCTGGGCGCCCCGCAGGGCGGTCAGGAACTGCTGGTCCGTCCCGTCGACGCCGCCGCCCGCCGGGGTGCGGGTGGCGGAGACGGTCGAGGGCAGCAGGTGGTAGCGGCCCGCGAACTCCTTCAGGTTCTTGTCCTGGTAGATGAACTCCAGGAACTTGCCGATCTGCGTCCGCTTGCCGTTCTGCTTGAACGCCATCATCCAGTCGGCCACGCCCACCGTCGGCGGGGTCTCGCCGGCGCCGAGCGTGTCCGAGACCGGCATGGACACGGCGCCGACGCCGATGCCCTTGGCGCGGGCCTCGTGCAGGAGCGAGGGGTAGCCGTTGACCATGCCGACCTCGCCGCGCAGGAAGCCCGCGAAGGCGTCGGCGCGGTTGAGCTGCGACGGCGGGACCGGGCCGGTCAGGCCCGCGCCGACCAGGTTGTTCTTGATCCAGGTGAAGGTCTGGATGTTCTGGTCGGAGGCGAGGTTGTAGTGGCCGCTGCTGTCGGCGTAGCCGCCGCCGTTGCTGAGCTCCCAGATCATCGCCTCGGCGTGGGCCTCCTCCGGGCCCAGCGGGATGGCGAGCGGCGTCGGGACGCCGTTGCCCTTGAGCTTCCTGGCGGCGGCCTGGAGGTCGCTCCAGCTCTTGGGCTGCCAGCCGCCCGGGGCGCCGCGGCTGATGACGCCGGCGTCCGCGAGGAGCTTCTCGTTGTAGAAGAGCAGGCGGCTGCTCGCCACCCAGGGCAGGCCGTAGAGGGTGTTGCCGACCGAGCCGGCCTCGACCAGCGGCTGCAGGAAGTTCGCCTCGGTGCTCACCGAGAGGAGCTCGTCCGCGGAATACAGCTTGCCCTGGGCCGCGAAGTCCGAGTACGAACCCATGAGCGCGATGTCGGGTGCGTTTCCGGCCTTCACCATGCGGGAGACCTCGCGGTCGATGTCCGCCCACGGCAGGAGTTGGACCTGGACCTTGATGTCCGGGTTGGCCTTGGTGAAATCGGCCGACACCTTGTCCCAGAAAACCTTGGAACTGGCGGCCTGGTTGTCACCGTATTCCGCGGCCACCAGACGCAGGGTGCCGCTGTCGCTCGCGCCGCCGTCGGAACCGCATCCGGCCAGCGGGATCAGCAGTCCGAGCACAGCCGCGGCCGCGGTCGTGCCGAAGATTCTTCGTTGCACGGGTGTTGTCCCCTGAATTTCTTTCGAGTCCCGTCACTACTTATGAGTCACTCCGGGCTGGGGTGTCCGTCCGTGGCCCGTTGGCCGGAATTCTCTCCTGCGCGGGGGCAGTTCGTTCCATTGGGGCGGAACTTGTGGTCATTGCTCCAACCGGCGCTTTTCCGGCTGGTGTTTTCCGATATGTGATCGACAATTCTGACGCGCGTAGACATGCCGAAAAGCCCGTTTCCGGCGGATGCGGGCCGGGAAACGGGCTGAGGGTGGTTCAGGTCAAGGGCGGGGCCCGGCGCGGGCTGCGCGGGGCGTCAGTCCGTGAACTCTCCCGCGAACTCGCCCGCGTACGGGTCCGGGTCGCCGGTCTCGGGGTTGCGGCCCTCCTGCCAGCGGCGCTGGGCCTTGCGCCAGTGCACGAAGCTGAGCCGGCCGCCGTCCCAGAAGGTGAGGCCGACCGGGCTCACGTCGAACTCGTCGGAGCACAGCCGCAGCAGGAACTCCGCCATGCCGTACGGGTACACGGCGAAGGCGTCGGCGGTGTGCCGGCCGATGACCAGGACCGGCCAGCGGTCCGGGTCGGGGTCGACGGCCAGCCAGCACAGGATGTCCGAGCCGCCCGTGACGCCCCAGGCGATGATCGACTCGGGGTCGGCGTCGAAGGCGGCGCGGCCGCCCAGCGTCGCCCACAGCTGGCGGGCGTTGTCGGTCTCCTCGGCCATCTCGGCCGGATCCCACTGCAGTCCGGGCTTGGGCAGCGGCAGCAGGATGCTCGCCTCGCCGTTGATGGAGCCCGCGCCGAAGCGGCCCATGAAGGCGACGTAGTCGGCTGGGAAACGGGTGTTCCAGACGGCCTCCGCCGCCTGCCAGTCGATGTCCTCGTCGGCGCCGTGGGTCGCCGGCATGATCTGCTCCAGCGCCGCCACCCGCGCGTTCTCCGTCATGCCGCCGCCCGCTCCCCAGACACCGCCCCAGCCCAACCGCACCAACCTATCGCCGGGGCCGCGTGCCGCCTAGCGCGAGGTGAGACGGCCCGGGGTGCCGCCCGGGGGAGCGGCGTCGGGGGTGAGGGCGAGGGTGAGCGTGGTGCCGGTGTGCAGGCCCCAGGCGGCCATGGCGCCGGCCTCCGCCTCCAGGACGTGGCGGGCGCGGAGGCGGGGCAGGCCGAGGCGGCCCGGGGGCATGGTGGTCACGGCGATGACGCGGAGGGCGCGGTCCAGGTGGGCGACGTCGATGGGGAAGCGCATGCCGAAGGTGTGGACGGAGGTGGCGGGGGTGAGGAGGAGGGCGCCCTCGATGCCGGGGCGGCCCAGGAGGCCGCGGGTTCGGGCGCGGTAGGAGGCCGCCACCTCCAGGGGGATCGGCGGGCCGTCCCCGCCCACCCGCAGCACGCCCGCCCCGTCCACCCACCGCCGCCCCATACCCCTCATTCCCGCCCGGCCTACCCGGCCCGGCCTACCCGGCCCCGACCCTGCCGTGCTGGCTGCCCTCCCGGTCGGCCGTCGGGCCGCGGGCCGTCGGGCCGCGGGCCGCTGCCCTGCGGGGCCCTTCCCCTCCCCGCCCCTTCCCGAAACCGGGACCTGCGGCCCCGGCCCCCGCCAAGCGCCGGCTCCGCCCGCTCCGCACCGGTGCGCTCAAGCGCCGCGCGGGCTGGAAGCCCCGGCCGCTTCGCGTCCGGTCGGCTCGGGTGTGGTGCGGGCTGGGAGTGCCGGCCGCTTCGCGTCCGGTGGGCTCAAGTGCCGTGCGGCTGGGTGTGGCGGTGCTGCAGGGCCGTGGTCCGGCAGATCCAGCCTCGCCGGCGTTTGAGGCGCGGGGTCTGGGGCGGAGCCCCGGGAAGGTTGGCCGGGTGCCGTGCACGTTCGGGCCTGAGGGCGTTGCTTCAGCCTCTCCCGCCCCCCTGTGAGGCGCGGGGCTGGGGGCGGGCCCCGGGAGGTTGGCCGCCAGGCCGTCGTGCCCCCGGCAGCGGAGGGTTGGGTCCGGGGGCCCGTGTCTTCGTGGGGTGGGGGGATTAGCTTCGGCGGATGGGTGTGGTGGTGGTCGTTCTCGCCGGAGGGTACGGGGGGCTGGTCGGGCTCCGGGTCCCCCGGGTGGTCTACCGGCTCTCCGTCCCGGCGGGCGAGCCGTGGCGGGGCCGGTGCCCCCGCGGGCACCCCCTGGGCGGGTGGTGGGGTGCCGCCCGCTGCACGGGCGGCGGCGCCCCGAGCGGGCCGGCCCACCGCTACGGCCCCCGCCCCGGCCGCACCGCCCTGCTGACCGCCGCCGTGTGCGCCGCCCTCGCCGCCGGCACCGGGGCGCGGCCCGAGGCCCTGGTGTTCATCGGGCTCGTGCCCGTGCTCGTCGTCCTCGCGCTCGTCGACCGGACCGTGCAGCGGCTGCCCGACGTGCTCACGCTGCCGCTGGCCGGCGGCCTCGCCCTCGGGCTCGGGGGCGCTGCGCTCCTGCCCGGCGCCGCCGGCTCCTGGCGGCTCGCACTGCTCGGCGGGGCCGCGCTCGGCGGCGCGTACCTCCTGCTGTTTCTGATCAACCCCGCCGGCCTCGGCTTCGGCGACGTCAAGCTGGCGCTCGCGCTGGGGGTCGCTCTTGGGTGGTACGGGTGGGGGGTATGGGCCCTCGGGGCCTTCGCCGGCTTCCTCTACGGGGCCCTGTACGGCCTCGGCCTTGTGCTGCGGCGCCCGGCAGGGCGGAAGCAGGCGTTCCCCTTCGGCCCCTTCATGGTGGCCGGCGCCCTCACCGGAGTGCTCCTGGGTGGTTTCGGAGCGTAATCATTCCGCGCTGATGCACGCATCACGCTTTACGAAGGGTTATGGTGGAACCCCCCCCTCGGGCCGGTCCGTATCCCCCCCACGGACCGGCCCGTTTTCCTTTCCGCCCGGTCCCCCCGCGCCCGCACGGCAAAGACGCAGGTCAGCCGCGCTGCGCCCAGATGTTGGTGCCCGGGGTCGAGACGGCGAAGGAGTCGATCTCCTTCAGCTCCTCCTCCGACAGCGGCGCGCCCGCCAGCGCGGCCACGTTCTCCTCCAGCTGCTTCACGCTCGACGCGCCGATCAGCGCCGAGGTCATCCGCTCGTCCCGCAGGACCCACATCAGCGCCAGCTGCGCCAGCGACTGCCCGCGCCGGGCCGCGATCTCGTTCAGGCCGGTCAGGCGGCGCAGCACCTCCTCGGAGAGCAGGGCCGGGTCCAGCGACTTGCCCGCGGCGGCCCGGGAGCCCTCCGGGATGCCCCCCAGGTACTTGCCGGTCAGCAGGCCCTGCGCGAGCGGCGCGAAGGAGATGCAGCCCATGCCGGCCTCCTCCAGGGTGTCGAGCAGCCCGTCCTCCTCCGTCCAGCGGTTGATCATGGAGTACGAGGGCTGGTGGATCAGCGGCCGCACACCCATTTCGCGCAGGATGCCCGCCGCCTCGGCGGACTGCTCCGCGGTGTACGAGGAGATGCCGACGTAGAGCGCCTTGCCCTGCTGCACCGCGGAGGCCAGGGCGCCCATCGTCTCCTCGAGCGGGGTCTCCGGGTCGAAGCGGTGCGAGTAGAAGATGTCGACGTAGTCCAGGCCCATCCGCTTCAGGGAGGCGTCGAGCGAGCTCAGCAGGTACTTGCGGCTGCCCCACTCGCCGTACGGGCCGGGGTGCATCAGGTAGCCGGCCTTGCTGGAGATGATCAGCTCGTCGCGGTACGGGGCGAAGTCCTGCGCGAGCAGCTTGCCGAAGTTCAGCTCGGCCGAGCCGGGCGGCGGGCCGTAGTTGTTCGCCAGGTCGAAGTGGGTGATGCCGAGGTCGAAGGCGCGGCGCAGGATCGCCCGCTGGGTCTCCAGGGACTTGTCGTCGCCGAAGTTGTGCCAGAGGCCGAGGGAGACGGCGGGAAGCTTGAGGCCGCTGCGGCCGGTGCGGCGGTACTCCATGGAGTCGTAGCGGGCGGGCTCTGCCCGATAGGGATTGGTATCAGTCACGTTGTCCTCTCTATCACGGACTTGTGACAGACCGAGTTGGGTACCCGATCCCACCGCGCAGTAATGTGGCGCCCTCGGGGGAGGGACCGCATTTCGCACGGGGGCATCGCACGGAGGGGCTGGAAGATCGTGAAGCTGCGCGACCTGGTGTACAAGCTCTATGCACGCCGGGTGGAAGGCCGCCTCGACCATGCCGCGTCGCCCAAGCACATCGGTGTGATCCTGGACGGCAACAGGCGCTGGGCGAAGGCGTCCGGAGGCACCACCGAACAGGGCCACCAGGCCGGTGCCGACAAGATCTCCGAGATGCTGGGCTGGTGCACCGAGACGGACGTCGAGGTGGTCACCCTGTGGATGCTGTCCACGGACAACCTGGACCGGCCGGAGAACGAGCTCCGCCCGCTGCTCAACATCATCGAGAACACCGTCCGCGGCCTGGCCGCCGACGGCCGCTGGCGCGTCCACCACGTGGGCAACCTCGACATCCTGCCGGCGCAGACCCAGACGGTGCTCAAGGAGGCCGAGCAGGCCACCCACGACATCAAGGGAATACTGGTCAACGTCGCCGTCGGCTACGGCGGCCGCCAGGAGATCGCCGACGCGGTCCGCTCGCTCCTGCTGGAGCACGCGGAGAAGGGCACCTCCTTCGAGGAGCTCGCCGAGATCCTCGACATCGACCACATCGCGGAGCACCTCTACACGCGCGGTCAGCCCGACCCGGACCTGGTGATCCGCACCAGCGGCGAGCAGCGCCTGTCCGGGTTCATGCTGTGGCAGAGCGCCCACTCGGAGTACTACTTCTGCGAGGTGTTCTGGCCGGCCTTCCGCAAGGTCGACTTCCTGCGGGCGCTGCGCGACTACGCCGCCCGCCACCGGCGCTACGGGACCTGAGGACAGCGGCGGGGGCGGCGGAGCTTTCTGACGCCCCCTCGGCCCGCCCCCGGGCGGAGCCCCTTCGGCCGGCCCCCGCCCCGCCCCCGGGCGGAGCCCCTTCGGCCGGCCGCCCGCCCCGCCCGTCACCCCCGCCGCCCCCGGCGCACCCGTCACCGCCGCAAGCCCTTCACCTGGGCTTCACCGAGCGTCCGTCATATGCCATGGCATGGCCGTGCCTGATCGGGGAATACCCCTTTCAGGTCGATGCCCGATCCACGGGTGTCGAGTCTCAGCGGGCGGCATGGGGCCGTCCGCCCGGGAGGCCCTTTGCGCCAGGACGCACGTGCGGTTCGCACGGACGGAGTGGGAGGGCCGGAGTCGGCCCTCGCAGGGGTGCCGATGACCGGTCCGGTCTTCATGGCCCGACCTCTTCCGAGGGGGTACGTCCTTCCGTGGTGACCAGCACAAAGCGCCGCCTGCCCGACAGGCGGACCTACGTCCTCGACACCAGCGTCCTGCTGGCAGACCCCAATGCGATCACCCGCTTCGAGGAGCACGAGGTCGTGCTCCCGATCGTGGTGATCACCGAGCTGGAGGCCAAGCGCCACCATCCCGAGCTCGGCTACTTCGCCCGCCAGGCCCTGCGCCTGCTGGACGACTTCCGGGTCCGCAACGGCCGACTCGACGCCCCCATCCCGGTGGGCGACCTGGGCGGCACCCTGCGTGTCGAGCTCAACCACTCCGACCCCGGCGTCCTGCCGGCGGGCTTCCGGCTGGGGGACAACGACTCGCGGATCCTCGCGGTCGCCCGCAACCTCCAGGCCGAGGGCTACGACGTCACGGTCGTCTCGAAGGATCTCCCGCTGCGCATCAAGGCCTCCTCCGTGGGGCTGCTCGCCGAGGAGTACCGCGCCGAACTCGCCATCACCGACGCCGGATGGACCGGCATGAGCGAGCTCGCCCTCTCCGGCGAGCAGGTCGACCTCCTCTACTCCGAGGAGCGGCTGTACGTGCCGGAGGCCGCCGAACTGCCCGTGCACACCGGGCTCGTCCTGCAGTCCGAGCGCGGCAAGGCGCTGGGCCGCGTCACCGCCGACGGCAGTGTGCGCCTCGTCCGGGGCGACCGCGGGGCCTTCGGGCTGCACGGCCGCAGCGCCGAGCAGCGCATCGCGCTGGACCTGCTGCTCGACCCGGAGGTCGGCATCATCTCCATGGGCGGCCGGGCCGGCACCGGCAAGTCGGCGCTGGCGCTGTGCGCGGGCCTGGAGGCGGTGCTGGAGCGCCGCCAGCACCAGAAGGTGATGGTCTTCCGGCCGCTGTACGCGGTGGGCGGCCAGGAGCTCGGGTACCTGCCCGGCGACCAGTCGGAGAAGATGAGCCCCTGGGCGCAGGCGGTCTTCGACACCCTCTCGGCGGTGGCCGGGCGGGAGGTCATCGATGAGGTGCTGAACCGCGGGATGCTGGAGGTCCTGCCGCTCACGCACATCCGCGGCCGCTCGCTGCACGACGCCTTCGTGATCGTCGACGAGGCGCAGTCGCTGGAGCGCAACGTCCTCCTGACCGTTCTGTCCCGAGTCGGGGCGAATTCCCGGGTCGTTCTGACCCACGACGTCGCCCAGCGGGACAACCTGCGGGTCGGCCGGTACGACGGAGTCGTCGCCGTCGTCGAGAAGCTGAAGGGGCATCCGCTGTTCGCCCACGTGACGCTCACGCGCTCCGAGCGCTCCCCGATCGCCGCCCTGGTGACGGAGATGCTGGAGAGCTTGTAGTCACAAGGGGCGTCAAAACGCCCATAGCGGGACGGTGAGTTGGCGCCGCCCGGCAAAGGCCCGAGAGCCTAGCCGGGCGGCGCCGTGCTGCACAGGTCTTTGTCCGAACCAACCGCAACATGCCAGGTGTGACCTTTCCCACGCAACGCAGAATTGCCTTGCGGTGTCGGGGTCCGGCAGAGTCTGTTTTCCGTCAGGCCCCGCATACGGCATACCTGTATCTCCGGTTGTTTTCCCGGCGGTACGCGCAGCACCACAACTCCACAGTCGTTCGCCGTATGCCGCCCGAGCACCACGCGGCAGCCCCCGCAAGGGGGTTGCCCACGGGCCAGCGCCTCCAGTGACCGCAGTTCCACGGAGGCCAGTGCGAGGGGCACTCGTGCGCCCGCCCGGTCACTGCGGACGCTGCTGGAAGGACATCGTGTGAGCCGGATCTCGGTCCGGGGGTTTGCAGTGGCCTCGGCCACCGCGGTCACCACCGTCGGCGCAGTCGTGGGCGTTGCCGCAGGCGACCCCTCCTCGAACGATCTCGAGACCACCGCGTCCGGGGCGACCCTCCTCACTGACATTCCGGTCGGCGAGCAGGCCGAGGTCCAGAGCGGTTCCCTGACGCAGCAGGCCGACGCCCTCGCCCAGGGTGCCGACACCGACGCCCGCCGCTCCGCCGAGGAGGCCGCGCGCCTCCAGGCCGCCGAGGACGCCAAGGCCAAGAAGGCCGAGGCGCAGAAGGCGGCGGACGAGAAGGCGAAGAAGGAGCGCGAGGAGAAGGAGCAGATCGCGAGCCGCTCCGCGACCCGCGACGCCTCCGACTTCGCGGTCCAGGGCTCCTACACGGTCGCGCAGGTGAAGGACATCGCCCGCCAGATCGTCCCGTCCGGTCAGTTCCAGTGCTTCTCGAACATCGTGAACGAGGAGTCCACCTGGAACTACAAGGCCGTCAACTCGTCCTCGGGCGCGTACGGCCTGGTCCAGGCGCTCCCCGGCTCGAAGATGTCCTCGGTCGCCTCCGACTGGCGCACCAACCCGGCCACGCAGATCCAGTGGGGCCTGAACTACATGAACGACCGCTACGGCAGCCCCTGTGGCGCCTGGAGCTTCCACCAGGCCAACGGCTGGTACTAGAGGCCCCGCCGCACCGCTCAACCCGGGGGAGCCCCGCACCGTCCTACGGTGCGGGGCTCCTCGCGTGTACGGTCGGTCGAGGCGTGTCCACGGGCGGGGGGAAAGGATCGAGATGGGGAAGACCGCAGGCTGGCTCGGCCGGCTCGGGAACAAACTGAGCCGGATGGAGGCCAGGCTCGACGCGCGGCGCGCCGAGGTCGAGGCGGAGACCGCCGGCGTCGCTGCGACCCCCGCGGTCCCGCCCGTGCCGCCGGCCGCCTCCGTCCCGCCGGGACCGGCGCCCGGAGCCGCCGCCGGCCACCCCCACCACCCCGGCCTGCCCGAGCGGCCGCACCCGGCGAGCGTGGTCCCGTGGGGCATGCGGGTCGCCGCCGAGGTCAGCTGGCGGCTGCTGATGCTCGCCGGGATGCTCTGGGTGCTGATGAAGGTGATCAGCGAAGTCCGCCTGGTCGTCCTCGCCTTCGCCGCGGCCCTGCTGGTGACCGCCCTGCTCCAGCCGTTCGTCGTCCGGCTGCGCCGGCTCGGCCTGCCGCGGGGGCTCGCGACCGCCGTGACCGCGGTGCTCGGCTTCGTGGTCATCGGGCTGGTCGGCTGGTTCGTGGTCTGGCAGGTGATGGAGAACCTCGACGACCTCTCCGCCCGCGTCCGCGACGGCATCAACGAGCTCAAACTCTGGGCACTGGACAGTCCGTTCCACGTGACCGAGAAGCAGATCAACGACATCGCGAAGAACCTCACCGAGACCATCGGCACCAACACCGAGCAGATCACCTCGGCCGGCCTCCAGGGCGTCACCGTCCTCGTCGAGGTGCTCACCGGCATGCTGCTCGCGATGTTCTCGACGCTGTTCCTGCTCTACGACGGCGCGCGCATCTGGGGCTGGGTGCTGGGCCTGGTCCCCGCCGCGGCCCGCCCGGGCGTCGCCGGAGCCGGTCCGCGCGCCTGGCGGACGCTGACCGCGTACGTGCGCGGCACCGTCCTGGTCGCGCTCATCGACGCCATCTTCATCGGCCTCGGCCTGTACTTCCTGAAGGTGCCGATGGCGGTGCCGCTCGCCGTCTTCATCTTCCTGTTCGCCTTCATCCCGCTGGTCGGCGCGGTGGTCTCCGGGGCCCTGGCCGTGGTCGTCGCCCTGGTGACCCAGGGGCCGTGGACGGCGCTGCTGGTGCTGGGCGTGGTGCTGGCCGTGCAGCAGATCGAGGGACACGTGCTGCAGCCGTTCATCCTCGGCCGGGCGGTACGGGTCCACCCGCTCGCGGTGGTGCTGGCGGTGGCCGCCGGCGGCATGGTCGCGGGCATCGGCGGAGCGGTGGTCGCCGTCCCGCTCGTCGCCGTCACCAACACCGTGGTCGGCTACCTGAAGGCGTACTCGCGCGACCAGCTCCTGCACGGGGCCGCGTCGATCGGACCGGGCCCGCACGGGGCGACCGCGATGGAGCAGGCCGCCCGGGAGGCCGGCAGTGATCAGCGAGCCTGAGCTGGAGGGGGAGTGGGAGCAGGACCGGGCGCAGGAGCCCGCCCGTCCCGATCCGCCCGAGGCCGCGGTACGGGGGCAGCGCGCCCCGTGGCTGTGGGGGCTCGCCGGGGTGGTGCTGGCCTCGGCGGTGTGGACGACCGTACCGGCATTACAGGAACGTTCCTCCGCGGCGCCGCGCATCGAGTACCGGCACACCGAGAACCTGTGCAAGGACGCGCGGCTGAACACCCTGCTGAAGGTGACCGCGCCCTCCATGAGCGACCACCCGACCCACCGGGAGAGCCCGGCCCTGGACTGGTCGCACTGCGAGTACTTCACCGAATGGGTCGAGGGGGGCACCTCGTACCAGATGCAGACGATGGTCGAGCTGCACAAGAAGACCGACCCGCAGGCCGAGTTCGGGACCGGGCCGGGCAGCTTCATGGACGCGCTCCAGGCCCCCGCCGACGTGGAGCAGGTGCCGGGGCTGGGGGAGAAGGCGCTGATGACCACCCACTTCGCGGGCGCCGGCGCCGGGCCGCGGCTGCAGGTGCTCGACGGCGGGGCGGTGTTCACGCTGTCGGTGGGCTGGCTCGGGGACACCGACGGGGCCCCGCAGCCGGACGAGGACGCGGTCAAGACGGCGATGATCGAGGACATGCGGGTCCTGATGGGCCGCCTGCGCAAGTGAGGCGGCCATGAGCAAGGGCCCCGCGGCCGGGAACGGCTGCGGGGCCCTCGTCCGCGCGCGGCGCGTACGGAGCGACCGTACGGGGCGGTGCGGGGGTGCTACTCGGTGGCGAGGGCGTCCTCGGCGTCGAGGGTCACGGCGACGGCCTGGATCACCGAGGCGATCTTGAAGGCCTCCTGGATCGTCTCGCGGTCGACGCCGGCCTTGCGCAGGACCTGCTCGTGCGAGTCGAGGCACTGGCCGCAGCCGTTGATCGCGGAGACCGCGAGCGACCACAGCTCGAAGTCGACCTTCTCCACGCCCGGGTTGCCGATGACGTTCATCCGCAGGCCGGCCCGCAGCGTGCCGTACTCCGGGTCGGAGAGCAGGTGGCGGGTGCGGTAGAAGACGTTGTTCATCGCCATGACGGCGGCGGCGGACTTGGCGGCCGTGTACGCCTCGGGCGACAGGGCGGCCTTCGCCTCCGGCTCCAGCTCACGCAGGACGCGCCCGGAGCGGGCGGCGATCGCGCAGGACAGGACCGTGCCCCACAGCTGCTGCTGCGAGAGGGTGTTCTGGTTGCCGATGACCGAACCGAGGTTCAGCTTCAGGTCCTTGGCGAAGTCCGGTATGGCGGACTTGAGGGAGTCGAGGGACATCCGTCACTCACCGGCCAGCAGGGCGCCCGCGTCCAGGGTGTCCTCGCCCTTGTTCCAGTTGCAGGGGCACAGCTCGTCCGTCTGCAGGGCGTCGAGGACCCGCAGGACCTCCTTGGGGTTACGGCCCACGGAGCCGGCGGTCACCATCGAGAACTGGATCTCGTTGTTCTGGTCGACGATGAAGACGGCGCGCTGCGCGAAGCCGTCCTCGCCCTGCACGCCACAGGCCTGCATCAGCTCGTGCTTGGAGTCGGCCAGCATCGGGAAGGGCAGGTCGCGCAGGTCGGCGTGGTCCTTGCGCCAGGCGTGGTGGACGAACTCGGAGTCGCCGGAGACGCCGAGGATCTGGGCGTCGCGGTCGGCGAACTCCTCGTTGAGCTTGCCGAAGGCGGCGATCTCGGTCGGGCAGACGAAGGTGAAGTCCTTCGGCCAGAAGAACACCACGCGCCACTTGCCCTCGTAGGTCTTGTGGTCGATCTGCGCGAACTCCTTGCCGGCCTCGAGCGAGACGCAGGCGGTCAGATCGTACGTGGGGAACTTGTCACCGACAGTGAGCACGTGCTCTCCTTGCGGACAGGAAACCGCCCTTTTTGGGCAGTTTCCGTGAGGGTTGGACGGATCTCACATGCTGACACAGCTGCATTGATTGCGGAAATAGCTAGTCTTGTGGCGGGTGATCGGAGGTCCCTATCAGTGGCTGTCGGTAATAGAGGAGCGAAGCAGGCGACGCTCGCACAGCTGCGCGCGTTCGCAGCCGTCGCCGAGCACCTGCACTTCCGGGACGCCGCCGCGGCGATCGGAATGAGCCAGCCGGCGCTGTCGGGGGCCGTCTCCGCGCTGGAGGAGGCCCTCGGCGTGCAGCTGTTGGAGCGCACCACCCGCAAGGTGCTGCTCTCCCCGGCGGGCGAGCGGATCGCCGGCCGGGCCCGGGCCGTGCTCGAGGCCATGGGCGCCCTGCTGGAGGAGGCCGAGGCGGTCCGCGCCCCCTTCACCGGCATCCTGCGGCTCGGCGTGATCCCCACGGTCGCCCCGTACCTGCTGCCGACCGTGCTCGGCCTGTTCCACCGGCGCTACCCGCGCATGGACCTCCAGGTGCACGAGGAGCAGACGGCCTCGCTGCTGGACGGGCTGGCCGCCGGCCGGCTCGACCTGCTGCTGCTCGCGGTGCCGCTCGGCGTGCCGGGGGTCACCGAACTGCCCGTCTTCGACGAGGACTTCGTCCTGCTCGCCCCCAGGGAGCACCCGCTCGCAGGGCGGCGCGACATCCCCCGCGAGGAACTGCGGGGCCTGCAGCTGCTGCTGCTCGACGAGGGGCACTGCCTGCGCGACCAGGCCCTGGACATCTGCCGCGAGGCGGGGCGCACCGACGGGGCCGACGTCACCACGACCGCCGCCGGGCTGTCCACCCTCGTACAGCTGGTCGCAGGGGGACTGGGCGTCACCCTGTTGCCGCGCACCGCGCTGCGCCTGGAGACCGCCCGCAACGAGCACCTGGCCACCGGGTACTTCGCGGAGCCCGCGCCCTCCCGGCGGATCGCCCTCGCCATGCGGACGGGCACCGCCCGCCAGGAGGAGTTCCGGGCCGTCGCGGATGCCCTGCGCGAAGCGGTGCGCCCGCTCCCGGTGTGGCCCGCCGAGTAGGACGGGCCGCCGGGAGCGGGCGCGGCGGCTGCGGCGGGCGCACCGGCCGGGCCGGTTCCCGCCGCGCCACGGGCCGGGCTACTCCGTGCGCAGGCCGTCGGGGCGCATCAGGCGCAGCAGCGGCGGCAGGCTGAGCAGGGTCACCCCCGCGACCACCGCGCCGCCGATGCCCGCCATGCCCGCGACCGCGCCCCAGTCGATGCGGACCTCCAGGTCCGCCATCCGCATCAGCACCGCACCGAGCCCCAGCCCGGCGGCGGTGGCCAGGGCCAGGCCGAGCCCGACCGGCAGGGCCGTCTGCCACAGCACCGACAGGCTCAGCGTGGAGCGCCGGGTGCCGAAGGCGACCAGGGCGGAGAGCAGCGGCCTGCGCTCGCGCAGCTGCTCCAGCTGCGAGACCAGCAGGCTGCAGCCGATCAGCACCAGCACGCACGCGGACCCGACGAACAGCCCGCTGCGCACCGTGGCGTACTGCGCGTCGGTGCGGATCGCGGCGAGGGTCATGGGCACGGCCAGCGGATCGGCCTTGAAGACCGCCGTACGGGCCCGCTCCAGCGCGTCCGGCACGGCCGGGTCGAGGCGCAGGTACACCTGCGCGGAGCGGAAGTCGCCCAGGCCCTTCGGTGCGGCGGCCGGGGTCACCAGGACGCCCGTGCGCAGGTTGCCCATCGGGTCCTTGCGCGCGGGAACGGACCGGGCGCCGGCGGGCACCGTCCAGCCGACCGGCTGCGCGCCCTCCTGGCCGTAGACGTTGCCGGTGAAGAGCTTCTCGCCCGCCCGGGCGCTCTCGGAGTGGTAGCCCGGGGTGCCGCGGGCCCCGCCGGTCAGCAGGAAGACGTCGCCGTCCGCGCACGAGGGCAGCTCGGCGAGCTCGGCGAGGGCGGTGCAGCTGCCGATGGTCATGCCGATGGAGCTGTGGTCCTCCCCGACCTGCTGCGTGCGCGAGGCCGTGGTGGAGCCGAGCGGGATGGCCCGGGCGATCCCCCGGGCCCCGGCCAGGGTCCGGCCGAGGGCCTCGGTGGTCTCCGGGGTGCCGGTGCGGACCAGGACGGAGAGGGCGGCGCGGCCGGGGTCCTGGCCGGTCTCGTCGGTGTAGTCGCGCTCGGCGCCCGCGAAGACCATCTGCAGGGCGATGGCCCCCGCGACGGCCACCGCGATGCCGGCGACGAGCCGGGCGGCGGCCCCGCTGGTGAGCTGGAGCCGGCGCACGGCCAGCTGCCAGGAGACCGGGCCGGCGCCGCCGAGCCGGGCGACGATCCGCTCCAGCAGGTAGGGCAGCAGGGCGGTGGTGCCGATCAGCAGCAGCACCACGCCCGCGGTGACCTGCCCTTCGTTGAAGCGGCCGTGGGAGTTGCCGCGGCCCGTCATCGGCACGAGGAGGCCGAGCCCGGCGAGCGGGGTGAGCAGCCGCCACCAGATCCGGCGCCTGCGCGGGGCGCCGACCCGCACCACGCCGAGCGGTTCGATGACGACGCTGCGCAGCGCGAACAGGGTCACGGCGACGGCGGCCGCGGGCACGGCGACCGCGATGACCGCCGCCAGCCAGGGCTGCGGGGCGAGGTCGTCGGGGAAGACGCTCAGCCGCCGCACGCCCGCGTACGGGGTGAGCCGGCGGCCGGCGAGGAAGAAGCCGGTGCCGAGCAGCAGGCCGGCCGCCGAGCCGGCGAGCGCCTCGCCCGCGGCGATCCGGCGGGTCATCCGGCCGTCGGCGCCGACCAGGCGCAGCGCGGCCAGGCGGCGGTCGCGGCGTTCGCCGCCGAAGCGCACGGCGGTCGCGATGAACACGGCGACCGGCATGAGCAGCGCCACGACGGTCAGCAGCGCGAGCAGGGTGAGGACCGGGTCGAGGGGCGGGGCCTCGAGGTCGTTGCCGAAGCCGGTGATCCGCTGGACCGGGCTGGTGCCCGGTTCCCGCTGCACCACCGGGGCGAGCCGGTCGGTGCCCGCGTAGAAGAAGAGTTCGCCGGGGCCGACCAGGCCCGCGTCGCCGATGGTCGAGACGATCCGCCCGTCGAGCCGCTCGCGCAGCAGGGCGCCCTCGCCGGTCTTCAGCAGCCGGTCCAGGGCGGGGGAGACGGCCAGCTCGCCGGGGCCGGGGTACTTCTTCAGGCCGGGCGGCAGCGGGGCCTTCGGCCCCTCGGGCTGGACCAGCAGCCCGTCGACGCCGTACGAGCGGTAGCTCTGGTCGGCGTGGACGGTCAGCAGGGTGTTCGGGCCGGGGGCGTCGGCGGTGGCCGCCCCGTCCAGGGTCGCGCGGGCGGCGGCGCGGGTGTCGCGGGCGTGCAGGGCGTTCGGCACCGCGCTGGTGACCAGCAGCAGGGCGACGCCGAGGCCGACGCCCACCCCGGTCAGGAGCGTGCGGATCCAGCCCTCGCGGCCGCCGGTGAACGCGAACCGGACGCCGAGGGCGAGGTCGCGGGCCCATGCCCTCGGGGTGCTCATACGGCGCGCTCCATGTCCCGGGCCCTGCCGTCGCGCACGACGATCTCCCGGTCGGAGTACGCCGCCACCCGGGTCTCGTGCGTGACGAGGACGACGGCGGTGTTCGCCGAGCGGGCGGCCTCGGTCAGCAGCTGCATCACGAGCTCGCCGTTGAGGGAGTCCAGGGCGCCGGTGGGCTCGTCGGCGAAGATCACGCGCGGGTCGGTCACCAGGGAGCGGGCGACCGCGACGCGCTGGCCCTGGCCGCCGCTGACCTCGCCGGGCCGCTTGCGGGCCAGGTCCTCCACCTGGAGCTGCTGCATCCGCTGCAGGGCGGTGCGCTCGGCCTCCTTGCGCTTGACGCCGGTCAGGCGCAGCGGGAGCGCGACGTTCTCCACGCAGGTCAGTTCCGGGACGAGCCGGCCGAACTGGAAGACGAAGCCGAACTCGGTGCGGCGCAGGGCGCTGCGCTCGGCGTCGTTCATGGCGGACAGCTCGCGGCCCGCGTACGTGATGGTGCCGGCGTCGGGGGTGACGATGCCGGCCAGGCAGTGCAGCAGGGTCGACTTGCCCGAGCCGGAGGGGCCCATGACGGCGACGACCTCGCCGGGGTGGATGGAGAAGTCGGCGCCGTCGAGGGCGTTCGTGGGACCGTACGCCTTGCGCAGGCCGGTGGCGGACAGCAGGGTGCCGGCCGGGGTCATCGGCGTACCTCCCGGGCGAGTTGGTCGAGGCGGGCGGCGGTCAGCTCCAGCCAGCGCAGGTCCGCCTCCAAGTGGAACAGGGCGTGGTCGCAGACGAGCTGGTCGGCGAGGTCGCCCTTGCGCTTGCGCTGGGTCAGGATGCGCATGAGCCGCAGGTGCTCGGCGCGCTGGGTGTCCAGCAGCTCGTCGGCGCTGCGGCCGGTGAGCAGGGCGAGGACGACCTTGGTGTACAGGGTCGACTGGAGGTAGGGCTCGGGCTTCTCGGGCTGGGCGAGCCAGGCGGAGACGTCGGTGATGCCGGCGTCGGTGATGGCGTACCGCTTGCGGTCGGGTCCGCCGCCGGCCTCGATCCCGTCGACCTCGACGAGGCCGTTCTTCAGGAGGCGGGACATGGTCGAGTAGACCTGCCCGTACGCGAGGGGGCGGTCGTGGCCGAACTTCTCGTCGAAGGCGCGCTTGAGGTCGTAGCCGTGCCGCGGACCGGCCTCCAGGAGGCCGAGGAGGGTGTGACCGATGGACATGGCGGCGACTATACATGCGGTGTATACCCGCAGTGTATACACCGGGTGCAGAGCGGACGTCCGGCCCGCCCCTGCGCCATTCGAAGGGACTTTGGCCCCGGGTGCGGCGGCTCGGCGCCCGGCCGCGGGACGGCTGGCAGTTTGAGGGCATCGGCCCTGCTTTTCGAAAGGCGCGCCATGCACGCACCCCCCACCGGAACCACCGGTACGCCCGCGCTCCCGCCCCAGCAGTCCGGTACGCCGCCCCGCGCGGCCGCGCAGGGCCCGGCGGCCGGCCCGAGCGCCCGGCGCCCGGCACCGCCGTGGTGGATGTGGTCGGTGGTCTGCGGGCTCTTCCTCGTCCACGCCACGCTCTCGCTGCGCCTGCACGAGCAGTTGCTCTCGAACAGCTTCGACCTGGCCATCTTCGAGCAGGGCGTCCGCTCCTACGCGCACGGCCACCTGCCCGTCTCCGAGGTCAAGGGGCCCGGGTTCCCCCTCCTCGGCGACCACTTCTCCCCGGTCCTGGCCCTGCTCGCGCCCTTCTACCGGCTGTGGCCCTCGCCGCGGACCCTGCTCGTCGCACAGGCCGCGCTGGTCGCGGTCAGCGCGCTGCCGCTGATGCGGTGGGCGCACAAGGCGCTGGGGACCGCCGCCGCCCTGGTGTTCGGGCTCTGCTACGGGCTCTCGTGGGGGATCGCGAGCGCGGTCGGCTTCGACTTCCACGAGTGGGCCTTCGCGGTCCCGCTGCTGGCCTGCTCGCTGTGCGCCCTCGGACAGGGGAGGCTGCGCGCGGCCGTGCTGTGGGCGCTGCCGATGCTGCTGGTGAAGGAGGACATGGGGCTCACGGTGGCCGTGATCGCCCTGCTGGCCGCCCGGAGTGCCGGCCCGGGACGGCGGCGGTGGCTCGGGATCGCCGCGGCCGCGGGCAGCGTCGGGTGCATGCTGCTGACGCTGCTCGTGGTGCTGCCGGCGTTCAACCCGGCCGGCTCGTACGCGTACACCGCCGACCTGGGCGGATTCCCGCCGGGCGCGGGCGGCGGCATCGGCCGTCTGCTGGAGAAGGCCACGGTCGGCCTGGTCACCCCCGAGACCAAGGTGGCGACCCTGGTGATGCTGCTGGCGCCGACCCTCTTCCTGGCGCTGCGCTCCCCGCTGGTCCTGGTGGCCGTTCCGACCGTGCTGTGGCGCGGGCTCTCGGAGGACTCGTCCCACTGGGGGACCGGCTTCCACTACTCGCTCACGCTGATGCCGATCGTGTTCGCCGCCTTCCTCGACGCCCTCCTGCGGCGCGGCACCACGCCCGCCGGGCTGCGCCGGTACCTGGCGGGGGCGGCCGGCGTGTGCCTGATGCTGCTGCCGGTGTACTCGCTCGGGCAACTGCTCAGGCCGGCCTTCTGGAAGACCGATCCGCGGGTCGCGGTGGCCCACCGCGTGCTGGACAGGATCCCGGACGGCGCCACCGTCCAGGCCTCGAACCACCTGGTGCCGCAGCTGGCCGACCGCACGAGCGTCAGCCTGTTCGGCTGGGGCGACAGCCGGCCCGATCCGCAGTGGGTCGTGGTCGACACCGCGGTGTCCCCGCAACTGCACTGGCCGCTCGACCCGATGCAGGAGCTGGTCGCCCTCTCCGACCTGCGGGCCTCGGGGTACCGGACGGTGGCCGAGGAGAACGGCTTCGTCCTGCTGACCCGGACCCGCTGACCGGCAGCGGCTTCAGGGCCCGGGAGCGGAGCGGGGCCGGCCGCGCGGCGGGATGGGCGCGGCCCCGCCCGGGAGCCGGCCGGCCTCGGACAGGGCGCGCCGCAGCAGGAACTCGATCTGGGCGTTCGCGCTGCGCAGCTCCTCGCCCGCCCAGCGGGCGAGGGCGTCGTACACCTGCGGGTCCAACCGGAGCAGGACCTGCTTGCGCGCCTGCCGGCCCGCCGCGCGCGCGGCGGACTCCCGCGGTGCGCGCTGCGGGCCGCCGGGCTCCTCGGCGCCGGTCCCGGCCTCGGAGGGGCTCACTGGTAGAGGGTCCCGGCGTTGACGACGGGCTGGGCCGCGCGGTCGCCGCACAGGACGACCATCAGGTTGGAGACCATGGCGGCCTTGCGCTCGGGGTCCAGATCCACGATGTCCTCCTCCGTCAGCCGGTTCAGGGCCAGTTCGACCATGCCCACCGCGCCCTCGACGATCTGCTTGCGGGCCGCCACCACCGCGCCGGCCTGCTGGCGCTGGAGCATCGCGGAGGCGATCTCCGGAGCGTACGCGAGGTGCGTGAAGCGGGACTCGATGATCCGCACACCGGCGGCCTCCACGCGCGCCTGGAGTTCGAGGGCGAGCTTCTCGGTGATCTCCTCGGCGTCGCCGCGCAGCGACAGGCCGCCCTCCTCGTGCGCGTCGTACGGGTACTCGATCGCGATGTGCCGGACCGCGGCCTCGGTCTGCGTCTCGACGAACTCGGTGAAGTCCTCCACCTCGAAGGAGGCGCGGGCGGTGTCCTCCACCCGCCACACCACGACCGCCGCCAGCTCGATCGGGTTGCCGTAGGCGTCGTTGACCTTCAGCACCGCCGTCTCGTGGTTGCGCACGCGGGTGGAGATCTTGGTGCGGGAGGTCAGCGGGTTGACCCAGCGCAGGCCGTCGGTGCGGACCGTGCCGCGGTAGCGGCCGAAGAGCTGGACGACGCGGGCCTCGCCCGGCGCCACCATGTTCAGCCCGCTCGTCGCCAGCACCGAGAGCAGGACCAGCAGGATGCCGGGGAGGATCAGCGCCACCCGGGCCCCCGCACCGTCTGCGGCGCTGCCCACCGCTATGACGGCCGCCCCGGCGACGGCCCCCGCCAGGCCGAGCAGCAGCGCCAGGCCGCCCCCGAGGCTGCGCGCGGGGAACTCCCGCACGCCCGTCACCGTGTCTGCCGCGTTCGTCATCGTCTGCCCCCGTTTCGATCGGCGCCCGCCGGTCGAGCACCTAGCAAAGTGATATCACTTTTTACGATGATCGCAACCCTATGGGCCCGCCGTGCGTCGGTTCCCTTGGTGTGGGTGCTGATTCTCACGTCCGAATTGACCGGTATTGGCCTTGGTTGGCCAACCTTTGCCACAACCTGCGGTGTTAGCTTTCTGAGCTGACGTCGGGGGGGAAACCGAGCGGAGCGGGAGCGATGGGCCGAGCAGAGGCGCGTAAAGCGCAGCAGCAGCGCAGTGCGCGGCGGGCGCCGCGCGGGCGCGCGACGGGGAAGGGGCGCGCGGGCAAGCGGACCGGCATACGCCGCTTCTTCACCTGGAAGACGATCCTCGGGACGTTCTTCGGGATGATCCTGCTCGGTGTGGCCGCCCTCGTGGGCCTCTACTTCTACGTGGACCCGCCGGACCCGAACGCCGAGGCGATCCAGCAGAGCAACGTCTACAAGTACGCCGACGGCTCGATCATGGCCCGCGACGGCAAGACGAACCGCGAGATCGTGGGCATCGACAAGATCCCGAAGGAAGTCCAGACGGCGTTCATCGCCATCGAGAACAAGTCCTTCTACAGCGACCGCGGAGTCGACTTCCTCGGCGTGGCCCGGGGCCTCGTCAAGACGGCCACCGGCCAGGGCAAGGCCGGCGGTTCGACCATCACCCAGCAGTACGTCAAGAACTTCTACCTGACGCAGGACCAGACCCCCACGCGCAAGCTCAAGGAACTGGTGATCTCCCTCAAGGTCGACCAGCGCATGGAGAAGGACGAGATCCTCGCGGGCTACCTCAACACCAGCTACTTCGGCCGCGGCGCGTACGGCATCCAGGCCGCCTCGCAGGCCTACTACGGCGTCAACTCCGACAAGCTGACCCTGGAACAGGGCGCCTACCTGGCGGCCCTCCTGCAGGCCCCGAGCGACTACGACTGGGCGACCGCCGGCCCGATCGGCAAGAAGCTCGTGATGATCCGCTTCAACGGCGTCCTCGACAACATGGTCGAGATGGGCGCGCTCGACAAGGCCAAGCGCGACACCCTGCATTTCCAGGAGCCCATCAAGCCCAAGGCCGCCCCCGGCCTGGAGGGCCAGAAGGGCTACCTGAAGCAGGCCGCCGACGCCGAGCTGCGCCGCCAGACCGGCATGAAGGCAGCCGAACTCCAGGCGGGCGGCTGGGAGATCACCCTCAACATCGACCCGAAGAAGCAGAAGGCCCTGGAGGACGCCGTCGAGGCCGAGCTGGAGTCCAAGCTCGACCGCAAGGAGCGGGCCGTCGACGCCTCCGTGCAGGCCGGTGCCACCTCCGTCGACCCGAAGACCGGCGCGATCGTCGCGATGTACGGCGGCACCGGCCTGTCCGACCACTGGGCCAGCAACGCCCTGCGCACGGACTTCCAGCCGGGCTCGACCTTCAAGCCCGTCGTGCTGGCCTCCGCGCTGGAGAACGGCTCCAAGACGCAGGACGGCAAGCCGATCACGCCGAACACGCTGTACGACGGCACCAGCAAGCGCCCCGTCGTCGGCAGCAAGATCCCGTTCAACCCGCAGAACCAGGACAACCGCAACTTCGGCAACCCGATGATCACCGTGCAGGAGGCCACCGACTTCTCGGTGAACTCCGTCTACGCCCAGATGATCGTCGACGTGAAGCCGGAGAACACCAAGAAGACGGCCCTCCAGCTCGGCATGAAGGACCGCGACGGCTGGCCCGAGGACAAGCCGGCCATGTCGCTCGGCACCATGAGCGCCAACACCGTGGAGATGGCCGGCGTCTACGCCACCTTCGACGCCCACGGCAAGAAGATCACCCCCTCGATCATCAAGAGCGCCACGCACCACGAGCGCGAGTTCAAGCCCGTCGAGGCCGTCGGCGGCCAGGCCATATCGCGCGAGACCGCCGACACCGTGACCAAGGTCCTCACCGGCGTGGTCAACGACGAGGGCGGCTCCGGCAACAAGGTCAAGAGCTCCGCCTACGAGGCCGCCGGCAAGACCGGCACCACCGAGTCCAACGTGGCCGGCTGGTTCACCGGGTACACCCCCGAACTCGTCACCGTCGTGGCGATCTTCGGTGAGGAGCCCGGCACCGCCAAGCAGGTCACCCTGACCGGTACCGCGGGCGGCGGCCGAGCCGGTGGCTCCAGCTTCCCCGCCGGCATCTGGAAGGCGTACACGCTGGCCGCGCTCAAGGGCGTCAAGACCGGCGAGTTCGACCTCTCCGAGGCCAACATGGGCCCGACGATGGCCCCGCCGCGCACCGCCTCCCCGTCGAGCTCCGCCAGCCAGGTCAGCCCGTCGCCGAGCGGCAGCCAGACCTCGCCCAGCCCGGACCCGAGCAAGGTCACGCCGGACCCGAGCAAGAGCACCGGCAAGCCCGGCCCGGACCCGTCCAAGAGCACGGGCAAGCCCGACCCGACCAAGAGCCCGAGCCCGCAGTTCCCGCCGCCGTTCAACCCGTAGGCAGGCCGCAACGGCCGCACCGCAGGAACGACACCGCCGCCCCGCAGCATCCGTGCTGCGGGGCGGCGGTGTTCCGTCCTGCGGGGCTCCACCCGCCAGCGGATCAGCGCCGGTCGGGCGACGGCGGCAGCGAGAGCTCGAACCAGACGACCTTGCCGCTGCTCAGCCGGGTCGCGCCCCAGCGGCGGGCCATCCGGTTGACCAGGAACAGCCCGCGGCCGCCCTCGTCGGTCTCCCGGGCCCGGCGCTGCCGCGGAAGCTGCGGGGAGTCGTCGCCGACCTCGCAGCGCAGCACCTCCGTCCGCAGCAGGCGCAGCGTCACCGGCCGCTCCGCGTACCGGACCGCGTTGGTGACCACCTCGCTGACCAGCAGCTCCACCGAGTCCTCGAGCTCCTCCAGGCCCCAGCGGCTCAGCGCCCGCCGGGCGAAGCGGCGCGCCCGGCCGGGGGCCGTCTCCTCCGGGTCGAGGAACCAGTACGCCACGTCGCTGGGCGCGATCCCGTCGAAGCGGGCCGCGAGCAGCGCGATGTCGTCGTCCCGGTCACCCGGGCCCAGCATGTCGAGCACGTCGTCGCACAGGGCCTCCAGCGGCGGAGGGTGGTCCAGGCCGGTCAGCTGCGCGGTGGTGGCCAGGCGCTCGCGGAGCTGCTCGATGCCCGTCCACACGTCCCGCAGCCGGGACTCCACCAGGCCGTCGGTGTACAGCAGCAGCGTCGCCCCGGCCGGGGCGTCCAGCTCCACGGCCTCGAAGTCCACGCCGCCGACGCCGATGGGCGCGCCCGGCGGCACCCGCAGCACCTCGGCGCGGCCGCCCAGGTGCAGCAGCACCGGCGGCGGGTGGCCGGCGTTGGCGATGGTGATCCGGTGCGAGACGGGGTCGTAGACCGCGTACAGGCAGGTGGCCATGCGGTCGGAGCCCAGGCGCTGCGCCTGCTCGTCCAGGTGGTGCAGGACCTCGGCCGGCGGCAGGTCCAGCTGGGCCAGGGTCTGCGCGGTCGTGCGCAGCTGGCCCATGATCGCGGCGGAGGTCATGGAGTGGCCCATGACGTCGCCGACGACCAGGGCGACGCGGCTGCCGGGCAGGGGTATGGCGTCGTACCAGTCGCCGCCGACCCGGGCCGTCTCGGCGGCCGGCAGGTAGCGGGAGGCCAGCCGCACGCCCGTGGGCTGCGGGAGGCTGTCGGGGAGCATGGTGCGCTGGAGCTCGTCGGCGATGTAGGCCTCGCGGCCGTACAGCACGGCCTTGTCGATGCCGAGCGCGGTGTGGGTGGCCAGCTGGGCGGCGACCAGCAGGTCGTTCTGCTCGAACGCGGGCCGCTCCGGGCTGCGCAGGAACACCGCCGCGCCGATCACCCGGCGGCGGCCGCGCAGCGGGGCGAGGATGGCCCGCCGGCCGCGGGGCAGCGGGTGCTCCTGGCCCAGCAGCTCCGGCAGCGCGTCCTGCGCGCCCGCGGCGGAGCCGAACACGGGCCGTACGCCTCGCAGCACCTCGGCGAGCGCCCCGCCGGGCAGGATCTCGCACAGCTCGGCGGCGGGCAGGTCGCCCTGCGGGCCGACCAGCGGCAGCTGGCTGAAGTCGAGTTCGCCGGCGCCCCCCGCGGCCCCGGCGCCCTCCGCTCCGGTCAGGTCGTCGATCGGCCGAAGCCGGTCGGTGCGGCGCAGCCTTAAAACGACCGGGCCGACGGGGCGTTCGTCGCCCACGGGCAGGGGGTCGCGCAGGTAGACGAGGATCGCGTCGGAGAAGGTCGGCACCGTGGCCCGGCACAGGCCGAGCACGATCTCGTCGAGGTCGATGCCCCGGGCGATGCGGCGGGTCGCCGCCCCGACGAAGCGCAGCCGGTCGCCCTCCCGGCGCGCGGCCGCCCCCTCGGGCCCCGGCGCGGCGGCGACGGGGCCGGAGCCCTCCGGGCCGGCGGCCGCGTCCTGGGCGTACTCCTCGCCGTCGTCGACCGCGCCCGCGGCGGGAGCCCCGGCGTCGGGCGCGGGGCCGGCGGCGGGCACGGCCGCGGGGGCTGCGGTGGCCGCGGCCGTGGAGC
Organism: Streptomyces sp. NPDC046866; assembly: GCF_040704625.1. Classification (NCBI taxonomy): domain Bacteria; kingdom Bacillati; phylum Actinomycetota; class Actinomycetes; order Kitasatosporales; family Streptomycetaceae; genus Streptomyces; species Streptomyces sp. NPDC046866. Next base: position 61,160 of record NZ_JBEYXN010000004.1, read on the forward strand.
CGCCGGCGGATGCGTCGGTTCCGGCAGTGGCGGCCGCGCCCTCGGGAGCGCCCTGGCCCTCGTGGGTCCGGCCCGCGGGCAGCTCCGTGCCGCGGCCGGAGCCGCCGCCGGCGGCGCGGTGGCCGGCGCGGCGGGGGCGGCCCGCGGAGCCCGCGTTGCGGGCGGCCTCGGCGTCCCGGCCGCGGGCGGTGCGGCCGCGGCGCGGGCCGTCCTCCTGCGCCGCGGAGGCCGATTCGGTGCGGGGGCGCGGGAGCTCGGGGCCCGGGCCGGCGTCCGCGTGCGCGCGCGGCGGGTCCTCGCCGGACGCGGCCGTGCCGCGGACGGCCTCGGCGGCCGGCAGGGAAGCCTTGCCGTGGCCCAGCTCCTCCGTGCAGCGGCCGGAGCCGGACGCGCCGGACGCACCGGACGCACCGGCCTTCCCGTGGCCCCGCTCGCGCGCGTCGCCGCCGGAGGCAGCGGGCAGCCCGGGGCCGCCGTGGGCCGGTGTGGCGGCGGCCGCGGCAGGCTGCGGGCCCTCCTGCGAGGTGGGGTACTCCGTCACGCGTGGCATTCCGTCCGTTTGCGCTCGATGTGCGCTGCACTCAACTCGGTCAGTCGCGGTATACCCGCTCAGCGGCGGGGGCACCATCGCCCCGCGTTCCGCGTCCCGCTCGTTACCTCTCCCCCCGCTGACCCCCGGTCAAGTCCCGCATATCGCACGACATTTACGGCTGTGCAGTCGAGCGTGGCAGGCGCGCCCGCCCTTGCGGAGGGAGATATTACGGTTCAACCCCGGGGGCGCATCAAGGGTCTCATGAGGTCATATGCGCCGGGGTGCGGTCCCAGTCCTCGGGCAGGACCGGAACCTGCCATGCCGGATCGGGCCGCCAGTCCTGCCAGCCGTCGGAGTACGGAGTGCCCCAGGCCTTGATCACCTCCAGGGCGGCCCGTCCCGCCTCCTCCACGCGCCGCGCCTGCTCCGCGTCCATCAGGCCCGAGCGCTGCGCCTGCGCGAACTCGTCCTCGTCGCGCCACTTCCACGTACGGTCGGGGTACACGGAGATGTCCAGGAAGTGGTCGACGGAGTCGACGCCGCCCGCCCAGCGCGCCCGCGGCTCCTCGAGGTTGACGTACCAGTTCTTGAACCGCCAGCCGTGCTCCCAGAACAGCCACACCGACCACGGCTCCCCGGGCCGGGCCAGCTTCAGCACCCCCGCACCGAACCAGCGCGCGCGCACGGTGGTGCGCGGCGCGGTGTAGCGGGTCGCGAGCGGCTCCTCGTGCACGGGGGTGCCGTCGGCCAGCACCGGCTTGACGCACTCGGTGCCCGGCGCCATCCACACGGCCAGCAGGTCGTCGGTGTCCTGCACCACGGTGACCGGGCGGCAGATGTGGACCGCGCCCGTCAGGCCGGGGGCGTGGTCGCGGTAGCGCCAGAGGATCTGTTCCCCGGGCCGCCAGCGAGTGTCCTGTGCTCCGCCGCCCCCGCGGCCTGCCGTACCTGTCATGCGCAGATATTAGGGCTGCGGCCCTCGCGCCCGCTGCGGTGCAGGTCACGGAGGGTGTCCGGGGGCGGGAAACGACCGGATCCGGCCCCTGTCCGGAACCCGCCCGGAACCGATTTCAGGGCCGCGTCATCCGCAGCACGTCCAGGGCCTCGTCGAGCTGTTCCAGGGTCAGCTCGCCGCGGTCGACGTAGCCGGACTCCAGGACGACCTCCCTGATCGTCTTCCGCTCCGCGAGGGACCGCTTGGCGACCTTGGCCGCCTCCTCGTAGCCGATGTACCGGTTCAGCGGGGTCACCACGGAGGGGGAGGATTCGGCGTACTCCCTGGCCCGCGCCGCATTGGCGGTGATCCCGTCGACCGTGCGGTCGGCCAGCAGGCGGCTCGCGGCGCTCAGCAGCCGGATCGACTCGAGCAGGTTCCGGGCCATCACCGGGAGCATCACGTTGAGCTCGAAATTGCCCGCCGCACCCGCCACCGCGACCGCGGTGTCGTTCCCGGTCACCTGCGCCGCGATCATCAGCACGGCTTCCGGAATCACCGGATTGACCTTCCCGGGCATGATCGAGGAGCCCGGCTGCAGGTCGGGCAGATTGATTTCGGCCAATCCGGTGCGCGGTCCCGAGGCCATCCAGCGCAGGTCGTTGCAGATCTTGGTGAACGAGACCGCGATCGTACGCAGCATCCCCGAGGTCTCCACCAGCGCGTCCCGCGCCCCCTGGGCCTCGAAGTGGTTGCGCGCCTCGGTCAGCGGCAGCCCCGTGGCGGCGGCCACCTCGGCGATCACATCGGCCGAGAAACCGGCCGGGGTGTTGATGCCGGTGCCGACCGCCGTGCCGCCCAGCGGCAGTTCGGCGAGGCGCGGCAGCACCGACTCCAGCCGCTCGATCCCGTAGCGGACCTGGGCGGCGTACCCGCCGAACTCCTGGCCCAGGGTGACGGGTGTGGCGTCCATCAGGTGCGTCCGGCCGGCCTTGACCACCTCGGCGAACTCGGCGGCCTTGCGCTCCAGGGCCAGCTCCAGGTGGCGCAGGGCCGGGACGAGGTCGCGGGTGACGGCGGCGGTCGCCGCGATGTGGATGGAGGAGGGGAACACGTCGTTGGAGCTCTGCGAGGCGTTGACGTGGTCGTTGGGGTGCACCTCGCGGCCGAGCCGCTCGGCGGCCAGGGTGGCGATCACCTCGTTGGTGTTCATGTTGGACGAGGTCCCCGAGCCGGTCTGGAACACGTCCACCGGAAAGTGTTCGTCCCAGCGCCCCTCGGCCACCTCGGCGGCGGCCGCGGCGATCGCCTCGGCCGTCTCCCCGTCGAGGACGCCGAGGCGGGCGTTGACCCGCGCGGCCGCGGCCTTGATGTGCGCGAGCGCCTCGATGTGGGCGCGCTCCAGCCGCTGGCCCGAGAGCGGGAAGTTCTCCACCGCCCGCTGGGTCTGGGCCCGCCACTTGGCGTGGGCGGGCACCTTGACCTCGCCCATCGAGTCGTGCTCGATGCGGTGCGAGCCGGTGTCACCGCTGTGGTGCTGATCGTTCGTCATGTTCGCTGCCTCCTCAAAAAGTTGAGCAATCGTCTTGTTCGAAGTGTTCCCATCTCCCCTACCGACCAGTAAATACCCGGGGTAACACCGACATCGGGGAGGCGTGCATGACACGTGTGACCGGCAGACCCAGGCTCAGATGTACCGTCGCCGCGCTCGCGGCGGTCGCGGCCGCCCTCGGAGGCGTCACCGCCATCACCCCCATGGCCCAGGCGGCCACCGGCGCCGCCGTGGCCGGAACCGGCGCCCCCGCGGCCGCCGTGCCGCTGCCCCCGGAACTGGAGGCGATCCGCGCGGCCGAGGCCACCCGGATCTACGGCGACCCGGCCGTGCGCCCCCCGGCCGAGCGCAAGACCGGGCTGATCTCCCTCGGCGACAGCGAGATCTCCGGCGAGGGCGTCGGCACCTACGACCCCGCCACCAACACCTCCTCCAACCAGTGCCACCGCTCGCCCGACACGGCGATCCACCGCACCGGCATCCCGGCCGACCTCACCTTCAACGTCGCCTGCTCCGGCGCGTACACCGGCAACATCCGCATCGGCGGCAGCAAGCAGTACGCCGACGAGCTGGTGCAGAGCGACAACCTCGCCATCAAGGCCCGCAACACCCGGATCAAGATGGTGCTGCTCGTCGCCGGCGCCAACGACGACCTCCAGTTCGGCCCCGTCATGACCGACTGCGTCTCCCGCTGGGTGCTCGGCCAGGGCACCTGCGAGCCCAAGTACGCCCCCGGCTGGCAGGCCCGCGTCGACGGCCTGAAGCCCAAGGTGGAGGCCACCGTAGGGGACCTGAAGAAGGTCATGCGCGACGCAGGGTACGCCGACACCGACTACAAGCTCGTGGTCATGGGCTACCCCAGCCCCATCGGCCCCGACTTCTACGACAACCCGAACTTCCCCGGCAAGCTCCCCGGCGGCTGCGCCGGCTACGACTCCGACGCCACCTGGGGCCGCAACCAGGCCGTCCCGGCCTTCGAGAAGGGCCTGCGCGAGGCCGCACGCACCTCCGGGGCCCTGTTCCTGGACAACTCGCGGCTCTTCCACGGCCACGAGGTCTGCATGGAGGACGCCTGGGCGCGCGGGCTCTACCTGGACCTCGGCGACCACTTCCCGTGGGACGAGAACACCGCCCGGCAGTCCTTCCACCCCAACTACCGCGGGCACGGGGCGTTCGCGTCGTGCCTCACCCAGCTCTACGCCTCCGGGCTGCGCGAGGCCTCCTGTGCCGACCCCGCGAGCACCGGCACGCCCGTCCTGCAGGCCGGCGCCTGGGACGACCTGTACGCGCCGCTCGAGAACGAGGCCACCGGCAACTGCCTCGACGCCAGGGGCGGAGCCAGTGCGAACGGCACCGCCGCCCTGGGCTGGGACTGCCACGGCGGCCGCAACCAGGGCTGGTGGTACGACGCGGCCCGCTCCTCCGTGCACACCGAGCTCACCCACGACCGCTGCCTGGACGTCCCCGGGGCCGACTACGGCGCCGGCACCGGCCTGATCCTGTGGAACTGCCACGGCGGCGCCAACCAGACCTGGGTCCGCGACGGCGCCACCCTGCGGCCCGCCGCCGCCCGGGGCATGTGCCTGACCGTGGCCTCCGCGCACGAGCAGGCCCGCCTCCAGCCCTGCAACGGCTCGCCGAACCAGCGCTTCGCCTGACTCCCGCGCACCGCACCATCCGCCCCGCCCCCAGGGCCGCTCCGCCGCGGCCGAAGCCCCCACACCCGGCCGGTGCCCCGGCCGGGTGTCCTGCCGTTCGGGGCCGGTCCGGGCCGACGGCCGGGTCGCCCTTCCCCGTCCGGGCCCGCGCCCCGGCCTCAGTCGCGGTGCGCGGCGGCGGGCGTGGCGCTGCTCCCGAAGCCGTCCGGCAGCGGGGGAAGCGCGGCCGGGGTCACGGCGAAGCCGCCCTTGACGACCGTGGTGAAGGGCGCCGGCGCCATGCAGGTGCCCACCGTCGCCTTCGCGACGTCGCCCTCGCCGTCGGTGTGCGGGGGGTCGAGGTTGGCGATGCCCCAGGAGAAGCCCAGCCGGTCGGGCTCGCCGTGGCGGCCGTCCTGCACGCTGATCCCGATGCGCTTGCCGACGTCGCCGATGTTGGACTTCGTCACGATCGCGGTGAGCGTCGCGGTCCGGCCGCCGGTCACCAGGCAGTCCACCTCCGCCTCGGAGGTGCCGACGCCGCGGCCGGGGACGGAGTGGTACACGGTCACCTTGCCACGGGCGTCGACGGGCGAGCCCTTCGCGCCTTGCGGGCCCGGGAAGGGCCGGGTGAAGGGGGCCGCCTCGGCATCGACCGTGAACCGGATGTCGTTGTCGGCGGGGGCGTAGTCGTAGCGCACGGCCGCGGCCCCGTGCACGGCCGCGGCGGCGGGCTTCTGCGCGGCGGGCGCGCCGGAGGCCCCCGCCACTACGGTGGCCAGCGCGACGAGGGCGGCGCCCCCGGCGCACAGGGTGACGCGCTTCGTGCCGGTGCTCGTGCCGGTGCTGGTGTCCATCATGAACTCCCGGGTCGGATCGGGTGGTTGTCGACACCCCCCACCCTCGCCGGGGCCCCGCCCCCGGGACATCTGCCGATCGGCCGGACCTCGCGGCCCCCGCCTCCCCCGAACGGCAGACGCACCCGCGCCCCCTAGAGCCCGTCGAGGTACTCCCGCACCTGCCGGGGCCGGTTCGTGATCAGCGTGTCCACGCCGAGGCGCAGGCACAGCTCCACGTCCGCGATCTCGTCGACGGTCCAGACGCGGACCCGCAGCCCCTTGGCCTTCAGCCGCGCCACCAGCCCCGGGTCCCTGCGGACGAGCTCGATGCCCGGGCCGGCGTGGCCCGCGAAGGGCGGCCGCGGCGGGCGCAGGCTCCGCTCGATCAGGTACACCGCGGGCAGCCCGGGCGCCAGCCGGTTCAGCCGGACCAGCGCGTTGCGGGAGAAGCTCATCACCTCGACGCGGCCGTCGGAGCCGTCGGCGAGCCCGTGGTCCTTCAGGACCCGCACCAGCTCGGCCTCCAGGCGGCCGCCGGCGCGGGTGGGGTGCTTCGTCTCCACGGCCAGGCCCACGGGCCGGTCCGCGGCCAGCGCCTCCTTGAGCAGGTCCTCGAACAGCAGCACCTGCGCGCCCCGGTGCTCCTCGCCCTTCCACCGGCCGAAGTCGAACGCGGCGAGCTGCTCGTAGGTGAGGGCGGAGACCACGCCGCGCCCGTCGGAGGTCCGCTCCACGGTCCGGTCGTGCACGCACACCAGCCGCCCGTCGGCACTCAGCCGCACATCGCACTCCAGCGCGTCGGCGCCGTCGGCGATGGCCTGCCGGTACGCGGCGAGGGTGTGCTCGGGGTGGTCGTGGGAGGCGCCGCGATGAGCGATGACCCGCACGTCGCGCGCGGTGGGGAACAGCAGCTCTGTCATGCCCCAGACGTTAACCGGCTGCGGTGGAGGCGCCGATACCGCATCCTCCACGGATGGCCGAACTCTTCGTGACATCCCCCTGCGAACCGTGCGGGTCCTGCCGCTCCGAGGCGTGGCAGGTCGTCGTGGACGGCCGGCTGCGGTGGGAGCAGCAGGAGTACTGCACCGCCGAGGGGCACGCGTACCAGGCCTGCGGCGGCGGCTGGGGCCCGCCGCCGCCCCGGATCCGCGAGCGGATCCTCGCCGGGGAGGGCGCCGTGCGCCTCGCCGTCGGCGGGCCGGACGGCGTCCCGCTCGCCGCCGTCCGCGAGCTGTACGGGCTCACCCTTCCTCAGTTGCGCGACGCGCGGGCGTACGGCATCGACGCCACGCCGGTCGAGGCGCAGTGGCTGGGCCGGATGCGGGACGGGGCCCGGGGGTGATCACCCCCGGGCCCCGTGCGGGCAGCGCCGGTGCCGGCCGCCGACGAGCGCCGCTTACGCCAGGCCCGGCCCGCGGACCGGGATGTGGGTGAAGGTCGGCTCCGGAGCCGGGTTCTGGAAGAAGTCGTTGCCCTTGTCGTCGACGACGATGAAGGCCGGGAAGTCCTCCACCTCGATCTTCCAGACGGCCTCCATGCCGAGCTCCTCGTACTCCAGGACCTCGACCTTCTTGATGCAGTCCTGCGCCAGGCGGGCCGCCGGGCCGCCGATCGAGCCGAGGTAGAAGCCGCCGTGCGTGCCGCAGGCGTCCGTGACCTGCTGCGAGCGGTTGCCCTTGGCCAGCATGACCTTGGAGCCGCCCGCCGCCTGGAACTGCTCGACGTAGCTGTCCATGCGTCCGGCCGTGGTCGGGCCGAAGGAGCCCGAGGCGTAGCCCTCGGGGGTCTTGGCCGGGCCGGCGTAGTACACCGGGTGGTCCTTCAGGTACTGCGGCATGTCCTCGCCCGCGTCCAGCCGCTCCTTGATCTTGGCGTGCGCGATGTCGCGCGCCACGACCAGCGGGCCGGTCAGGGACAGGCGGGTCTTGACCGGGTGCTTGGTCAGCGTCGCCAGGATCTCGTCCATCGGCTGGTTGAGGTCGATGGAGACCACGTCGGAGGACTCGGCCAGCTGCTCGTCGGTGGTGTCCGGCAGGAAGCGGGCCGGGTCGCGCTCCAGCTGCTCCAGGAAGACGCCCTCGGCGGTGATCTTCGCGACCGCCTGGCGGTCGGCGGAGCAGGAGACCGCGATCGCGACCGGGAGGGACGCGCCGTGGCGGGGGAGGCGGACGACGCGGACGTCGTGGCAGAAGTACTTGCCGCCGAACTGGGCGCCGATGCCGATCTTCTGCGTCAGCTCGAAGACCTGCTGCTCCAGGGCCTCGTCGCGGAAGCCGTGGCCGAGGGCGGAGCCCTCGCGGGGCAGCTCGTCCAGGTAGTGGGCGGAGGCGTACTTGGCGGTCTTCAGCGCGTGCTCCGCCGAGGTGCCGCCGACGACGATCGCCAGGTGGTACGGCGGGCAGGCCGCCGTGCCGAGCGAGCGGATCTTCTCCTCCAGGAACTTCATCATGGAGGCCTCGTTGAGGACCGCCTTGGTCTCCTGGTACAGGAACGACTTGTTGGCCGAGCCGCCGCCCTTGGCCATGAAGAGGAACTTGTACGCGCCGCCGTCGGTCGCGTACAGCTCGATCTGCGCGGGCAGGTTCGAGCCGGTGTTCTTCTCCTCCCACATCGTCAGCGGGGCCATCTGCGAGTAGCGCAGGTTCAGCTTCGTGTACGCGTCGTAGATGCCGCGGGAGAGGGCCTCCTCGTCACCGCCGGCGGTGAGCACGTTCTGCCCGCGCTTGCCCATGACGATGGCCGTGCCCGTGTCCTGGCACATCGGCAGGACGCCGGCCGCCGCGATGTTCGCGTTCTTCAGCAGGTCCAGGGCGACGAACTTGTCGTTCGAGGAGGCCTCGGGGTCGTCGATGATCCGGCGCAGCTGCGCGAGGTGCGCCGGGCGCAGGAAGTGCTGGATGTCGTGGATGGCCTCTTCGGCGAGCTTGCGCAGCGCCTCCGGCTCGACCTTGAGGAACGTACGGCCGTCGGCCTCGAAGGTCGAGACGCCCTCGGAGGTCACCAGCCGGTAGGGGGTGGTGTCCTCGCCCAAGGGCAGCAGGTCGGTGTACGCAAACTCTGGCATGACGGCAGTCATCCTCTACTCGGGCAGACAGCGCTGACGACCAATTGGCAGCGCGGTCATCCAGCCTAGGACCTCGCCGGGGCGCTGTGTCTGTGAGGTAAGGCTCACCGCCGACTATCGCGATCTATCGTGTCTCGCTATGCTGGCGGGCGTGGACCTGGAAAAGCACCCTGCAACCCCTGCTGCCGCCCCTGCGGATGCCGCCTCCGCCGCGTCCGCTGATGCCGCGGCGCCGGCCCCCGCGCTGCGCGCCTCCGACGCCGACCGCGACCGGATCGCGCAGATCCTGGCCGACTCCCTCGCCGAGGGCCGGCTGACCGCGCAGGAGCACTCCGAGCGGCTGGACGCGCTGTACGCCGTGAAGACGGTCGCCGAGCTGGACCTGCTGGTACGGGACCTGCCCGCGCCCGGCGGCCCCCACGCCGCCGCGGCGCCCGCGTACGCGCCCGGCCCCGCCCCGAGCGGCCCCGCCGGCCTGCCCGCCGCCCCCGAGGCGGTCGTCGCCGTGTGCAGCAGCTCGGCGCGCAAGGGCCGCTGGCGGCCGGGCCCCCGGACCCGCGCGGTCTCCGTCCTCGGCGACATCACCCTCGACCTCACCGAGGCCGTCTTCGAGCAGCAGGTCACCGAGATCGACGTGACCTGCGTGCTGGGGAACGTGGAGGTCCTGGTCCCGGAAAACGTCACCTTGCGCGGTCACGGCAGCGGTGTCCTCGGGAACTTCGAGGTGCACGGCGAGGGGCGGCCCGGCGTCGACCCCCACGCCCCGGTGGTGATCATCCGCGGCTTCGCCCTGCTCGGCAACATCGAGGCCCGGCCCAGGCCCGGCTCCCGCCTGGTCGACCTGGCGCTGAAGCTGCGGGGACGCCCGCAGCGCTAGCCGGCCGGCGGGGGGACGGCTGGATTCCGCGTCGTATTTCGGTCGACTTCTCCTGGGGCGGCGCGGGCGCGGTACCCAGTGCATAGGGGCGCGCACAGCGGGTAGGGACAGCTGCATCGTCTCTCGCTTGCGTATCCGTCGTCAGGAGTAGACCGTGCAGCATCCGCCGCATCAGTCCCTGCAGGTAGCCGCCGTACAGACCCTTCAGGCGCGGCCGGCCGCCGCCCCCGTGCCGAAGCCGCTGGCGCCGGCGAGGGAAGAGGACGGCCCATGGCACGCCGAGGCGGTGTGCCGCCGGGACGAGGCGGGGCTGTTCTTCGCCCCCTCCAAGGAGCCGACCGCGGCGAGGCTCTCGCGGGAGGAGGCCGCCAAGCGCGTGTGCGCGCGCTGCCCCGTCATGGTCGCCTGCCGCGAGCACGCCCTGCTCCAGCCCGAGCCGTACGGGGTCTGGGGCGGCCTGACCGCGGCCGAGCGCCGCGTGGTGCTGGCCCGCCGCCGGCGCCGGGCGGCGGAGCTGCGCCAGGCGCCGGCCGCCGGAACGATAGCCGCCGCGGGCTGAGGCCCGTACGCAGGCGCGCGAGAGGGGCGGTCCCGCCGCACACGGGAACCGCCCCTCTCGCTGTGCCGGCGCGCGCTGCCGGCCGGGTGCGCTCGTACCGACTGCCGCGCCTACTGCGCCCGGTCGAAGTCGATGGCGCTGTACGCGCGCAGCTTCGACAGGCGGTGCGTGGAGTCGATCTGCCGGATCGTGCCGGACTTCGAGCGCATGACCAGGGAGGACGTCGTCGCGGTCTCGGAGCGGTAGTGGACGCCGCGCAGCAGCTCGCCGTCCGTGATGCCCGTGGCGACGAAGAAGACGTTCTCGCCGGAGACCAGGTCGTTGGTGGTCAGGACGCGGTCGAGGTCGTGGCCCGCGTCGATGGCCTTCTGCCGCTCGGCCTCGTCCTTCGGCCACAGCTTGCCCTGGATGACACCGCCCAGGCACTTGATGGCGCAGGCCGAGATGATGCCCTCGGGGGTGCCGCCGATGCCCATGAGCAGGTCCACGCCGGTGCCCTCGCGCACCGCCATGACCGAGCCGGCGACGTCGCCGTCGGAGATGAACTTGATCCGGGCGCCCGTCTCGCGGATCTCCTTGACGATGCCCTCGTGGCGGGGGCGGTCCAGGATGACGACGGTGACGTCCTCCACGGCCATGTTCTTGGCCTTGGCGACGCGGCGGATGTTGACCGAGACCGGGGCGTTGATGTCGACGAAGTCGGCGGCCTCCGGGCCGGTGACCAGCTTCTCCATGTAGAAGACCGCGGACGGGTCGAACATGGTGCCGCGGTCGGCGGCGGCCAGGACGGCGATCGCGTTCGGCATGCCCTTGGCGTTCAGGGTGGTGCCGTCGATCGGGTCCACGGCGATGTCGACCTCGGCGCCGGTGCCGTCGCCGACCCGCTCGCCGTTGAAGAGCATGGGGGCTTCGTCCTTCTCGCCCTCGCCGATGACGACGACGCCGTTCATCGAGACGGTGGAGATCAGGGTGCGCATGGCGTTGACCGCGGCGCCGTCGGCGCCGAGCTTGTCACCGCGTCCGACCCAGCGGCCCGCGGCCATGGCTGCGGCCTCGGTCACCCGGACGAGCTCCAGGGCGAGGTTGCGGTCGGGGGCCTCGGGAGAGACTTCGAGCTGGGGCGGCAGGTTGTGCTCGGACATCGGAGCGCACCTTTCTGTACGACGACGGCCGGGAAGGTGAGGGTGCTGGAACTCTATCGCTACGTCGACAAACTGAGCAGGGCGGGTCACGTATGAGCGGATTATCGGTCAGGCGTTTGGCCTGAGCGGACGTCTTGCGGGGACCGCGGGGCGCGGCGCCCACCCCGGCGGTGATCGCGTCCGGCGATGGGGGACGATGGTGGCGTGGCAGGTATGAAGGGCAAGCAGACGGTCTGGGACATGGTCCGGTCGCTGGCGGTGATCGGTGTCGTCGTGGCGGGGATCTACATCTTCGTCCCCCATGACGAGAAGGCCGATCCGACACACGTGGTCGACTACCGGGTGGAGACGCTGACGGCCCGGCGCGCGGCGCCGTACCCGGTCGCGGCCCCGGCGGGGCTGGACGCGCAGTGGCGGGCGACCTCGGTGACCTTCGACCGGAAGTCGGCCAACGCCTGGCACCTGGGCTTCCTGGACCCCGAGGGCCAGTACGTGGCGATCGAGCAGTCCAGCGACGTCTCGCCCGGGTACCTGGAGAAGGTCACCCAGCGGGCGAAGGCCACCGGGCAGACGCAGCAGGTCGGCGGCGCGTCCTGGGAGCGCTGGGAGGGCGAGAAGTACGACGCCCTGGTCCGGCAGGAGCAGGGCCACGTCACGGTGGTGACCGGAACGGCCCCCTTCGAGGGCCTCGGCGCGATGGCGGCGGCCCTGGAGTTCAAGCAGGGGCAGTAGCCGCCGGACCGGTCGTGCCGTACGCCGTCGAGAACGCGTGAAAGGCCGCCCGCCCCGGGAGCCGGGGCGGGCGGCCTTTCACGCAGGGCGGGCGGCGGGGCGTGCCGGCTCAGACGGTGGTGATGACCTCGTCGAAGCCCAGGCGCGGGCCGCGGGGGTGCCAGGCGTTCTCGCCCGGCTTGCCGATGTTGACGACCATCAGCGGGGTGTGGTCGTCGTCCAGGAACTCCTTCTGGACGCCGGCGAAGTCCACGCCGCCCATCGGGCCGGCCGCCAGGCCGGCGGCGCGCACGCCGACGATGAAGTACGCGGCCTGCATGGCGGCGTTCATCAGCGCGGAGGCCTCGCGGGCCGGGCGCTCGCTGAAGAAGACGTCCTTGGCCTGCGGGAAGTGCGGCAGCAGGGTCGGCAGCTCCTCGTGGAACTCGTTGTCCGCGGAGAGGATCGCCACGAGCGGCGCGGCGGCCGTCTTCTCCTGGTTGCCCTCCATCATCAGGTTCACCAGGCGCTCGCGGGCCTCGGGAGAGCGGACCAGGGTGATGCGCAGCGGAGTCGAGTTGAAGGCGGTGGGGCCGTACTTGACCAGGTCGTAGATCGCCTGGACCTGCTCCTCGGTCACCGGCTCGTCCGAGAACGTGTTGGCGGTGCGGGCCTCGCGGAACAGCAGGTCCTGGGCGGCGGAGTCAAGAACGAGGGACATCGGAAAGGCCTTCTTCCATGCGGAGAGGTGAAGCGTCGTCCCGACTCTAGGGCGGATTTAGTCGAATTTTCAACTAAATCTGGCCACGAGTGGCGCGGATCACGCTTCACGCCCGGCGCCCCTGTCTCAGGCGTCCCCCGAGCCCCGGTCGTCCCGCTCGCCGCGCTCGTCCGCCCCGGCCTCGCGGGCCGCGAGCGCCGAGTCCAGACGGGCCCGCGCCCCCTCCAACCAGCGGCGACAGACCTGCGCGAGTTCCTCGCCCCGCTCCCAGAGCGCGAGCGACTCCTCCAGGGAGGTGCCGCCGGCCTCCAGCCTGCGGACGACCTCGATGAGCTCGTCGCGCGCCTGCTCGTACCCCAACGAGGTATCGGTTTCAGTCATTCCCGCTTCCGTTCCTGCATCCGGTTGCCGTGTCATGTCGTGTCATGTATCGAGTCCCTTGACCCGTACGGAGAACTCGCCCTCCGCCACCCGCGCGCGCAGCACCTCGTCGTCCGCCACGTCCCCCGGCGAGCGCACCACGTGCCCGTCCGCCCGCTGCAGCACCGCATAGCCGCGTTCCAGCGTCGCCGCCGGGGACAGGGCCACCACCCGGGCCAGGGTGTGCGCGAGTTCGGAGTCCGCCCGGTCCAACAGGTGGCCCAGCGTGCGCCGGCTGCGCCCCAGCAGGGCGTCCAGCTCCTCCTCCCGGCTCTCCACCATCCGCTGCGGATGGACGAACACCGGCCGGCCGAGGGCGTGCGCGAGCCCCCGCTCCTCCCGGTCCAGCAGCGCGCGCACGGCCCGCAGGCCCCGCGCCTGGAGCTGGCGCACCCGCTCCAGCTCCTCGCCGACGTCCGGGACGACCTTCTTCGCCGCGTCCGTGGGCGTGGAGGCCCGAAGGTCCGCGACCAGGTCCAGCAGCGGCGCATCCGGCTCGTGCCCGATCGCCGAGACCACCGGCGTGCGGGCCGCCGCGACCGCCCGCACGACCTCCTCGTCGGAGAACGGCAGCAGGTCCTCCACGCTGCCGCCGCCGCGCGCCACGATGATCACGTCGACCTCGTCCAGGGCGTCGAGCTCCTGGACCGCCCGGACCACCTGCGGCACCGCGTGCACGCCCTGCACGGCCACGTTGCGCACCTCGAAGCGGACCGCCGGCCAGCGGCGCCGCGCGTTCTCCAGCACGTCGCGCTCGGCCGCCGAGGCCCGCCCGACCACCAGCCCGATCAGCTGCGGCAGGAACGGCAGCGGCTTCTTGCGGTCCAGGGCGAACAGGCCCTCGGCGGCCAGCGAGCGCTTGAGCCGCTCCAGCCGGGCGAGCAGCTCGCCGATGCCCACCGGCCGTATCTCCGTGGCCCGCAGCGACAGCTGGCCGCGCGGGGCGTACCACTCGGGCTTGGCCAGGACCACGACGCGCGAGCCCTCCGTCACCGCGTCCGCGACCTCGTCGTAGACCTGCCGGAAGCAGGTCACCCCGATCGAGATGTCGTGCGAGGGGTCGCGCAGCGTCAGGAAGACCACCCCGGCCCCCGGCCGCCGCGAGAGCTGCGTGATCTGCCCCTCCACCCAGACCTGGCCGAGCCGGTCGATCCAGCCCCCGATGAGCCGCGACACCCGGCCGACCGGCAGCGGCGCGTCGGCCGATGTATTCAGACCCATGCACGCAGGCTAACCGCCCGCACCGACACCGTCTCCGGGCCCGGCCCGGCGGCCGTCGGCGCGTCGGCCGCGCTGGAGCACCAGCACTCCCAGGCCGACCGCGAGCCACACCGCCCCCACGACCTGCGCCGTCGGGGACGCCTCGACGATCACCGCGACGGTCACCGCCGCGCCCAGCACCGGCACCAGCAGGTGCTTCCACCACACCGGCGCGCCCCCGCCGCGCCGTACGACGAACCAGCCGACGACCGAGGCGTGCAGCAGCGTGAACGCCACCAGCGCCCCGATGTCCACCACGGAGACCAGGTGGTCCAGCCCGTCGTCGCGCCGGGCCGCCCACACCGCCGCGACCAGCGTGATCAGCGCGGCCGCCAGCAGCGCCGGCCGCGGGGTCCCGCCCGAGGTGCGCGCCAGCGCCCGCGGCAGGCGCCGCTCCCGGGCCATGGCGAACACCAGCCGGCCGGCCGCCGCCTGCCCGGCCAGCGCGGCGAACGCCGCACCGACCGCCTTGCCGGCCGCGACCAGGTCGTGCAGCCACGGCCCGACGGAGGACTCCACCGCCGTGTAGAACGCCGGGCCCTGCTGCGCCGGGTCCGCCGCGAGAGCGGCCGCGGGCACCGGCATCAGCAGCGCCGCCAGGTACGACTGGACCGCGAACAGCAGCCCGGCCAGCCCCAGGCAGAACAGCACCGCCCGCGCCACCCGCGCCGGGCCCCCGGCCGCCTCCTCCGCGAAGGAGGCGATCGCGTCGAAGCCCAGGTACGACAGCACCGCCACCGACACCGCGCCGAGGACCGCCGCCGCGGAGGAGCCGCCCAGCGAGCCGTCCCCCGTCAGCGGCGACAGCCAGCCGCGCCGCGGCCCGTCCTGCACCAGCGCCGCCGCGGCGGCGGCCGTGAACACCAGCAGCACCGCGACCTCCAGTGCCAGCACCGCGAAGCCGACGCGCGCGGCCGCCCGTACCCCCCACAGGTTCAGGGCGGTGGTCACCAGCACGGCCAGCGCCGTCCACGCCCACCGCGAGACCCCCGGCACCAGCGCGTGCATCGCGATCCCGGAGAACAGGTACGCCACCGCCGGGATCAGCAGGTAGTCCAGCATCGCCATCCACCCCGCCACCAGGCCCGCGCCCTCGCCGAGCCCCTTGCGGGCGTACGTGAACACCGACCCGGCCTGCGGGGCCACCCGGACCATCCGGGCGTAGCTCGACGCCGTCAGGGCCATCGCGGCGGTCGCCGCCAGGTACACCAGGGCCACCGCCCCGTGCGAGCGGGCGTCGAGCGTGCCGAAGACCCCGACCGGGGCCATGGGGGCGATGAACAGCAGCCCGTACACCACCAGGTCCCGGAAACCGAGGCTGCGCCGCAGACCGGCGCCGCCCGCACCGGCTGCCGGCGCTGACGCTGACGCTGACGAAGACGCCGTACCGGCACCGGAATCCCTCACGGAGGCCATCATTCCTCCGCGCGACGGCCGGCACGGAGATGCGACACGTCCGTCCCGTTCCGCGGCGAACCGCCGCTGCGTGGCCCGGCACGGACCCCCGTACGATGGACCGCATGAGTGCTGCCGCCCCTGCTCCCGCTTCCCGCCGCGTCCTGCTCGCCGCCCCCCGCGGCTACTGCGCGGGCGTCGACCGAGCCGTGATCGCCGTCGAGAAGGCCCTCGAGCAGTACGGCGCCCCGGTCTATGTGCGCCACGAGATCGTGCACAACAAGTACGTCGTGCAGACGCTGCAGAAAAAGGGCGCCGTCTTCGTCGAGAAGACGGAGGAGGTCCCGCCGGGCTCCATCGTGATGTTCTCCGCCCACGGCGTGGCTCCGGTGGTGCACGAGGAGGCGGCGCGCGGCCGGCTCGCGACGATCGACGCGACCTGCCCGCTGGTCACCAAGGTCCACAAGGAGGCCATCCGGTACGCGAAGGAGGACTTCGACATCCTCCTGATCGGCCACGAGGGCCACGAGGAGGTCATCGGCACCTCCGGCGAGGCCCCCGAGCACATCACGATCGTCGACGGCCCGGACGACGTCGACAAGGTCACCGTCCGCGACGAGTCCAAGGTCGTCTGGCTCTCCCAGACCACCCTCTCCGTCGACGAGACGATGGAGACGGTCGACGCGCTGAAGACCAAGTTCCCGCTGCTCGTCTCCCCGCCCAGCGACGACATCTGCTACGCCACCTCCAACCGGCAGGCGGCGGTCAAGGCCATGGGCGCCGACTCCGACCTGGTCATCGTCGTCGGCTCGAAGAACTCCTCCAACTCGATCCGGCTCGTCGAGGTCGCCCTCGACGCCGGCGCCCGCGCCGCCCACCTCGTGGACTTCGCGAGCGAGATCGACGAGGCCTGGCTCGACGGCGTCACCACGGTCGGCCTGACCTCGGGCGCCTCGGTGCCGGAGGTCCTCGTCGAGCAGGTCCTCGAATGGCTGGCGGAGCGCGGCTTCGCCGACGTCGAGATCGTCAAGACCGCCGAGGAGTCGATCACCTTCTCGCTCCCGAAGGAGCTGCGCCGCGACCTGCGCGCCGAGGCGGCCGCCCTGGTCGCAGACGAGTGACGGTTTCCGTACGGTGAGTCCATGCAGCTCTTCGGTGTGGACATCGGCGGTACCGGGATCAAGGGCGCTCCCGTGGACCTGGACCGCGGCGACCTGGCGCAGGAGCGCCACAAAGTACTGACACCGCAGCCGGCCACCCCCGACGGGGTGGCGGGCTGCGTCGTCGAGGTGGTGCGCCACTTCGACTGGGACGGACCCGTCGGGGTGACCTTCCCCGGCGTGGTCACCGGCGGCGTCACCCGCACCGCCGCCAACATGGACAAGTCGTGGATCGGCGTGGACACCGCCGCCCTGCTCTCCGAGCGGCTCGGCGGCCGGCCGGTCACCGTCCTCAACGACGCCGACGCGGCCGGCGTCGCGGAGATGACGTACGGGGCGGGCCGCGGCCGCACCGGCACCGTCATCCTGCTGACCCTGGGCACCGGCATCGGCAGCGCCGTGTTCACGGACGGGCGGCTCGTGCCGAACTCGGAGCTCGGGCACCTGGAGCTCAAGGGCCACGACGCGGAGAAGCGGGCGTCGGTCAAGGCCAAGGAGGAGGGGGAGCTGACCTGGGAGCGCTGGGCGCGCCGGGTGCAGAAGTACCTGGCGCACGTGGAGATGCTGTTCTCGCCCGACCTCTTCATCCTCGGCGGCGGCGTCAGCCGCAAGCCGGAGAAGTTCCTGCCGCTGATCGACGGGATCCGCGCCGAGATCGTCCCGGCGGCGCTCCAGAACAACGCCGGCATCGTGGGAGCGGCCATGGCGGCGAAGGCGACCAAGCCGGCGATGGCGGCGGAGGAGGGGCCGGGCTAGCCCGGCGGGGTGTTCTGGGGCTGGGCGTCAGGAAGCCCGGCGGGGGAGCCGGCCCCGCTTCCCCATGAGCACGGCCTTGCGGCCCATCGCGATCAGGGCGGCGACCAGCGTGCCGCCGTACAGCCAGCCGGCGTGCAGCGCCAGCGCGGACACGACCCCCATCAGCTGCGCGCCGAAGCCGCCGCCCGAGCCGCCGGAGATCGGCCAGACCCCGACGGCGAAGGCGATCGGCGCGGCGATCGGGGCGGTGACCAGGTCGGCGGGCCGCACCCAGATCGCGGTGGCGGCCGAGACGGGCAGGAACAGCAGCCCGTACCCGAACAGCGAACCGTCGAAGAACAGCCAGACGAACCCGGCGACCAGGGTCATGGACACGCACGCGAACAGCCCGCCGCCGAGCCCCGTCAGCATCGGCCGCGGCAGCCTACGCCCCGCAGCCGGCCGCGGCGGCCCGCCCTGCGAGGGCACGCCGGGCATGCCCTGCGGCGCGGCCGCGCGGGCGCGGGGCTGCTGCTGTCGCTGCGGGTGATACGCCGAACGCGTCCTGTGTCGCTCCACCCCACCAAACTAGGCGGGGCGGGGCCGCTATCCCTGCGGGGACACGCGTACAACGACCGGCGCCCAGCGGAAAGTAAACTGTCCGGTGGCCCACTCCCGGGCCGCCGCCCCCTCCAGCTACGGGAAGTCGCCAACGTGTCGCTCACGATCGGAATCGTCGGCCTGCCGAATGTCGGCAAGTCGACCCTGTTCAACGCCCTGACCAAGAACGACGTGCTGGCGGCCAACTACCCGTTCGCCACCATCGAGCCGAACGTCGGCGTCGTCGGTGTCCCCGACGCCCGCCTGGCCGTCCTCGCCGGCATCTTCGGCTCGCAGCGGATCCTCCCGGCGACCGTCGACTTCGTCGACATCGCGGGCATCGTCCGCGGCGCCTCGGAGGGCGAGGGCCTGGGCAACAAGTTCCTCGCGAACATCCGCGAGTCGGACGCGATCTGCCAGGTCATCCGCGCCTTCAAGGACGAGAACGTCGTCCACGTCGACGGCAAGGTCTCGCCGAAGGACGACATCGAGACCATCAACACCGAGCTGATCCTCGCCGACCTGCAGTCCATCGAGAAGGCCGTCCCGCGCCTGACGAAGGAGGCCCGCCTCCAGAAGGACAAGGTCGCGGTGCTGGCGGCGGTGGAGAAGGCCCAGAAGATCCTCGAGGCCGGCGACACCCTGTTCTCCCACGGCATCACCAAGGGCACCGAGCAGGGCGACCTCCTGCACGAGCTGCACCTGCTCACGACGAAGCCGTTCCTGTACGTCTTCAACGTCGACGAGGACGAGCTGACGGACGACGCCTTCAAGGCCGAGCAGTCGGCGCTGGTCGCGCCGGCGGAGGCGATCTTCCTCAACGCCAAGCTGGAGGCGGACCTCGCCGAGCTGGACGACGAGGAGGCCCTCGAGCTCCTCCAGTCCGTCGGCCAGGACGAGCCCGGCCTCGCCACCCTCGGCCGCGTCGGCTTCGCCACCCTGGGCCTGCAGACGTACCTGACGGCCGGCCCGAAGGAAACCCGCGCCTGGACCATCAAGCAGGGCGCCACCGCCCCCGAGGCCGCCGGCGTGATCCACACCGACTTCCAGCGCGGCTTCATCAAGGCCGAGGTCATCTCCTTCGAGGACCTGGTCGAATGCGGCTCGGTCGCCGAAGCCCGCGCCAAGGGCAAGGCCCGCATGGAGGGCAAGGACTACGTCATGCAGGACGGCGACGTGGTCGAGTTCAGGTTCAACGTGTAGCGGGTGACGTATCACCACGTCGCTGATCTGGCAAACGTGCAGGTCAGAGAGGGTCCGACTCTTCGGGGTCGGGCCCTTGGTTTTTCCCGTGCTGGGATGGTGCTGGGATAGCTGACCCCTCGTCACCTGTCATCGCCCCTGCTCATCCCTACCGTGCTGGGATCGTGCTGGGATGGGATGGGATGGGGGTGCCCGTGCTGGGATTTGCGTGAGCGGGGCGCTGACCGAGCTGTGAAGGTAGTGCAGACGTGGCGCTTTTCCTACTCGTTTGACACAATCGAGGGTATGGCTGAGGCGACGTACAGCATCGGGGAAGGGCCAGCGACGCGGGTGAGCTTGTCGCTGCCGGAGGGGACCGCGGAGGCGATCCGGGCTCGCGTGGGCAAGCGGGAGTTCTCCGCGTTCATCGCCGAGGCGGTCGAGCGTGAGCTGCGCGGGCAGGTCCTGGACGAGTACCTGGCGGACTACGAGAGCCGCAAGGGGCCGGTCTCCGAGCCGGCTCGTCAGCGGGCGCGGCAGGTCTTCGACCAGGTGTTCGCCGAGGAGGCCGAGTGGCCCGCCGCAGGCTGAGACACGAGGGGACGCTCGTCCTCGACAGCGAGGGACTCTCGAAGCTGCTCGCTGACGAAGAACAGGTGGTGGCTCTGATCGCCGAGGCGCGCTCGCGTGGCATGGAGGTCGTGATCAGTGCGCTCACCATCATCGAGGCCGTCCACGCCCGTACGAACAAGTCACGCCTGAACTGGGTGCTTTCCGGGCTGCGGGTCGTCCCGGTCGGTGACGAGGAGGCGAGGGCTGCCTCGAAGTTGCTGATGAATGCCGGATTGCACGGACACAAGTACGCGATCGATGCGGCCGTCGCCGAGGCCGCGCTGCGACAGCACCGCCCCGTGGTCATGCTGACTTCCGATATTGACGACATGGCCAAGCTGTGCGGCGAGCGGGTCCGGCTCGTGGCGGTGTGATTTCCCTTGGTCCGGCTCAGTAGGAGCGGGGTCCGTAGGGGCTCCAGTGACCGAGGAAGGGCTTGAGGTCGTCGCCGCTGGGTTTCGGCGGCGTGGGCAGTTTCGGCGCTGAGACCGATCCGGTGAGGTTTTGGAGGTGCGCGTCCGCGAACGCGAGCCACGCCTCGACCTCGGTCCGCTCCTGCCCGGGCGGAAGTGATGTGGCATGGACGCCTACTGCTGCGACGTATTCAGTCAGGCGCCTGGCCTGGTACCAGGTGTCCGCCTGTTCTCCGAGGTGTTTGACGCGGTAGGCGTGGGCGTAGGCGGCGTGCGCTTCCTGCATGGCGGCTTCCCAGCGCTTTTGCTGTAGCTCTCTGGCTTGCTGGCCTGCAAGGCGTTTGCGTTCTGCGGCCTCGCCGCGGAGTCCGACCTCCTGCACGATCTCGGCGAGTTGTTCTTCCAGAGGCCGGTCGGGGAGATCTGCCCATTCGCTTGCACGGTGCGGGCTGCCGCCGCGGAGTATGAAGCGTAGGCGGCTGGAGGGGGTGTAGTCGAAGCGGGGGATGCGCATCCATGAGTGCTTCTTGGCGTCGGCGAGTTCCTTGTCTGTGGGGACGTGTTCGTTGCGGTCCTGTTCTTGGAGGACGAGGAATCCGACACTTTCGCCGTGGGCGGTGATGGAGAAGTGCGGTGGTGCCTTGCGGCGCCGATGGGGCGGGGGCGCGCCTTGTGTGGTGCCGAGCGATGCCTTGTGGCCTTGGGCTGTGGTGGCGGCGATGAGGGTTTGGATGATGCGCAGGGCTCGGCCCTGGAGGGGTTTGGTCAGGCCCATGGGCTGCGGTTGCTTTTGGAGGGCGGCCACGACGGCATGGGGTTTGGTGAGTCTGGCCGGCACAGGGAGCGGGGTGAGTTCCGCGAGGCGCCAGGCAGGGATGTTGACCAGCTTGATCTCGTAGCCGCGGTGGGTGCGGTATCCGTGGATTTCCTGCGTGTGGGGGATCTTGCCGGACTTGCGGGCGGCGTGGACCCGTGACGCCCAATTCACCGCGTGCGGGCCGGATTCGATGGGCTTGATGAGACAGCCGTCGTTCGCAACGGCCAGTTCATCGAGTAGCTGGTCCGCGTAGTTCGCAAGGGCCTTCGGCACGGCTCGGGGGCGCGGCGGTGCCGCGGGGCGCTCCGGCGGTCGGGTGCTCTGCTCCACGGGGCGGATGCCGCGTTCGATGAGATGCTGCCGCCCCTTCTCGGTGAGGTGGACGCTCCAATGCCCGCGGCGTTTGGTGACTTTCATGAGCCCTCGGTTCTGCAGGGCTTGTCCGCTGGTCTTGTACGTGCTGTCTGGCCAGACTCCGTCGGGACACCCCTGGCCCACCCAGCCGAGCACGGCCTGCTGCCGCTTGTTGAGGGCCTGTTCCATGTAGCCTCCCGCCGTTCCCTGAATGCCCTGCACACGGAGACGATGCCCGCTGCCCTTGCGGGAATTCTGGGCTGCTGAAAGGACTCCTCGTTCGGATGAGAGATATAGAGGGCGTGTTTACGGCGAGAGTCCCGGGCGGCTACGCAGCCTCGTCGCGCATGGCGGACTGGGCCGACTCGCTTTCGACGCCGATGACTTCGACGGTCACGCCGCGAGCGGCGAGGGCCTTCGCGGTCTGGGCCAGGGTGATGGCGGAGAACGGGAAGAGGGAGTCCGGCGTGAGCTTGGCTCCGTCCTTCAGAAGGATCGCGAAGACGACGCGGCGCGGGGTGAAGTCCTCGGGGACGCTGCGGGCCGGATCGCTGTTGACGTGTACGGACCGGGCGAACTCCGCGCGTACGGCCGCGTTCTCGAAGAGGAGCTCAACGGAGACGCGCGCCTGGCTGAACAGGTGACTCAGCGGGCTTGAGGAGTGCACGGGCTTCACGAGGACAAGAGTGTCGTCCTCGGTGAACAGGTCGCAGATCTCGACGGAGTTGCTTGCCCGAAAGGGGTTGTGGACATTCTTCTTGTCCAGGCAGACCCAGCCGCGACGGGCCTGGGCGGCCAGCTTGTTGTAGTCGCCTTCGTCTACGGGACGCATCACGCGCATACCCTTCTTGTTGAGCTTCTCGACGAGCGGCCAGCGGGGGAGATCGACGGAGGGCGTGTCGGGGAACAAGGGAGCCACGGTCTCGTTGACGTTGCGCAGGTAGCCCGCCCCGAGCTCGTACCACTCACCGTCGAGCAGACAGAACGTGCGGGAGTCGAGGGAGAAAGTGGCCTCGATCCACTTCATGGCGGTTTCCTTGGACAGGGCTTCCAGGGAGGCGGTGCGCGGGGCGAGCGCGGTCCGTGCGGAGAGCGTGTCACGAAATAGTTCGACGGTGCCCTGCCGGAGCGCCGTGACGCGGGCGCCTGCCTTGATCACACGGGCCCGCTCCAGGACGTAGTCGAGACTGAACTCGTCCCGGAGGTGAGGCGGGCAGGACCCGATCTTGATGGTGCAGGCGGTGGACCGGGGCAGGTCTGTGCTCTGGGAGAAGGGGACGGCGGTGATGATCCGGCCGTCTGCGGGACGGCCGAGCGTGGCGTCCAGTTCCGCATCGAGCGCGTCGATGAGGGAAGCGTCCTTGACCGCGGTGATGTGCTCGACGAAGGCCAGGTCGGGGTGGGGAACGACGTGCTCGCAGATCGCGGCGATGGCGCGGATGTCCTTGACCAGTGTGGCGGGGGTGGTGCCGAGTTTGATACGGAGACCGATGCCGCCCTCCGCGGTCATGGCCCCGTTCCTAGTGCCGCTCCCTGCGGTGAGTTCGACTTCGTCGAGGTAGCCGCCGAGGTGGCGGATGATCCGCCCGTGGTCCCGGAGTCCGAGTGCCGGTACGGAGGCGCCGGCAGGGATCAGGGAACTGTCGATGCGCGCCTGGCCGAGGACGCTGGCAGTGAAGTCCCGCACCTGACGCGGGTTGATGGCGCGGATACCGAAGGACAGACCGAAGTGCGCGTCCTTGAGCTGGGCGGGGAGAAGCCGGTAGCCCTGGTCGAAGCCGATCGCGTACACCACGTCGTCGACGGCGAGCACGAGCAGTGCGCCGGTGCGCTGCTCGCTCTGCAGCAGGTCCGATTCGCCGGCGAGCCGGAGGATGTCCTTGCCCCAGGCGGCTTCCTCCTTCGCTACGGCGAAGGACACCGCGAGGGCGGGAACTCCCATGTGATCGCTGACGTCGCGCACGACCGCGTCCAGGGCGTCGAGGGCGTCGACGTCGAGGGCTTCGAGCATCGACTCAGGGGTCGCCTTGACGTGGGTCAGGCGGTACAGGGTGCGCTTCGACGCGGTGCTGGACACAGAGGTCTCCTGGGGCGAGGTTGCGGTGCGGTTCGGTAACACGAGCGGCCTTACGGGACGGGTGGTGTCGAGGCGGACAGGGGTGAGCGCCCGGCAAGGGAGCAGAGGTGCGGCGATGAGGACGCCGATGCGGTTGGACTCGTATGGGGCTGGCGTCCCGGCGGGTGGTGCCGGGGTGATGGTGACGACGGTGCCAGAAGATTGGAGGTTAAATTGTTCGAGAACCTGATAACCCTGGTTATCAACCGCTGGCGAAGTTGAGAGCTCGACCGGCTGTAGCGTGTGAGGTGCCCTGGGAGAAACGTTCTCGACCGAGAGCACGAGGCAGTCGTCACGAAGGGAACGGAACCGCATGGCTGGCGCACGTGAAGCGACCGATCCCATCCTGCCCGAGGAGATCTTTTGGCGGATCAGTTACGCCGAAATTGGGACCTTGGCCCAGGTCCAACGTCCCGTCGTCACCACCTGGGCCCGCCGGCACGCGGATTTCCCCGAGCCCGTCGCTTACGAGGGGGCCAGCCCGCTCTTCGACGGCCGTGAAGTCGCCGAATGGCTTCTGTCCACCGGCCGCGGTAATGCCGACGCCGGCCAGATCCGGGCGGAGCTTGTGCTGCACACCCTGTCTGCCTGGCGGCGCGCGATCCCCGCTCGCACGCTGGTCGACACGGTGACCGCACTGCTCTGCCTGCGTCAGCTCCTCGACGAACCGCTCGCGGACCTGCCCTGGCAGGCGATCCTGGAGCGTGCCGCCGAGACCGACTTCGACGACACCTTCCTCCGAAGAGAGCTGCGCGACCTGCCCGACGCCGACCGTCAGGGCCCCCTGCTCGCCATGCTCGCCGACCAGCTCACCGAGGCCGCCTACACCCCGGCCGAAGCGCTCGAACGAGTCATGGACGCCCGCCGCCGCCTCGGCTGCGACGACCTCGCCGCCGATGAACCGATTCCGCCGGTGAGCCAGACAATGGCCCGCCTGACCGGCCTCGCGCGACTGAACGAGTGCGAGGAAGGGGCAACGGCCGCCGTCCTGCATCCCCGGAGCGGCGATCTACTGGTCGCCCTGCGCGAATCCGTGTCCGATGCCGAGAACTCACCCTTCTTCCTCTCCGCGGACCCGATGCCGGACCTGGCCCGGCTCGCCCGCCGCCGCCTCATGGCACAGGGCGTCCAGGAATTCGAGATGGACCTTGCCGACGGCGAGGAACTGGCTACGGAAGACTGGGGAAACCCGCACGTCATCGCCTGCTGCCTCCCTTACGAGGCGGCCGAGACCCGCAGCCCGCTCGCCGTTCTGCAGAGCCTGCAGGACCTCACCGACCTCCTCGCCGAGGACTGCATGGCCGTCGTCCTGGGACCCGCCGACGCGCTCGTCCGGCCCCTGCCCGCACGCGGGGAAGCGGACCGCCTCCGCCGGGACTTCCTGGAACAGCACCTCCTCAAGGCCGCGATCAGCCTCCCCGAAGGCGTACTCCCCTTCCGCCCGGCCCACCGCACCGCGATCTGGATCTTGCACCGCACCCCCGAAGACAAGCGCACCGGACAGGTCCTCCTCGCCGACCTCTCCTCACGCACCCTCACCCCGCAGACCCTGGACGCACTGGCCGAGGACATCGACATCTTCCGCGACGCCGGCTGGCGGGCGGACAGCTGCCACGAACCGCGCAACGCCGCCGTCGTCCGGGCCACCGCGCTGACCAGCGCACCCGGTGCCGCGTTCACCCCGCAGCACCGCCCGCACGCCGACCGCTACACCCGCACCGTCGTCGAACGCCCGGCCCGCATCTCCGAGACCGAACTCCGCCTCCAGCAGCTAATCGACGCCACCCGCAGCGCCCTCGACCACGCGCCCACGATCCGCGCCAACGCCGTCCTGCGCCCCGACGACCAGCCGGCCCGCCGCACCACCGTGGCCCGCCTGTTCAAGGACCGCCGCCTGCGCCGGCTGCCCGGCCATCGCATCGCCGCCGAACACCTCCTCACCGGCGGCGCAGGCCACTACACCGTCCTCACCCCGGCCGAGATCACCGGCAGCGCGCCGGTCGGCAGCCACCGCATCGACCGCGCCGTACTCCTCAACACCTACGAGCACGCCTACTTCACCGAACCCGGCGACATCGTCGTCACCGCCACCCCGAGTTTCGGCGCGTACGTCGACGACGAGGGCCTGTCGGTGGTCGCCTTCCCCGCCCGCGTCCTGCGCGCACGGTCCGACGCCGAGCATCCCGTACGGCCTCGCGTCCTGGCGGCGCTCCTGCGCTCGGCGGCCACCGAACACCGGCGGGTGAGCAGCGCGGTCCGCTCCGCCCGCCGCATAGAGGATCTCCTCATCCCCGACCTCCCCAGCGACGAGGCCGAGCGTTACGACGCCTTCCTGGCCGACATCGCCCGCCGCACGGCCCTGCTTCGCCAGCACGCGGCGGCCCTCGACGACCTGACCGCTTTGACCGCCGCCGGCCTCGTCGACGGCACGCTGACCCTCACCGAACCCCCTCTCGTCTGAATCTCTCGTCCGACTCCTGAAGGAGACCCGAGCGCCCATGCCTCCCCGGAAGAAGAAGCCCGCCGACCAGGCGGAGCTGTTCACCGCCTCCACGCCCAAGGAGATCCAGGCCATCCTCTGGAAGGCCGCCGACAAGCTGCGCGGCTCCATGGACGCCAACCAGTACAAGGAGTTCGTCCTCGGCCTGATCTTCCTCAAGTACGTCTCCGACGCCTTCGAAGAGCGCCGCGAACAGCTCGCCAAGGAGCTCGCGGAGGAAGGCATCGCCGAGGACCGCCTGGAGGAGTTCCTGGAGGACCAGGACGAGTACACCGGGCACCACGTCTTCTGGGTCCCCGAGAACGCCCGCTGGTCCTCGATCTCCGCCAACGCCAAGAGCGGCAACGTCGGCGAGGTCCTCGACCAGGCGATGGACGCCATCATGAAGGCCAATCCGTCGCTGACCGGCGTCCTCCCCAAGATCTTCAACAAGGACAACGTCGACAAGAAGCGCCTGGCCGAACTCGTCGACCTCATCACCGACGCCCGCTTCGGCGGCAGCGACGACAAGCCCGCCCAGGACGTCCTCGGCGAGGTCTACGAGTACTTCCTCGGCAACTTCGCCCGCGCGGAAGGCAAGCGGGGCGGCGAGTTCTACACCCCGAGCAGCGTCGTCCGCCTGCTGGTGGAGGTCCTGGAACCGTACGAGGGCCGCGTGTACGACCCGGCCTGCGGCTCCGGCGGCATGTTCGTCCAGGCCGCCAAGTTCATCGAGGCCCACCGTGGCCGCGGCCACAAGGCCGACATCTCCGTCTACGGCCAGGAGCTCAACGAACGCACCTGGCGCCTGGCCAAGATGAACCTCGCCATCCACGGCATCGACGGCAACCTCGCCGCCCGCTGGGGCGACACCTTCGCCGACGACAAGCACCCGGACCTCAAGGCCGACTACGTCATGGCCAACCCGCCCTTCAACATCAAGGACTGGGCGCGCAACGAGTCGGACGCGCGGTGGAAGTACGGCGTCCCGCCGAGGGGTAACGCCAACTACGCCTGGCTCCAGCACATGATCAGCAAGCTGGGGGAGCGGGGAACGGCGGGTGTCGTCCTCGCCAACGGCTCGATGAGCAGCCAGCAGAGCGGTGAGGGCGAGATCCGGCAGGCGTTGGTGGACGGCGACATGGTGGCCTGCATGGTCGCCCTGCCGGCCCAGCTGTTCCGGACGACGGCGATTCCGGCTTGTTTGTGGTTCCTGGCGAAGGACAAGTCGCCGGGGGGTGTGAAGGGGCAGAAGGTCGCTGCTGCGGACCGGCGGGGCGAGATCCTGTTCATCGACGCCCGGGACATGGGCGAGATGGTCGACCGTACTGAGCGCGTCCTGACGGAGGACGACCTCAAGAAGATCGCGGGGACGTACCACGCGTGGCGCGGGACGACGAGCGCCAAGGACGCTGGGGAGTCGTACGCGGACGTACCGGGGTTCTGCGCGAGCGCGGACCTGAAGACGGTCCAGGAGCACGGGTACGTGCTGACGCCGGGGCGGTACGTCGGAGCGGCGGAGGCGGAGGAAGAGGCCGCCGAGGCAGTCGCAGACAAGATCGCACGGTTGACGGGGGAGCTGTACGAGCTGTTCGACAAGTCGGACGAGCTGGCGAAGACGGTGCGCGAGCAGCTGGGGAGGGTCGATGTCTGAATGGACTCGCACTACGCTTGACCAGCTTGTGAAGCTGCGTCGTGGCCACGATCTTCCGACGACGAGCCGGAACCCGGGAAACGTTCCAGTGGTCGGAGCGGCTGGGCCAAGCGGATTTCATGACACGGCGATCGTGAAGGCCCCCGGCGTCGTTGTTGGTCGCGCTGGGGCCTCCATGGGGCATGCCACATACTGTGGCGAAGATTTTTGGCCGCTGAACACTTCGCTTTACGTGACCGACTTTCTGGGGAATGACCCTAGGTTTGTCTATCACCTGCTGGGGGAGATCGATTTTTCTGGATACAATTCTGGAGCCGCCCAGCCAATGCTTAACAGGAATTACATCACGAAGATTCCCATTAGTCTTCCGGATCCCGATGAACAGCGCTCGATTGCGGCTGTTCTCGGGGCGCTGGACGACAAGATCGCCGTCAATGAGCGCATCGCGGCCACCTACGAGCAGCTGCTCCAGTGCCGGTTCGCTGAGCTAGGTCTTGGTGACGAGCCGGACGGTGAATCTGAGATGCCGATTACGGATCTCATCGCTTTCGGACCGAAGCTCGGCAAGCCTGCCGCTGCCGAACCGGTCTATGTGGACATGGCGGCGCTCCAGACGAGTCGTGCTGGAATTCCGTCCTGGACTCGGCGTGAGCCGAAGTCTGGCCCCCGTTTCATGAATGGTGACACGCTTATGGCGCGTATCACTCCTTGCCTGGAGAACGGTAAGACCGGCTACGTCAACTTCATGGAGGACGGAGAGATCGGGGTCGGCTCTACCGAGTTCATCGTGCTGCGTTCCCTTCCGGGAGTCCCAAGCGAGCTGAGCTATTTCCTGGCTCGCGACCCTCGGTTCCGTGAACACGCCATCCGGAACATGGTTGGCTCATCTGGGCGTCAACGAGTCAGTGCGGCAGACGCTTCGAACTATTCAGTGAGGAGTCCTGACACCGAGCAGCTCGCAGCGTTCGGAAAGGAAGCCTCTGCCGCTTTTGCGCACATGAAATCGCTGGAGAGCGAGTCCCGCACTCTCGCCACCCTCCGCGACACCCTCCTCCCCCAACTCATGTCCGGCCGCATCCGCGTCAAGGACGCCGAGAAGATTGTCGAGGACCACGTATGACTACGCGCGGGAACGACGACGGCAGCAGCGAGACCCCCGACAACTTCCGCCCCCTCGAAATCGACTGGGAATTCCTTGCCCTCGAAGAGCTCGTGGAGCTCGACTGGCCGAAGGCCGAGGGCAATGAGCTCGCACCCGGCTCCGGTCACCGCCGTTCCTGGGACGACCTGATCCTGTACTCCGATCTCCGCGAGGCCATCGAGCGGCTGAACCCCGCCCTCCCCCCGGAGGCAGTCCGCGAGGCCCTCGCGACCGCCGCTACCCCGACCTCCCAGGACACGTACGAGGAGAACCGGACCGCGCACGGCTACCTGACCGACGGCATCCACTCCGTCACGTACACCGACGCGCTCGGCGCCGAGCACACGCCGACCGTCCGGATCGTCGACCTGGAGCACGCGGACGCGAACACGTACCGCGCAGTCCGCCAGGTGACCGTGATCAACGGTGAGTGCAACCGTCGCTTCGACCTTGTTCTGTACGTCAACGGGCTTCCGCTCGCCGTCATCGAGCTCAAGCGGGCCGGCGACCCGAACGCCACCCTGGCCGCCGCGCACACCCAGATCCGGCACTACGTCGAGGAGTTCCCGACCGCCTTCCGCTACAACGAGGTCGTGCTGCTCTCCGACGGGATCACCGCGAAGTACGGCACCCCCTTCACCCCGTACGAGCACTTCGCCCCGTGGAACACCGACGAGTTCGGCGCCCGCGTGGACACCGTGGACGCTGCCGCCGTCCACGCCGACGCCGATGCCGACATCCCGACCGGCCAGGACCTCGCCCTGCACGGCCTGTTCACCCAGCCCCGCTTCCTCGCCCTCGTCCGGTCCTTCATCAACTTCGTGCCGGCCAAGCGCATGAAGCGGATCGCGAAGCCGCACCAGTACTTCGCGGTCACCCGGGCCGCCGACGCCGTGCGCCGCGCCGCCGCGACCGACGGCAAGGCCGGCGTGGTCTGGCACACCCAGGGCTCGGGCAAGTCCGAGGAGATGGTGCTGACCACCAACCTCGTCATGCGCGACCCCGCCCTGCACAACCCCACCGTGGTGGTCGTCACCGACCGCACCGACCTCGACGACCAGCTGTTCGACACGTTCAAGGAGAGCGAGGTCCTCCCGGAACAGCCCCACCAGTTCCTCAACCGCGCCGCACTCCGCGAAGAGCTCGCCGCCAAGCGCACCGGCGGAATCCTCTTCACCACCCTGCAGAAGTTCGGCCGTACCAAGCAGGAAAAGGAATCCGGGACCGACCACCCGCTCCTCTCCGAGCGGCGCAACATCGTCGTCGTGGTCGACGAGGCCCACCGTAGTCACTACGACCACCTGGACGGCTACGCCCGCCACCTGCGCGACGCGCTCCCGCACGCCACGCTGCTCGCCTTCACCGGCACCCCGATCTCCGAGGCCGACCGCAACACCCGCGAGGTTTTCGGCGACTACATCGACACCTATGACCTCAAGCGGGCCGCCGACGACGGCGCGACCGTGAAGGTCTACCACGAGAGCCGTGTCGTCCAGCTCGTCCTCGACCACGACGTCGACCCCACCACCATCGACAGCGAGGCCGACCGCATCACCGATGGTCTGGACGACACCGAGCGCGCCCGCGTCGAGCAGGCCGTCGCCACCATGAACGCGATGTACGGCGCCCCCGCCCGGATACGCGACCTGACCCAGGACCTGGTCGAACACTGGGAAGCACGCCGTGCGGCGATGCTGCCCTTCGTCGCGGACGCCGAGGACGCACCCGGCGGCGCCCCCGGCAAGGCGATGCTCGTCTGCGCAACCCGAGAGATCTGTGTCCGCGTCTATGACGCCCTGCGCGAACTGCGCCCGGACTGGCACACGGACGACCCCACCACCGGCGCCATGAAGATCGTCTACTCCTCGGACTCCCGCAAGGACTCCGAGGAACTGCGCGTCCACGCCCTGCGCGACTCCCAGCGCAAGGCCGTCATCAACCGCGCCAAGGACCCCGAGGACGAACTCCAGCTCCTCATCGTCAACAACATGCTCCTGACCGGCTTCGACGCGCCGTCCATCCACACCATGTACCTGGACCGGCCGCTCCGCGGTGCCGGCCTGATGCAGGCCCTCGCCCGCGTCAACCGCCGCTTCCGCAAGAAGGAGGAGGGCCTCCTCGTCGGCTACGCCCCGCTCACCGAGAACCTCCAGAAGGCCATCGCCGAGTACTCCGCCGACGACCAGGCCGACCGGACCCTCGGCCAGGACATCGACCGAGCCCTGGACGAACTCCGCAACGAGTACGACATCCTCGACCAGATGCTCCTCGACTGGAACTGGCGCGAACGCCTCTCCCGCCCCGACGCGAAGGCCTTCGTCAAGGCGGCCTACACCACGGCCGAGTACCTCCGCAGCCCCGCCACCCCGGGCAACAACCCCGACCAGCTCGACGACCCGAACCAGACCCTCAGCCGCCGCTTCCGCGAACACGGCTACCGCCTGG
Source organism: Streptomyces sp. NPDC046866 (assembly GCF_040704625.1). Taxonomy (NCBI): domain Bacteria; kingdom Bacillati; phylum Actinomycetota; class Actinomycetes; order Kitasatosporales; family Streptomycetaceae; genus Streptomyces; species Streptomyces sp. NPDC046866. The sequence continues at coordinate 92,511 of NZ_JBEYXN010000004.1, forward strand.
AACGCTTCTTCGCCCTGGCCGGCTCATCCGCCGACATCTCCTCCCGGTTCACCGACCAGCCGTATTGGAAGCGCGACATCCAGTTCCTCGTCGAGGTCCGTACGTATATGGCGAAGCTCGACGCCATGGACCGCGAAGCCCAGGGCCTGCCCGTCGCCCGCGACGTCGCCCTCTACCTCTCCCAGCTCACCTCCGCCGTCGTGGAGACCGGCGGCGTCACCGACCTCTTCTCCGAGGCCGGACTGGACAAGGCCGACCTCACCCACCTCAACGACGCCCTCGTCGGCCGCCTGCAGAACAGCGAAACCCCACACCTGGCCGCCGAAGCCCTGCGCCGCCTCGTCGAGCAGAAGATGCGCGAGCAGACCCGGCACAACATCGTCCGCCAGACCGCTTTCTCAGAGCGCCTTCAGGACCTGATGACCCGCTACATGCGTCAGCAGCTCACCAGCGCCGAGATCATCGCCCAGCTGGTGGAACTGGCCAAGACGGTTGCGGAGGACGCGCGGCGAGGTGAGAAGTTCACCCCGCCGCTGGGCGACGACGAACTCGCCTTCTACGACGCGGTCGCCGACCTCGGCAGCGCCCGCGACCTCATGGGCGACGAGATCCTCTCCGGCATCGCCCGGGACCTCGTGGTCCAGGTCCGCAAGAACCTCAAGAAGGACTGGATCGCCCGCGAGCCGGTCCGGGCCAGGCTCCGCGCCACCATCAGGCGCCTCCTGGCCCGTCATGGCTACCCGCCGGAGCAGTCCAAGGAAGCGATCGACCTGGTGATCCGTCAGATGGAACACTTCGCCGACAAGTGGTCCCAGGACGGCTCGGCCACCGCCGCATAGCCCTCGCTCATCTCGCTTCTGGCCCCGGCAAGCGTCTGTTTGCCGGGGCGGTTGTCTGCCCGACCGGATGTCCTTCGCGGGGTCGGCAGGGGCTGCGCCCGACCGCCTTACGGCAAAAGCAAATTCCCGTGCTGCGAGACGTGAGGTGCAGCAGGCCACTACTTTCAAGTCCGCGGAACGAACCGCAGAACTGCTAACTGCTGGTGGAACCGAGGGAGTTGTGGCATGTCGCAGCGAGCGCTGCTGTTGGTCGTGGTCGTCCTGGCGTCCGTGGTGGTGGGGCTCGTGGCCGGCATCCTCGAGTTCGTGGGCGCGGGAGAGGTCGTTACGGCCATCCAGAACGGTGGTGCCGCCTGCGGAGCCACTGTTCTCATCGGGCTGGCGGTCGTCTCCTGGCTGAGGTCGTCGTGACCCAGGAGGAATGGGCGAACGAAGAGGGGCGGCTGAAGTACCGGCGAGTGCTGCGGGCCGTCGAGAAGCTACGCAGCGTCGCCGATGCCGCGACGACGTACCGGCTTGCCTTTCAAGTGGTCTACCTTCACTGCTGGTCCCGCCATGGATCACTGGCGGAGGTGGACCGGTTGTGGGGGCCGGGTTCGGAGTCAGCGGGGGCCAGGCTCGGCGCAGTGTGGCCGCGTACGCCCGTTGCTCGCGCCCACAGTCTTCCTGCGTATCGCGACGAAGGTGTGAGCCGTCCCTTCGAGCTCATCGACCCGGCCCTCCGTGAGCTGATCGCGGAGGTGCGGCAGCTGGATCCGGACCCGAGGCTCCTTGACGTGCTCCTCGACACATACTCGACACGCTATGCGCGTGGCGATGACTACTTCACGTCAAACGACCTGGCGTACCTCTTCGCGGGGCTGGCCGCTCCCCGAGGAGGCGAGATTGTTCGGGACCCGGTGTGCGGCAGCGGGCGACTGCTGCGCGCCGCCGCACAGCGGGCTCGGGCACAGGGGGGTGAAGTGCGCTTGTCCGGTGCGGATATCAACCGGACGGCGCGTTATGCCGCAGCCGTCAACCTCGCCCTGCACGGATTCCTTGCCGACCTCGGCAAGGAAGGAACTGACACCCTCAGGGCCGGCACTTCACCGATACCGGCCGACGTGATCGTCGCCAACCCTCCTGTGAACCAGCGGGACTGGGGGCACGGTGAACTGAAGGACGACTGGCGGTGGACCCTGGGGGTGCCACGTCCGGGTAACGCGAACTTCGCCTGGGTCCAGCACATCCTTGCCGATCTCACGCCACAAGGACGGGCCGTCGTTCTGCTGTCTTCCGGTGCGGCGCACAGCAGCAACAGCACCGACGGACTGATCCGCCGTGGGCTGCTGGAGAACGGTCTGGTCGTGGGCGTCGTGGCCTTGCCGACGTGGCTCTTTCCGCACGCCAGCGCGAGCACGGCGCTGTGGCTGCTGGCCAAAGGGGAGCGGCCGCACTCCGATCAGGTCTTGTTCGCGGATGCAGGGAAACTGCCAGCGGCGAAGGAGGGGCAGCGGCGCCACTTCGCAAAGGACTCGGCCGAACGCCTGCTGCAGATCTTCGGTGAATGGCAGGGACTTCGACGCCGTGAGGGCGAGGGGGACCCTGAATCCGTCCCATGGTGCCGTGCGGCGAGGTACAAGGAAATCGCTGAGGCGGGCTTCGATCTGACTCCCGCACGCTACGTACGGAACGGGGGCACCGCGCAGTTGCATTCAAGTGACGGAGACCGGAACCGGAAGGCCGAGCTGTATGAGTGCATGGATCGTAGCGCCGCAGCCAGGAACCGAGTCCGTGATGCCCTGGAGAGCAGGCATGACTACAGAATCGGATGATGTCCCCACTCCGTGGCCCCTCGTTGAGTTGCGTGAGTACCCTGGGGTCGAGTACGCCGCCTACGGAATTGCGCGACAGCAGAAGGCATCCGGCGGAATCCCTATGATCCGCGCCACAGAGATTGTCGAGGGAGGTGTGCACGTCCAGGAGTTCACATTTGTTCCTCCCGAGGTGGCCAAACGCCACCCACGCAGCACGCTGAGGTCTGGGGACCTCCTTGTCGTGCTCGTGGGGCGCGTGGGGGAGGCGGCAGTTGCAGGGGAGGAGCACGCAGGATGGAATGTCGCCAGGTCGCTCGCGGTCGTCCGCTGGACACCAGAGGGCCGCGCCCAACAATGGGATCTGTGGCTTCGATGGTGGCTGAAGACCTCGCAGAGCCAGAGCTATCTCACGCTGTCCTCGTCGAACGCCGAGCACATGACCTTACCTCTGCAGGCACTCAACCGACTTCCCGTGCCAGTGCCTCCAGCGCCGGTGCGGGAGAGGCTGCTTTCTCTGATCTCGCTTGCTGAGCGCAAGAATGCGTTGAACACCCGGATTGTGTCTTGCGCGACGGAACTAGCGGATGCGCATTTCATGGAGGCGCTGCAGACGTGCGGGCAAGGTCCCGCTACCGAGCGTGCAGTGGGCGAAGTGTGTCAGGTTACGGCTGGTGCGGCACAGTCTCTGCCGGACAGCGAGCAGTCGGCTATGCCGTGGGTGTCTCCCCGCGAAGTACTGAACTGCAAGACAGTACATCTGGGTGCAGTGACTTCACGCACCGTGGCGCAAGCGGAGGTTGTATGCCCGTCCGGCAGCCTCTTGATCGCGCCCCGTCCCGGGGAGGTGCGGACCGTGCTCACTACTACCCCGGTAGTGCCAGGTCGGCGGACGCTCGCGATGTACACGGAGTCCGAGGTCGATCGGATGTGGTTGTTGCACTCGCTGCGTTACCGGAGGCGGGAGTTGACGGCCGTTACGCAGGGTGAGCAGGCCCGCGCGATGAGGCGCAAGGACTTTTCCCGTTACAAGATCCCCTGGCCGACCGATGCGGTGAGGCGGGACTTCGCCAGGCGTGCTGCTGCCCTGCACGACCTCGCCTACGCCTCCGCCAGGGAGCGACACGTGATGGAGGAGCTGGTGGTGCACGAGCTGGAGAAGGGGGGCCTGGCGCGTCTCACCTCGGCCAGCTGAATGCCGAGCTGATCCACGTTGCCCCTCTCTGGAGCACGGAATCCAACGCTCTGAACGAACGGCGCAGTACCGCGCGCACCGTTTCTCCGCTGGCGGTCCGAGAGAGCCCTGACCAGCCATGTTTGGGCGCCACCGGCAGGACTCGAACCTGCCGCCAAGCGCTTAGAAGGCGCCTGCTCCACCCGCTGAGCTACGCAGGCTGACCTGCGACAGCGCGGAAGCTTCTGACTATGCCCCGCCAAACCGGGGGTATACGGGACCCGCGGACGCTCGCGCCGGCCCTAAGGTCTGGACGTACATTCTGGGAGGCGGCCAGGCGTCGGAGCTGGCCGCTGGCGTCCGGGGAGACCGCGAGTGAGCGCGAGCGCTGTGCTGCTTTGCGAGGTTCGGTGCGGTGGCGCGAGCCTGATGTGGCGCTCGTAGAAGTTCCGCAGAATTCAGGCGTGTGCGGGCGCTTCCGGGTAGCGTTGGCGATCTTCGGTCTTCTTGTACTTTGTCGTGCATCCCGTGCTGGGATGGTGCTGGGATGCGCCCGTATTTCCGCAGGTCAGAGCCTTGTCGTGGAGTTCAGGTTCAACGTGTGAGCGGATGAAATAACAGCCCGTCGCTGACGCGGCCCACATGCAGGTCAGAAGGGGTCGGCTCCTCCCAGGCGCCGGCTCCTTGCTGTTTCCCGTGCTGGGGATGGTGCTGGGAAATCCGGTCGGCCGTCAGCATGTGACCCGCCCGACGGGTCGCGAGAGTGGTACGTTATCAGGTACCACTTGAGGGGAGAGGTCAGGTCATGTCCATAACCGCGAGTGAAGCCCGCAGGGAACTCTTTCCGCTGATCAAGAAGGTCAACGAGAACCACGAGGCCATCGAGATCGTCTCCAAGCACGGCAATGCCGTGCTCGTCTCGGCCGAGGACTACGCGGCGCTGCGCGAGGGCTCGTACCTGCTGCGCTCCCCGGCGAACGCCCGCCGGCTCCTCAAGGCGTACGAGAACGCCCTGGCGCATGTCAACGTGTCAGAGCGCGAGCTGATCGATCCGGATTCGGCGGACGCGGATCCGGGTGCCGCGTGAGGCTCGTCTTCGAGGATCAGGGCTGGGAGGACTACACGTCCTGGCTCAAGAACGACCGCAAGATGCTCGCCCGGATCAACAAGCTCATCGAGGACGTCAGACGTGACCCGTTCTCAGGGATCGGTAAGCCCGAGCCCTTGAAGTACCACTTGCCCGGGGCGTGGTCGCGGCGAATCGACGACGAGCATCGCCTCGTCTACTTGGTGACTGAGAAGGAGATCGTCATTCTCGTGGCTCGCTACCACTACTGACCGCTCATGCGGGGCGGCGGTGCCGGGATGTTGCTCGTCAAACATGCGAGTCAGAAGGGGTCGGACTCTGCTGGGTCCGACCCCTTTTGCGTGCGCGTGATGACGTGGTGCCGGCTTTTCGATCGGTCCCTTTGCGTGGGCGTGGTCAGGTGTGGGGGACCGCCGTGGCGAGTACGACCTCGAATTCCTCCAGGCTGGTGGTTTTCGCGGCGACCTTCGCCGTGGCCTCTCCGCGGACCGCCGCGACGGTGCCGCGGGATGCCGCGAGCGCCTCCCGGTCGGTGTAGAGCGCGCCGACGGCGGCTCTGCCCCGGTCGCGGTCGACGAGCAGCGAGATGCCGGCCATGCCGGGAACCTGCTGGAGCCTCGGCAGTGCGGTGTCGCGGAACGTCTCCACCAGCAGGTCGATGGCGGGCGACTCGACGTCCATGCGGACCAGCCGGAACCCCGCGTCGGGCCCGATGTCCTCTGCGCGCCGGGCGACCGCCGCTTCCCAGCGCTCGACCGTCATGGTCTGCGCGAAGGACCCGATCATCTCGGCCCGCTGCGTGCTCAGGTTGTCGTAACTGGCCTGCTGGGAGGCCGCGTCCTCCCACCACGAACCCACCAGGAGCTTGCCGAGTTCGCGGTCGACGAACAGCCCCATCCCGCGGAAGCCCGGCTGCGCCGACAGCAGCTCGCGCCCCTCGGTCCGGAGCACTTCGGCGACCCCGCCGAGCCCGGCCGGATCACCCGTTGCATAGATGCTGCGAACGTACATAGCGCCCTTTCCTGCCGTCCGGTGGCCCGCACGGGCCCTCGTCCCCCTTCCATGCGAGGGCCCCGGCGCACCGCGGGCAAGGCGGCGGGGGCAATCAGGTGAAGGGACCGCGGTCAGAGGGTGGGGCAGTTGTACTGGGTGGGGAGGGGGACCGTTACGCAGAACCGGCCCTGGTTCCGGGTCTCCGCCAGGACGCCGGCGGGGACCGTGAACGTCGCGGCTCGGGAGCGGGGCATGGTGACCGTGCCGATACGGCGGACCAGAACGGCGTGCTCGTCCGGGACGTCCTCCTTGTACAGGCCGATGGGGATGCGGCTCCCCGGCTCGAAGCCGTAGACGAGCAGGGTGTGGCTGACCGGGGTCACCCACATGCGCTCCGGCCGGTCCGGCAGTTGTACGGGCTGTTCGTAGTCGGCGGTGAGGGAGCCCTGGGTCGCCCGGAGGGTGAGTTTGCCGGAGGCTGCGAGTTCCTCGCGGGCTCCGTCGGGCGGGATGAACCACCACTGCTCGCTCTGCATCACACCGCCGCCGACCTCGTGCGCCGCCAAGGTGCCGCCGCGGAAGAGCGAGTCGGGCGCTTCGTCCTGGGAGCCCGTGGGCGGGCCGGGGGTGGGCTGGACGGAGGTGGTGTACCGGCCGGCTCCCGTGCTGACGGTGATCTGCACCGGCTCGGCGTCCGAGAAGCCGCTCAGGCAGAGCCCGGACTCCTCGGGGAAGGTCACGCGCTGCTTCCCGGCGATGTTGCCGATCCAGACCGCCGGGCTGCCGAGCCCCGGCAGCCGGGACAGGTCCGCAGGGCAGTCGGGCGACGCGCCGTCGCCCGCGGCGAGGAGCGCGATCTGGTCCGCGAGGAGGGAGTCCGCGGTTCCGTCCGTCGGGTGAGAGGGCGGGTGAGAGGGCGGGTGAGGAGGCGGGTGCGGGGGTGAGGGGCGTGGGGGTGAGGGGGGTGTGGGCGCGGGGGGCGTGGGTGCAGGGGGCGGTTCGGAGGTCATGGCCCGGGCCGACGGGGAGCGGGAGCGGTCCGCCGGATGCCCGCCGCCGTTGTCCGGGCCGCCACAGGCGGCCAGGGCGCAGGCGCAGGTCAGCACCGCGAGCCATGCGGTCGGTCTTCTGTGGGTGGTCATGCGCGTCCTCGCCTTCATGGTGGGTCCCGTCGGTCCGTCCTCAGCGCGGCGCCGGCCCCGGGCAGCGGCCTCGGGCGGCGGTGGCCTCTTGGCGGAAGAGCGTGCGGTAGCCCTCCAGGCGCTGGGCGTTCGCCTCGCCCTGCTGGACCGCCGCGCGCAGCTGCGCGAGCGATTCCTCGGCGACCCGGTCGGCAGTCGCCAGATCGCAGCGGCTGTAGGACCAGGAGGCGGCGAGCCCCAGCCACAGCGCCCGCCGGATGAAGCGGGGTTCGAGGGAGACCGCCTCCCGGATCGTGGTGACCGCGGTGGCCAGGTCGCCGCGGCCGGCCGCGTGCTGGGCGCCGACCGACAGGGCGAGCGCCTTCAGCTCCCTGACCGCGCTGCTGTCGCCGCCGGCCTCGCGGACCCGCCGCACGGCCGCGTCCACGGTGCCGTCGTCCCGGGCCGGATCCGCCGTCACCCGGCACTGCTCCACCTGGGCCAGGTTGACCGATGCCTTCAGGCGGCCGATCTCGGTGAACCGCGGATCGTCCGCGAGTGCCCGCAGGGTCGCCGCCACCCCCTTCAGTTCCGCGTCGTCCACCTCGCCGGCCTTGCACGTCGGCGCCGATCTCAGCGCCAGCAGGTACGTGTTGCCGGCCAGGCTGAGCCGGGCGCGGCGGCCGAGTGGTCCGTCCGAAGCGATCGCCTCGTAGTCGGCCCGGGCGGCACGCAGGTGGGCCGAAGCGGTGTCCGCAGGCTCCCCGGCGGCCGCCTGCTCCAGCGCGTGGCCGTGGAAGAGCCGTACGAGATCGGGCGTGACGAACCCGGTGTCGCCCGGCAGGGTGCCCGTGCCGCCGGAGGGCAGCAGGTCGGCGAGCAGCTCGGCGGCCTGCCGGGCCGCGCCGTAGCGCCACGCGTCCAGCGCGTCCATGAAGGTGGCGAGCCCGCGCGTCCGCCGGACGAGTTCCGCGACGACCCCGGCGCGGCCGCGGGGCGAGGCCCAGCTCTGGTCCAGCAGGATCGGTGCTCCGAGGTACCAGCCGGTGAGCTCCGGAGCGTCCACCACCTGGTCCGGGCGGACCGAGAACGCGGGCTGCAGCCCGGCCTGGCCCGAAGCATCGGAGGTGACGATGCCCCCGATGACGATGCCGGCGTTCGTCTCGTCGGTGAACCTCCTGGTCCACTCGTCGAGTCCGCGGTGGTCCGGGCGGGACAGTTCGGCCAGCGGCGGGCGCTGGGACGCCTCCGCGTAGTTCCACGCGGTCGCACCCTGCGGGAGCCGGCCCTTCAGGCTCTGGGTGAAGGTGTCCGCGACATCGTCGAGGACCCTCTGGTCCTGTCCCGCATGCTGCTCCCCCTGCGTGAAGCCGACGACGGCCACGTCATGGGTCCCGCTGAACCGGTGCAGCGGGACCGCCGCGTTCTCCGGGAACCGGACGACCACGAAGGAAGCGCCCGCGAAGACGGCGACGAGGACGGCGGAGAAGAGGACGCGCACGCCCCTCGAGGCCCCGGGCAGCTTCTCCTGCAGGGTCTTGCGCGCCAGGAGGACCGAGGCGGCCAGCGCCGCCGCCAGCACCAGGACCGCGGAGACCCGGCCCGTCCTGACCCCGAACAGCTGCTGCACCGCGGTCAGTACGGTGGGGATGGCAGCGGCCGCCACCGCCATCGCCGGCCACAGCCAGCTCCAGCCGCCGTGACCGGCCGTCTCGCCGGTGTCCTGCGGCTCGGGGATCTCCGGGGGCGACACCCCGTCCGGCGGGGTGCCGCCCGCTTCGTCTGCAGCGCCTCCCTCGTTCGGCACCACACGCCTCCAGGCGGGAACGACTCGTCATGACGGCGACGCGCCCGCCGGGAAGGCGGGCGCGTCGTTGGCAGTGCGTCAGAACGTGGCGCGCGGGGGCTGCTGGCGGCCCGGGCGGTCCTCCTCCATGTCCATGTCCTTGTCCATGTCGTCGGTCATGCGGGAGGGGTCCTTCGAGCGGTCCTTGGCCTCCTGCATCTTCTTCTTGCTGTCCTGCTTGAGCTGGGAGGCCTTGTCCTGCGGGGACTGCTTGCGTGCCATGTCTGTTTCGCTCCTCGTTGTGGGGGGGAGGGGGCGTCATCATGCTGGCATCCGGACGTCACCCTCGCACGTCGAAGCGTTACCGAGAGTGATGGATGGCCCGGGCCTCTCCCGTCCCCGCGGTAGGTTGCGTCCAGCCGGTACCCGGCCGGGGCAGTCGAGGAGTGAGGGGTCATGCGGCTCAGGGCGTCCGAAGTGATCGGCGCGGGCGAGCGGCTGCACGCGGCGGCGCGAGGGCTGCTCGAGGACCACCGGCGGGCCGTCGACGCGGTCCGCGAGGCCTGGGCGCCGCTGCACGCCGCCCTGGCGCGGGCCGAGCTGAGCCGGATCCCGGTCGGCCGCCTCAAGGACGTCACCGAGGGCCGGCTGCGGGTGGCCGTCATCGAGGCCGCCGGCTTCGACACCGTGCAGAGGGTGCTGGACGCCGGCCCGCACCGCCTGCGGCTGCTGCCCGGCGTCGGGCGGCAGACCGCCGACCAGGCGCTCGCCGCGGCCCGGCAGCTCGCCGAGGCCGTCGGCGAGACCGTCGCCGTCCACCTCGACGTCGACCGGCCCGGGCCCGGGACCACGGCCCTGGTCGCCGCCCTGCACCTGCTCGTTCAGGCCGGGCCCGACGTGCGCCGGGCCGTCGCCGCCGCCGAGGCGCTCGACTCCGGGCTGGGACCGCTGCTCGCCGACGCGGCCCCCGCCGCCGGCCGGCTCGGGCGGCTGCGGCTGCTGCGCCTGCGCTGGTCCGGCCGCGAGCGCCGGGCGCGCCGGGAGCGGGCGCTCGCCGCCGTCACCGGGATCGGCCGGCTCGTGCGGCAGGCCGAGCGGGAGGGGACGGGGCTGCTGCTCGGGCAGGCGTCGGTGGACCTGCTGCGCGGCACCGCCGACGAGGCGGCGGCCTGGGTCGGCTTCGAACTGCGCTCCGCCGAGTACCACGGGCTGCTCGCGCAGATCACCGAGCTCGCCGGCGGCCGCCCCGACCCGGCCGCGGCCGAGGGGTTCCTGCCCGAGGCGGTGGCCGCCCGCGTGCGGGCCCAATTCCTCGACACCACCGCCCTGCGCGTACCGCTGCGCGGCTACCAGGCCTTCGGCGCCCGCTTCGCCCTCGCCCAGCGGCGGGTGGTCCTCGGCGACGAGATGGGCCTCGGCAAGACCGTCCAGGCGATCGCGGCCCTCGCGCACCTCGCCGCGCAGGGGGAGGGCCGCTTCCTCGTCGTCTGCCCGGCCGGGGTCCTGATCAACTGGACCCGCGAGATCGAGGCCCGCAGCACCCTGCGGGCCGTCGTGCTGCACGGTCCCGGCCGCCAGGACGCGTTCGCGGAGTGGTGCCGGCGCGGCGGCGTCGCCGTGACCACCTTCCAGGCCCTGGCCGGCTTCCCGCGGCCCGCCGAGGGCGGGCCGGCGATGCTCGTGGTGGACGAGGCGCACCACGTCAAGAACCCGCAGACCCGCCGCAGTGCGGCCGTCGCCGACTGGGCGGGCCCCTGCCCGTACGTCCTCTTCCTCACCGGCACGCCGATGGAGAACCGGGTCGCCGAGTTCCGCAGCCTCGTACGGCTCCTGCGCCCCGAGGCCGGTTCCGGGACCGGGGACGTCGAGACCGCAGCCGGCCCGGCCGCGTTCCGCGCGGCGGTGGCGCCGGCGTACCTGCGGCGCAACCAGCGCGACGTGCTCGCCGAACTGCCGGCCCTGCAGTGGACCGACGAGTGGGAGGAGCCCGGCGCGGGCGACCGGGAGGCCTACCGGGCCGCCGTCCGGGACGGCAACTTCACGGCCATGCGGCGGGCGGCGTACGCCCGGCCCGAGAAGTCGGCGAAGCTGCGGCGGCTGCGCGAGCTGGTCGCGGACGCCGCGGCGAACGGGCTGAAGGTGGTCGTCTTCTCCTCCTTCCGGGACGTGCTGGGCGCGGTTGAGGACGCGCTCGTACGCCGGCCGCCCGGCGGGGGGCCCGCCCCGCTCTTCGGCCCCCTGTGCGGGAGCGTGCCGGCCGCGCAGCGGCAGCGGATCGTCGACGGCTTCGCCGCCGCGGCGGGGCACGCGGTGCTGCTCGCTCAGATCGAGGCCGGCGGGATCGGGCTGAACCTCCAGGCGGCGTCCGTGGTGATCCTGTGCGAGCCGCAGCTCAAGCCGACCACGGAAGCGCAGGCGGTCGCCCGCGCCCACCGGATGGGGCAGGTGCGTGCCGTACGGGTCCACCGGCTGCTGGCCACCGAGGGGGTGGACCAGCGGCTCCTGGCGGTACTGGAACGCAAGTCCCGGACGTTCGACGCGTACGCCAGGCGCAGCGCGGTCGCGGAGTCGGCGCCCGAGGCGGTCGACGTCTCGGACACCGCGCTGGCCCGGCGCATCGTCGAGGAGGAGCAGGAGCGGCTCGGCGCGGCCCGCTGAGCAGCGGCCCCGTGCCCCGGCTCGTCCGGCCCTACAGGCCGCGCACCGCCGCGACCGTGAACGTGCCCGGAGTGCCCGGGCCCATCGGGCCGCCCTTGTCGAACTGGGAGCGGACGACCAGGGTCCGGCCGGCGGTGTGGCTGAGCGTGGTCGGGATCTGCAGCGACGGGTCGGTGATCGTACGGACCAGGCGGGCCCGGGTGCCGTCGTGGTTCACGCGCCACCGGGTCAGCGTGTTGGTGGTGTTGTGGGCCACCCGCAGGCTGCCGTCGGGTGCGAGGTCGAGCCCGTCTGCGTGCGTGAGGTCGCCGCCGCCGAGGTCGACGCGGGACAGCGCCCCGGTGCGCAGGTCCACGCGGTGCAGGTCGCCCGCGATCATGTCCACGGTGAGCAGGTAGCGCCCGGCCGGGTCCGCCGCGATGCCGTTGAGGCTGAAGGAGCGGCCCGGGTACGGGGTGAGCCGGCCGCTGAGGTCGTACGCGGCCTCCAGCTCCCCGGATCCCGCGGCGAGCTGCGCCGGGGTGACCCGGTAGAGGACGGCCCGGACGCTGTCCGTCAGGTAGGCGGTGCCGTCGGGCGTGAAGGCCAGGTCGTTGATGAAGCGGGGGTCGCTCCCGGCGACCTCGAAGTGGGCGAGGCGGGCCCCGGACGCGGTGTCGTACACGGCGACGCCGGCGGTGGAGTCGGTCACCCACAGGCGGCCGCGGGGGTCGACGCGCAGCCCGTTGGCGGTGTGCCGCCCGTCGGTCCCGGCGGGCAGGAACACCTCGGCGGCGGAACGGCCGGGCAGGGCCCGGTAGACGGTGCCGTCCGCGTACGAGCCGACGTACACGGCATGGGTGCGGGGGTCGGTGGCTATGCCTTCGGGGTAGACCTTCTCGCCGGGGAGGGTGAAGGCGGTGGAGATGCTCCAGTCCTTGACGCCCTGGGCGGACGGGGCGGACGGGGTGGTGGCCTGCGCCGGCTGCGCGGCCTGCGCTGCGGGCAGGGCGGCCAGGGTCAGTGCGGTGGTCAGGGCCAGGAGGGCGGCGGGCAGCAGCGGCCGGGACGCGGCCGGCACGGCCTTCTTCTTCAGCACAGCGTGTGTCCTCTTCCGTGTAGGTGAACAAGAACATAAGTTAGAGCTCTAATGCTCGCAAGGGCACTAGGATGCCGGGATGACGTCCATGCCTCCCGAGGAGCGCATCGGCGCGCACATCAAGCGCGCCGAGCAGGCGCTCCTCGCGGCGAAGAACACCGCGTGCAAGCCGGCTGCAGTAACGGTTCCGCAGTACGCCGCCCTGCTCTGGCTCGCCGAGAAGCCCGGGATCTCCGCCGCCGCCCTGGCCCGCCTGTGCGGGGTGACCCCGCCGACGATGAACACCGTCCTGAAGAACCTCCAGGAGCGCGGCTTCATCGAGCGCACCCCGCACGAGTGGCACCGCAACGTGCTGGAGACCCGGCTGACGGACGAGGGGCGGGCCGCGATGGAGCTGGCCGACGAGGGCGCCGTACGGGTGGAGCGCGCGCTCGCCGCCGCGTTCACGGACGAGGAGCGGGAGCTGCTGGTCCGGCTGCTGGGGCGGTGCGCCGAGGTGCTCGAGACCCAGAGGTGACGTCCCGCGCCGGGGTTCGCGGCACATGGGTCGCGGATCGTCTTTTTGCCGGATGTGGGAACTGACCGCGGGATTCGCACATCAGAACCAGGGGGAGCCCAGCCGTTCTGTCCCTTCGAAGGGGCAGGCATGACCGTTCGGAGCGAATGCCGTGCACCAGTACCCGCAACAGGCGCAGCAGCCGCAGCAGGGGGAGCCGCCGCAGTACGGTGACCGGCCCGGCCGCCCGTACGGGGAGCACCACGGCCGCCGGCCGCCGCCCGGCGGCGAGCCGGGCGAGCCCCATGACCCCGTCCGACCCGCACAGCCCGCACAGTCCATACAGCCGCAGTCGGCCGAGCGCTCGCGCCGCACGATGTGGATCAGCGCGGCCCTCGCCCTGGTGCTGCTGCTCGCCGGCGGAGGCCTCGCCGCCTGGAAGCAGGAGTGGTTCTCCGGAAGCGGCGACGCGGTGGGCTCCGGCAAGGACCGGCCGCCCGCCGCCGGGGACACCGCAAGCGCAGCGCCCGGCACCCCGCAGGTCCCCGCCAAGCCCACCGGCGACCCGGACGTGCAGCTGCCGGCCGGCCCGAAGGCCGAGTTCAAGCAGACCGCCAAGCTCGACGACGGCACCGTCATCGCCAAGACCCGCCTGGCGGGCCCGAAGTCCGGCTTCGCCGGCGACGTGTGGGTGTGGACGCCCAAGGAGTACGACGACCCGAAGTACGCCAAGAGCGGCTTCCCGGTGCTGATCGCGCTGCCCGGCGGCAACGGCTACCCGACCAACTACTGGGCCGACCGCAGCCTCGGTCTGCAGAAGGCCATCAGCGAGGGCGTCCAGGCCGGCACCAGCCTGCCGTACATCGTGATCATGCCGGTGCTCAACCCGGACAGCAAGTACTACTACGACGGCTCCGACATCCCCGGTCAGCCCAGGATGGGCACGTGGATCGCCGAGGACGTCCCGGACTTCACCCGGGCCAACTTCCGTACGTACAAGTCCCGTGACGGCTGGGCCTTCATGGGCTCCTCCTCCGGCGCCTTCGTGGGCATGAAGACGCTGTTGCAGTACCCGGAGAAGTTCAAGGCCGTCATCGCCAGCGGCGGCGAGATCGTCCCCGACTCCCCGCTGTGGAGGGGCCACCAGGCGGAGATGGACGCGAACAACCCGGAGAAGCTCGCCAGGAAGCTGATCGACACCCAGGGCCCCGAGGTCTACATCAACTTCCAGGTCGGCACGAAGGAGACCGGCAAGGACCGGATGCTCGCGTTCCAGCAGCAGTACGGCAAGGGGCCGGTGAAGACCACCATCCGCGACATCCAGAACGGCGAGCACAACGGCTGGCACTACGTCCGGGGCATGAAGGAGGGCTCCCTGGAGTGGATCAGCAAGGTGCTCAAAGCGCCGAAGCCCGAATCCGGCTGACCCGCGCCCGCCTGCGCCGGCCCACGGAGCCGGGGCGGGCGCGGCGCACGCACCACGTCACACCCGTCCCAGGCAACCCTCCCGGTCGTTGAACCCTCTGTAAAAGGTGTAAGGGGGACCGATCGGTCCGAACCGCGCCCCCAGCGGGCGCCGGAGAGGGAACGGGACAAGATCGTGCAGCAAGACCAGCTCCAGTGCGACGGCCGCCTCGCGGCCGGGGAGGGCCCCGTGACCACGGGCCACCGCCCCAAGCGCCTGCGCAGGCTTCTGATCGGAGGCGGGCTCGCCTTCGTGCTGGCCGCCGGGGGCGCGGCCGCGTACACCCTCGGGATCTTCTCCGACACAGGGGATCCCGTGTCGTTCGGGAAGGTGCAGCAGTCGGCGGCGGCCGAGGAGATCCGGCCGGGTGTGAGCATGCCCACCGGTCCCAAGGCCGCCTTCGTCCGGACGTACCGGATGCCCGACGGCACCCAGATCGCCCGTACGACGCTGACCGGCGCGAAGTCGGGGTTCACCGGCGACGTGTGGGTGTGGGTGCCCAAGGAGTACGACGACCCGAGGTACGCCAAGAGCGGCTTCCCGGTCCTCATCTCCCTGCCCGGCGGCCGCGGCTACCCCACGAACTACTGGGGCACCGGTCCGGCCCTCGGCCTGGAGCAGGCCGTCATCGACGGGGTGAAGGCGGGCAAGAGCCTGCCGTTCATCCTCGTCATGCCGGTGATCAACGCCGACACCAAGCACCACTTCGACGGCTCCGACATCCCCGGGCAGCCCAAGATGGGCACCTGGATGGCCGATGACGTCCCGGATTTCGCCCGGGCCAATTTCCGCACCTTCACCTCGCGCGACGGGTGGGCCTTCATGGGCTCCTCCTCGGGCGGCTTCGGCGCGTTCAAACACGTCCTGAAGCACCCCGACCGCTTCAAGGCGGCCATCGCCAGCGGGGTCGACATCGTCCCCGACTCCCCGCTGTGGAAGGGGAACACGCAGGCCATGGACGAGAACAACCCCGAGAAGCTCGCCGAGAAGCTGATCGCCGCCGGCGGCCCGGACGTGTACATCAACTTCCAGATCGGCACCGCGGAGAGCGGCCGCGACAAGACCGAGAAGTTCATGCAGGAGTACGGAAGGGGCCCCGTGCACACCCGGCTGCAGGTGATCCAGGATGGTGAGCACAACGGAAAGTCGTACGTGCGTGGCATGAGGGAGGGCTCCCTGGAGTGGATCAGCAAGGTGATGTCGCCACCGACCCCCGATCCCGGCGTGCGATGAACGCCGTGGTGAAGGGGGCATCCGCCGCGGCCGCCGCCGGTGTGGCGGCCGTCCTCGCCGTGGCCTTCGTCAAGGCGACGGACGAGGACGCGGGCGCGGTGCACCCCTTCCCCGGCGTGGGCGTGCTCATGGCGAACGGGGAGCACTGGTGCACGGCGAGCGTCGTCGATAGCCCCAAGGGCACCGTCGTCGCCACCGCCGCGCACTGCGTGGCCCCGGCGGGCGAGAACGGCGAACCCGGCGCGGTCGCGCACGACGGGCGGGAGATCGGCGAGCTGTCCTTCGCACCGGCTTTCTCCGGGGAGGGTGCGGGCCGCCGGCCGCTCGGCGTGTGGAAGGTGCGCGCGGTCCACGTGGACGACCGCTGGACGCGGTGGGGCGAGGACACCGCCGACTTCGCCTTCCTCAGCATCGAGCCCGACGAGGACGGGCGCACCGTCCAGCAGGCCGTCGGGGGTGCGGCGGAGGCGCCCGTGCCCGACTGGACGTCCGGGTACGAGCGGGAGGTGACGGTGGTCGGCTATCCGGAGTCCGACCGCAACCCGCAGAACAAGCCCGTCTCCTGCACCACCCAGACCACCCACGACCAGGACGACCCGGCCATGCTGTACATCAGCTGCGCCGGGTTCTGGACGGGCACCAGCGGCAGCCCCTGGATCGCCGACCGGGGCGGGCCGGGCAGCCCGGGTCACCTGATCGGCGTACTGAGCGGCGGCGACACGGACGTGGACTCCACGGCCGCGCTGTTCGACGAGCGGGCGAGGGCGCTGTACGAGGAGGCGGCGCGCGACTGAGCCGGCCGCGGCCGCCCGCCCGCTCGCGCGTCAGCCCTGCAGGAGGGCGTTGGCCGTCCCGTACGGGAGCCCCTCGGGCAGGTCGGTGTACGTGCCGCCGCTCACCAGCTCCTCGGCGGTCCGGCGCACCACGTCGTACGCGGCGGACGCGACCCAGGAGCCGAGGCTCACGCGGGCCGCGCCGAGCGCGCCGAACTCGGCGACCGACGGGGCGCCCGGCCCGGCCAGGACGTTCAGGGGCGCGTCGATGCCCTTGGCGAGCTCGGCGACGGTGGCGGCGTCGGTGACGCCGGGCACGAAGATGCCGGAGGCCCCGGCCCGGAGGTAGGCGGCGGCGCGGGCGAGCGTCTCGTCGAGGCGGCCGCCGGCCTCCCCGAGCCCGAAGAGGTACGTGTCGATCCGGGCGTTGATGTAGAGCGGGATTCCGGCGGCGTCGGCTGCGGCGCGGGCCGCGGCCACGCGCTCGGCGAGGTCGCCGGGGGCGCGGGTGCCGTCCTCGATGTTGATGCCGACCGCGCCGGCGTCGAGGACCGCGGCGACGGTCTCGCCGACCTCGGCCGCGGTGGCGCCGAAGCCGCCTTCGATGTCGGCGGTGACGGGGACGGAGACGGCGCCGGCCACGCGGGCGACGAGGTCGAGGGCGCGGTCCCGGGCGAGGGAGTCCCCGTCGGGGGCGCCGAGGGACCAGGCGACGCCGGCGCTGGTGGTGGCGACGGCGGGGGCCCCGGCGGCCTCCACGAGGCGCGCACTGAGCACGTCCCAGGCGTTGGCCAGGGCGAGGGGGCGGGTGGGCGTGTGCAGCGCGGTCAACCGCCGCGCCAGCTCAACTTGGCTGCTCATCCCCCCACTTCACCAGACGGCGCCGCCCCGGTCCGGCGATTTTCCGACATGTACGGCCCGCCTCCGGCCGGGCTCACCGGCCCCACCTCGGCGCCGGCCCCGCCGAGCCGGATCCTGCCCCGGAGTGTGCGTGCTCGGGGTGTTCGTGTTCGCTGCGCGGAACCGCTCCCCACCCCGCCCCTTCCCGAAACCGGGCTCCGCCCGGACCCGTCAAGGATCGGGGCTCCGCCCCGGACCCCGCGCCTCAAACGCCGGCGGAGCCGATTTCAGTCCCGCCGGCGTTTGAGGCGGACGGGGTCCGGGCGTCAGGCCCGGTTTCGGGAAGGGGCGGGGAGGGGACTGGCTCCGCGCAGCGGCCACGCCGCACCCGTCAGGGGGCGAGGCCGGACTTCAGGCCGGCTCCGCACAGGGGGAGGACCGCGGTGCGGCCCCGGAGGGGGTTGGCGGCCGAGAGCGGCCCCACCGCGGCCCAGCAGGCGGCCGCCGTCGGCTCGACGAACAGGCCGCGGCCGGCGAGGTCCCGCTGGGCGGCGCGCAGCGCGTCGTCCGGGACGGTCAGGAACGTGCCGCCGGACTTCCGTACGGCGGCAAGGATCTGCCGGGCCCGCGGCGGCGCCGGGATCGCGATCCCCTCGGCCAGCGTCGGCCGCTGCTCCACCGGCTGCGCGTCCTGCGCCCCGGCGGCGAACGCCGCGGCCAGCGGCGAGACCGCCTCCGCCTGGACCGCGACCAGCGCCGGCGGCCGCACCCCGCGCCGGGCCAGCTCCTCCACGGCCAGGGCGGCCCCCAGCAGCAGGGTGCCGTTGCCGACGGGAAGGACCAGGGCCTCGGGGAGCCGGCCGCCGAGCTCCTCCCACACCTCGTACACGTACGTCTTCGTGCCGTGCAGGAAGTACGGGTTGAAGACGTGGCTGGCGTAGAAGACCCCCGGCAGGTCGGCCTCGGCCCGCGCCGCCGCGGCGGCGGCCTCCCGCCCGCCGGGGACGAGGCGGACGCCCGCGCCGTGGGCCCGGATCTGTTCGGTCTTCTTCTCCGAAGTGCCCTCGGGCACGAAAATTTCACAAGTGAGCCCGGCGCGCGCGCAGTAGGCGGCGACAGCCGTCCCCGCATTGCCGCTGCTGTCCGCGATCACCCGCTCCGGCCCCAGCCGCCGGGCCACCTCCGCGAGCATGACGGCGCCCCGGTCCTTGAACGACAGCGTCGGCATCAGGAAGTCGAGCTTGGCGTGAATCCGCTCCCCGAGCGGGACGAGCGGGGTGTTGCCCTCGGACAGGGTGACGGCGAACGCCCCCGGCAGCGGCAGCGCGGAACCGTATCGCCACAGGGAGTTCGGCCCGGACCCCGGATCCAGCGCACTGGCCGGATCCGGGGTGAAGTCGAGGTCCCACGGGCCGGCGCACACCGGGCAGCACCACGGCGCGGTACGGGCGTCGGCGCGCGTGCCGTCGTCGGGGCAGACGTAACCGGGCAGTGCGTGCGTCATGTGCGGAGGGCCTTTGCTCGTTCATGGCCGTTGTATGGCACGGATGTTACGCGTTCGCAGTCCTCTTGTGGGATGCCGAAAGGCTGGGTCAACCTTTCGTCAGAGCGGGCCCCGGCAGGCCGTCCAGTAGATTGTCATGCGCATGCCGCTGCGCCCGCTGCCCCGGCGAAGTCCCTGATGAGGAGGACCCCCCACATGTCCGTGAAGCGTCACACCCGCCGGAAATACACCGGCCTCGGCGCGGCAGCAGCCCTGGCCCTCGCGCTCGGCGCGGCGGCCGCGCTCCCGGCCTCCGCGGCCGACGGCGGCCCGCAGGGCGTCGTCGAGAACGCCGGGGCCCCGGGCGCCGTCGCCGACAGCTACATCGTGACCCTGAAGGACTCGGCCGCCCGCTCCACCGCGGCCAGCGGCAAGGCCGTCGCCCGGAAGTACGGCGCCAGCATCGACCGCACGTACAGCGCCGCCCTCAACGGATACTCCGTCAAGGTCTCCGAGAAGCAGGCGAAGAAGCTCGCGGCCGACCCGGCCGTCAAGTCCGTCGTGCAGAATCGTACCTTCACGATCGACGGAGCCCAGGGCACCCAGCCCGGGCCGCCCTCGTGGGGCCTGGACCGCATCGACCAGCGCGCCCTCCCGCTCGACAGCAGCTACACGTACCCGGACAAGGCCGGCGAAGGCGTCACCGCGTACATCATCGACACCGGCGTGCGCATCAGCCACACCGACTTCGGCGGCCGCGCCTCCTACGGCTTCGACGCCATCGACAACGACAACACCGCCCAGGACGGCCACGGCCACGGTACGCACGTCGCCGGCACCGTCGCGGGCGGCTCGTACGGCGTCGCCAAGAAGGCCAAGATCGTCGGTGTCCGCGTCCTCGACAACAACGGCTCCGGCACCACCGCCCAGGTCGTCGCCGGCATCGACTGGGTGACCCAGCACGCCGTGAAGCCGGCGGTGGCCAACATGTCGCTCGGCGGCGGCGCCGACTCGGCGCTCGACACCGCCGTGCGCAACTCCATCGCCTCCGGCATCACCTACGCGGTGGCCGCGGGCAACGAGTCCACCGACGCGAGCACCAAGTCCCCGGCCCGCGTCGCCGAGGCCATCACCGTCGGCGCCACCACCAACACCGACGCCAAGGCCAGCTACTCCAACTACGGCAGCGTCCTCGACATCTTCGCCCCCGGCTCCTCCATCACCTCCTCCTGGGGCACCGGCGACACCGCCACCAACACCATCTCCGGCACCTCGATGGCCACCCCGCACGTCGCGGGCGCAGCCGCCCTGTACCTCTCGCAGAACCCCTCCAGCACCCCGGCCCAGGTCCGCGACGGCCTGGTGGCCGCGGCCACGCCCAACGTGGTGACCGGCCCCGGCACCGGCTCCCCGAACCGCCTGCTCTACGCGGGCGGCGGCACCACCCCGCCGACCGGCCCGCGCTTCGAGAACACCGCGGACTACGCCGTCAACGACAACGCGACCGTCGAGTCCCCGCTCACCGTCAGCGGCGTCTCCGGCAACGCCCCGGCCGCCCTGGCCGTCTCGGTCGACATCAAGCACACGTACATCGGCGACCTGAAGGTCGACCTGGTCGCGCCCGACGGCTCCGTCTACAACCTGCACAACCGCAGCGGCGGCAGCGCGGACAACATCATCAAGACCTACACCGTCAACGCCTCCTCGGAGGTCGCCAACGGGGTGTGGAAGCTGCGCGTGAACGACAACGCCAACCTCGACACCGGCAAGATCGACTCCTGGGCGCTGCAGTTCTGATCCCGCGCCCGGCGGGTTGAACGGAGCGTGCCGCACGGGCTGCGGCGAACGGCGGGGGCGACCGACACCACGGTCGCCCCCGCTGCGTACTATTTCGCGCGTTCGTCCGCGACGCCCAGGGATGGAGCCCCCGCCCCCCGTGACCACCCCGCCGCCACCCCACTGGCCGCCCGCGCCGGCCCGACCGGCGTACGGAGAACCGCCGCTCAACGGTTTCGCGCTGGCCTCGCTGCTGGTCGGACTGGTCTGCATGCCGCCGCTCGGCGTCGTGTTCGGGATCGTGGCGCTGGTCCAGATCGCCCGCAAGGGCGAGCGCGGCAGGCCGCTCGCCGTCACGGGCCTGGCGGTGTCGCTCGTGACGACCCTGCTCCTCGTCCTGCTGGCCGGCCGGGCGGCGGGGCCGCTGTTCTCCCGGCTGGACGCGCTGTCGCCGTACGAGAGCGTGGCCGGGGAGCTGACCGACATCGAGGACATGCGGACGGGGGACTGCTTCAACGTCCCCGGCGGCGACCTCCTCGAAGAGGACCCGCTGCTGTACCGGATCGCCTGTACGGAGGTCCACGAGGGCGAGGTCACCGCCTCGACCCGGCTGGACCCGGCCGCCGCCACGCCCGGCGGCGAGGAACTGAGGAAGGCGGCCACGGACGCCTGTTGGCGCGCCCAGGACGCCTACGCCATGGACACCTGGGCGCTGCCCGGCTACGCGGAGATGTTCTGGTTCGCGCCCGCGCGGGAGTCCTGGGGCGGCGGGGCCCGGCGGCTGCTGTGCGTGATCGGCACGGCCGAGCGGGAGCACCGCGGGAGCCTGCGCCGGGACGCCGGAACGCTGCGGCCGGAGCAGGTGGCCTTCCTGCGCGCGATGAACGAGGTGGACCTGGCGCTGGGGCAGTGGCCGGAGGAGGAGCTCGACGAGGCGCTGCCGGCCTACCGGGAGTGGGCCCGCGCGGTGGACCGGGCGCTGGGCGCGGAGGTGCGCGTACTCCAGGAGGCAGGGGAGCGGCCGGAGTTGGCCGGGCCGGCGCGGGCGCAGCTGAAGGAGGTCGAGGCGGCGCGGCGGGACTGGCAGAAGGCGGGCGGGGCGGTGCGGCCGGCGGATTTCCAGGAGGCGTGGGACCGGGCGTCGGGCGCGCTGAGCGTGGAGACGGAGAAGGCGCTGCGGGGGGCGTACGGCCTCGCGACGACGGTCCCGGAGTGGTTGGCCGACCAGCCGAGGGGCACGGGGCCGGCCGCGGAGGCGTGACGGCGCCGCTCCGTCCGAGGTAACGCGCGGTAACGGGTTTGAGTGACCAGGCTTCATCACTTCGGGTGAAACTCTGGCCCGTGCTTGCGGCGTACAACGGCGGGTTGCCAGGGTGTAGCTGTCTGTCAACCTGATGGGAGTGGCCAGTGACTTTCGGTGAGCAGCCGGCCTATCTGCGCGTCGCCGGGGATCTGCGGCGGCAGATCGTCGATGGGTCCCTGCCCCCGCATGCCCGGCTTCCCTCGCAGGCCCGGATCCGCGAGGAGTACGGGGTTTCCGACACGGTCGCGCTGGAGGCGCGCAAGGTGCTCATGGCGGAGGGCCTCGTCGAGGGCCGCTCCGGGTCGGGCACGTACGTGCGGGAGCAGCCCGTGCCCAGACGGGTGTCCCGCTCCGGCTACCGCTCCGGCGGCCCCTCGACGCCCTTCCGGCAGGAGCAGGCCGAGGCGGGCGCCCGCGGCACCTGGGATTCCAGCAGCGAGCAGACGGCCGCCCCGGCGCACATCGCCCAGCGGCTCGGCATCGAGCCGGGCGAGCGCGTGATGCGGACGCGGTACGTGTTCCGGGACGCGGGCGAGGCGATGATGCTGTCCACCTCGTGGGAGCCCCTGGCCCTGACGGGCCGGACGCCGGTGATGCTGCCCGAGGAGGGGCCGCTCGGGGGCTCGGGCGTCGTGGACCGGATGGCCGCGATCGACGTGGTCGTGGACAACGTGGTGGAGGAGGTGGGGGCCCGGCCCGGCCTCGCCGAGGAGCTCGTGCAGCTGGGCGGCGTCCCCGGGCACGTCGTGCTGGTCATCGGGCGCACGTACTACGCCTCCGGCCGGGCCGTGGAGACGGCCGACGTGGTCGTCCCGGCGGACCGCTACCGGCTCGCCTACCACCTGCCGGTCCGGTAGCCGGGGGGCGCGCGCCCCGGCGCAGCGGAGCAGGGTCGAACCGGCGCACACGGCTCACTCGGACGCGTGGCCGGATGCGTACGCCGCAAGGTACCTCTTCGTGAAAAACCGTATCCGCTCAGTAAAGGTCGGGCGTAAGCTCGGGCATATGCGCAATGCGGTTTCCCGGGCAGGTGGATCGGCGGAGGGTGAGACGCGATGAACGACGGCGGTGCCCTGCTCCCATGGCTGGTCATACGTCAGGACGACAACGGCAACCGCTACCGGGTGGGTCGCTACCCCACCCGGGCCGAGGCCCAGAAGGTCGTCGACAGCCTCGACGACCGAGGACACAAGCAGCTCTACTGGGTCGAGCGGATCGGTCAGACCGCCACGACGAACTGAGCGGTACGGCGTTGGCATAGGCTCCGCCCATGACGGATCGAGTGGTCGTGGGCGGAGCCCTTTGCCATGGGGGCCGACTGCTGGCCGCCCGCCGCAGCGCGCCCCCGGAGCTGGCGGGCCGTTGGGAGCTGCCCGGCGGCAAGGCCGAACCGGGCGAGACCGGCCCCGAGGCGCTGGTCCGCGAACTGCGCGAGGAGCTCGGCGTGGAGGCCGAGCCGGTGGAGCGCATCCCGGGGGAGTGGCCCCTCAGGCCCGGGCTCGTCCTGCACGTGTGGACCGCGCGGCTCCTCTCCGGCGAGCCCGCCCCGCTGGAGGACCACGACGAGCTGCGCTGGCTCGGCCCCGGGGAACTGGACACGGTGGACTGGCTCGACCAGGACCGGCCCGCGGTCGCCGAGGTCGGACGCCGACTGCGCGCCGGGCGCACCGAGGAGAGTCGGCGCACCGAGGAGGGTCGGCGCTCGGAGGAGAGCGGGCGCGCGGGGAACGGCGGGCGCGCCGGAGGGCATGCCGGGTCGCGCGGGGGCGCGTGACACCGGAGTTCTAGGCCGTCTGCGCCACAGTGCGCCGGTGCATGAGGGACGGGTGGTACGGCGCCTCGAATATCGGGTATGTCGCTATTAGTCCCTATCGAGTACTGCCCCTCGTGGCTCTGTCCCTGCTGAACCGGACTGGGGCCGTCGCCGGCCCGGGAAGTGATCGGCGTGATCGACACAGACGGCGAAAACGCCGAGTGGGCCTTCCCGGCCGAACCCGGCGCCGTCCGCACCGCACGCCATGCCGTGCGCGGCACGCTGCTGGCCTGGGGCCTGGAAGCGGTCGGCGACGTGACCGTCCTGCTGGTCAGCGAGCTGGTCACCAACTCCCTGCGCTACGCGTCCGGCCCGATCGGGGTCCGCCTGGAACGGCGCGACAAGCCCGCGGAGGGCGCGGCGCACGGTCCGGCGCTGCTCGTGGAGGTCTCCGATCCGCTTCCGGATCCGCCCCGCGAACGGGTCGCGAAGCCCGACGACGAGGGGGGCCGCGGGCTGCACCTGGTGGCCGTCTCGGCCCAGCGGTGGGGCACCCGGCACGGCAAGTCGGGCAAGACCGTGTGGTTCGAGTTGGCTCTTCCTGGTGAGTAACAAGGTGAAGGGTGGCCGACGATCACCCGACATGGCTCGAAATAGTCGGGACCTTTTCGTGATCGGGAACGCCGTGCCGTCCGGGGCCGTGGTGCTGAATACTTCGGTCATGGCCGGTCCGGTTGCGGTGAGCTGGAGGGGACGGTCGCGTGAGCGAGATACCTGCGCAGGCACATCAGGCCCGTGTGCCCGGGGAGACATGGCACGACTCCTTGTGGCACAGCAGCCCGCCTGGCTCGATATATGACTACATCAAGGTCGCGTCGTTCTCGATCGGGCCCGACGGGCTCATCGACCAGTGGAGCCTGCGCGCCGAGGAACTGTTCGGACTGACCCCCGCACAGGCCGTCGGCCGCGATCCCGTCGATGCGTTCATGCCGCCGGAACTGCGCGAGGGCGGCCACCGCAGGATGGCCGAGATCCTCGACGGCAAGGAATGGACGGGCCTCGTCCCCTTCCGCATCCCCGGTGGCAGCGGCGCCCACGGCGTGGCCGAGATCTACGTGATGCCCACCCAGACCGAGACCTCCGAGCGGGCCGCCCTGTGCGTCGTGGTCGACGTACGCGCCCTGCGCCGTATCGAATCGGACCTTGCTGCTTCGCAGGCCATATTCGGCCAATCTCCTTTCGGTTTCCTGCTGTTCGGCACCGACCTCACCGTCCAGCGCGCCAACCGCCGCTTCGCCACCGTCTTCGGCGGCGCCGTCGAGGAGCACCGCGGCCGCACCGTCCACGACTACCTGCCGCCCCAGGAAGCCGACCGGCTGACCGCCGCCCTGCGCCGGGTCCTGGAGACCGGCGAATCCGTCACCGACCTCCAGATCACCGGCGCCGCCCCCGGCAGCCGCGAACACCGCCACTGGTCCATCAACCTCTACCGCGTCCACGGCGGCTCCGGCCGGCCCGTCGGCGTCGCCGGCCTCGGCACCGACGTCACCCGCCGCCACCTCGCCGCCCGCGAGGCCGCGGGCGTCCGCCGCAACCTCGCCCTGCTCAACGAGGCCGGGCACCGCATCGGCAACTCCCTCGACCTGGAGACCACCGCCCGGGAACTGCTCGACGTGACCGTGCCCGGCTTCTGCGACCTCGCCGCCGTCGACCTCTACCAGGGGCTCCTGCTCGGCGACGACGACCGCCCCGCCCGCCCGCAGGGCCCCGGCGTCCCGTCGCTTCCGCCCGGGCTCGGCACCGGGCGGGCGCCCTCCGCACCGCTGCGGCGGGTGGCCTTCGCCTCCGCCGTCTCGGACGCCCCGCTCTCCGGCCACGGCGCGCCCGTCGCCGTCGGGGAGACCCACCGCTACCCGCCCGCCTCGCCCGGGGCGGTCGCCCTGCGCACCGCCCGGCCCCGGCTCATCGAGGGCGGCGGGCCCGACGACCTCGTCCAGTCCACGCTGGTCGTGCCGATGGTCGCCCACGACACCGTCGTCGGCCTCGCCCAGTTCTCCCGCACCAAGGGCAGCGAACCCTTCGGCGAACGCGACCGGGCCGTCGCCGTCGAGCTCGCCGCCCGCGCCGCCGTCTGCATCGACAACGCCCGCCTCTACCGGCGCGAGCACGAGCGCGCCCTGATACTGCAGCGCAGCCTGCTGCCGCCCGGCGACCCGGAGGCGGCCGGCCTCGACATCGCCTGCCGCTACCTGCCCGGCAACGCCGCCACCGAGGTCGGCGGCGACTGGTTCGACGTCATCGAACTGCCGGGCCACCGCACCGCGCTCGTCGTCGGCGACGTGATGGGGAGAGGGCTGCGGGCCGCCGTCGCCATGGGCGAACTGCGCACCGCCGTACGGACCCTGGCCCTGCTGGACCTGGAGCCGGCGGAGGTGCTGGCCGCCCTCGACGAGATCGCCCGCGGGCTCGGCGCGCCCGGCGGATCGCAGCAGGCCTCGCGGGCCGCCCTGCACTCGCGGGACGCCGACCGCTCCGAGGTGTACCTCGCCACCTGCGTGTACGCCGTCTACGACCCCGTGACCCGGCGCTGCACCATCGCCAACGCCGGCCACATGCCGCCCGTACTGGTCGAGCCGGCCGAACCGGGCGGGCCGGCGCGGCCCGCGCTGCTGCTGGAGGTGCCGCCGGGCATGCCGCTGGGGGTCGGCGGGGAACCGTTCGAGGAGGTGGAGGTCGACCTGCCCGAGGGCGCCCTGCTCGCCCTGTACACCGACGGGCTCGTCGAATCCCGCGACCACCCCCTGGAGGAGGGGCTGCGCGGGCTGCGCGAGGCCCTGTCCGACCCGGTACGGCCGCTGGAGGACGTCTGCGACCACGTCCTGAACACCCTCGACACCCGGCACGGCGAGGACGACATCGCCCTGCTGATGGCACGGGTGCAGGGGCTGCCGGTGGACGCGGTGGGCGACTGGCAGCTGCCGCGCGAGGCCCGCTCCGTGGGCCGGGCGCGGGAGCTGGCGCGGGCGAAGCTGCCGGCGTGGGGGCTGGAGGACCTCCTGGACACCACCGAACTCCTGGTCAGCGAGCTCGTCACCAACGCCCTGCGGTACGGGGAGGGCGAGATCAGGCTGCGGCTGCTGCTGGACCGGACCCTGGTCTGCGAGGTCTGGGACGGCAACCTGGTCCAGCCGAGGCGCCGGCGGGCGCGGGACACCGACGAGGGCGGGCGCGGCCTCCAGCTGGTCGGCATGCTGTCCGCCGGGTGGGGCACGCGCCGCACCCACCGCGGCAAGACGGTCTGGTTCGAGCTCCCCCTCCCCGGCACCACCCCCGACGGCCCCCCGGAGCTCTCGGCGGAGCAGCTCCTGAGCATGTACGGCTGACCGGCCGCACCCGGCACCGCGGCCGTCGGCCCGACCGGCCCGACCAGCCCGACCGGCCCGACCAGCCCGACCGGCCCGACCGGCCCGACCAGCCCGGCCGGCCGGACCGCCCGGCCGGCCCGGCCGACGTGCCGCCGGGGACGCCGCGTCCGGGACGCGGAAGGGGCTACGGCCGGGAGCCGGGGCGGCGGCGGATCTTGTTGCCCAGCCACACCAGCGGGTCGTACTTGCGGTCCACGGCCCGCTCCTTCAGCGGGATCAGCGCGTTGTCGGTGATCCGGATGCCCTCGGGGCACACCTCCGTACAGCACTTGGTGATGTTGCAGTAGCCCAGCCCGTGCTCCTCCTGGGCGGTGCGCTTGCGGTCCAGGCCCGCCTCCGCGGCCGCGTCCAGCGGATGCATGTCCAGCTCGGCCACCCGCATGAGGAAGCGGGGGCCGGCGAAGGCCTCTTTGTTCTCCTCGTGGTCACGCACCACATGGCAGGTGTCCTGGCACAGGAAGCACTCGATGCACTTGCGGAACTCCTGCGAGCGGTCGACGTCCACCTGCTGCATCCGGTACTCGCCCGGCGCCAGCCCCGGCGGCGGCACGAAGGCCGGCACCTCCCGCGCCTTCGCGTAGTTGAACGAGACGTCGGTGACCAGGTCCCGGATGACGGGGAAGGCCCGCAGCGGGGTGATGGTCACCGTCTCGGCCCGGTCGAAGACCGACATCCGCGTCATGCACATCAGCCGCGGCCGGCCGTTGACCTCCGCACTGCACGAGCCGCACTTGCCGGCCTTGCAGTTCCAGCGCACCGCGAGGTCCGAGGCCTGCGTGGCCTGGAGGCGGTGGACGATGTCGAGGACGACTTCGCCGTCGTGCACCTCGACCGTGAAGTCCCGCAGCTCCCCGCCCTCGGCGTCGCCCCGCCAGATCCGGAAGCGTGCGTCGTATGTGGTCACCCGTGGAGCTCCTCTTCGGCGAGGTACTTGGCCAGCTCTTCCTTCTCGAAGAGCGCGAGCAGGTCGGAGCGGATCGGCTCGGTACGCACCCGCTCCAGCACGATCCGGTCCGCGGCCGGGTCCTCGGGCACCGGCTGCACCGGGTGGCACAGCAGGTTCACCGGGCGCCAGCTGCGCTCCATCGACGGGCAGTCCTCGCGGGTGTGCCCGCCGCGGCTCTCGGTGCGCTCCAGGGCCGCCCGGGCCACGCACTCGCTGACCAGCAGCATGTTCCGCAGGTCCAGGGCGAGGTGCCAGCCGGGGTTGAACTGCCGGTGCCCCTCGACGCCGGCGCGGGCCGCCCGCGCCCGCAGCGAGGCCAGCCTCCCGAGCGCCTCGGCCATCTCGCCCTCGCGGCGGATGATGCCGACGAGGTCGTTCATGGCCGTCTGCAGCTCCTGGTGCAGGGTGTACGGGTTCTCCGCGCCCTCCGCGGCGTGGAACGGGGCCAGTGCCTCCGCCGCCGCCGCGTCGACCTGCGCCTCGGAGACGGCCGGCCGCCCGCCCGGCGCCGCCGCGTGGGCCGCCGCGTGCAGTCCGGCCCGCCGCCCGAACACCAGCAGGTCGGACAGCGAGTTCCCGCCGAGGCGGTTCGAGCCGTGCATGCCGCCCGCGACCTCTCCGGCGGCGAACAGCCCCGGGACGCCCCGGGCCGCGGCGGTGTCCGAGTCGACCGCGATCCCGCCCATCACGTAGTGGCAGGTGGGCCCGACCTCCATCGGCTCCGCGGTGATGTCCACGTCCGCCAGCTCCTTGAACTGGTGGTACATGGAGGGCAGCCGGCGCTTGATCTTCTCCGCCGGCATCCGGGTCGACACGTCGAGGAAGACCCCGCCGTGCGGGGAGCCCCGGCCGGCCTTGACCTCGGCGTTGATGGCCCGGGCCACCTCGTCGCGGGGGAGCAGCTCGGGCGGGCGCCGGTTGTGGTCGGGGTCCTCGTACCAGCGGTCGCCCTCCTCCTCCGTCTCGGCGTACTTCTCCTTGAAGACGTCGGGGACGTAGTCGAACATGAACCGCTTGCCCTCGGAGTTGCGCAGCACCCCGCCGTCGCCGCGCACCGACTCGGTGACGAGGATGCCCTTGACCGACGGCGGCCAGACCATCCCCGTGGGGTGGAACTGCACGAACTCCATGTTCAGCAGCGGGGCTCCGGCCAGCAGCGCGAGCGCGTGCCCGTCACCGGTGTACTCCCAGGAGTTGGACGTGGTCTTGAAGGACTTGCCGATCCCGCCGGTGGCCAGGACGACCGCCGGGGCCTCCAGGACGAAGAACCGCCCGGACTCGCGCTCGTAGCAGAAGGCCCCCGAGACCCGGTCGCCGTCCTTGAGCACGCGGGTGACCGTGCACTCCTGGAAGACCTTCAGCCGCGCCTCGTACGCGCCGTACTCCTTGAAGTCCTCCTGCTGGAGGGCGACGATCTTCTGCTGGAGGGTGCGGATCAGCTCCAGGCCCGTACGGTCGCCGACATGGGCCAGGCGCGGGTACTCGTGGCCGCCGAAGTTGCGCTGCGAGATCCGCCCGTCGGGGGTGCGGTCGAACAGGGCGCCCCAGGTCTCCAGCTCCCAGACCCGGTCCGGGGCCTCCTTGGCGTGCAGCTCCGCCATCCGCCACTGGTTGAGGAACTTGCCGCCGCGCATGGTGTCGCGGAAGTGCACCTGCCAGTTGTCGTGCTCGTTGGCGTTGGCCATGGCGGCGGCGATCCCGCCCTCGGCCATCACCGTGTGCGCCTTGCCGAACAGGGACTTGCAGATCACGGCCGTACGGGCGCCGCGCTCGCGCGCCTCGATCGCGGCGCGCAGCCCGGCGCCGCCCGCGCCGACCACGACCACGTCCCAACTCTGCCGGTCGACTTGAGCCATGTCAGAAGATCCTCGGGTCGGTGAAGGCGCCGGTGGCGAGCAGGTAGACGTAC
Source organism: Streptomyces sp. NPDC046866 (assembly GCF_040704625.1). NCBI lineage: Bacteria > Bacillati > Actinomycetota > Actinomycetes > Kitasatosporales > Streptomycetaceae > Streptomyces > Streptomyces sp. NPDC046866. Next base: position 122,442 of record NZ_JBEYXN010000004.1, read on the forward strand.
AGGTCGCACGCGGCGACGCTGATCAGGGAGGCCCAGGCGAGCTGCATGTGGCGGCCGTTGAGCCGGCTGACCCAGCCCCACAGCCGGTAGCGCACCGGGTGGCGGGAGAAGTGCTTCAGGCGGCCGCCCATGATGTGCCGGCAGGAGTGGCAGGACACCGTGTAGGCCCAGATCAGCACGATGTTGAGGACGAACAGCAGCGTCCCGAGGCCCATGTGGCCCCACTCGTACCGGTCGTTGCGGAAGGTCAGCACGGTGTCGTACGTCAGGACGCCGGCGACCGGCAGCGCCGTGTAGAAGAAGTAGCGGTGCGCGTTCTGCAGGACCAGCGGGAAGCGCGTCTCGCCGGTGTACGCCGCGTGCGGCTCGGCGACGGCGCACGCGGGCGGGGAGGACCAGAAGGCGCGGTAGTAGGCCTTGCGGTAGTAGTAGCAGGTCAGCCGGAAGCCGAGCGGGAAGACCAGGATCAGCAGGGCCGGGGACAGGGTCCACCAGCTGCCGAACAGGTCGAGGTTGGGGCCGCCGCGCATCTCCTGGCAGTTCTCCGCCAGGCACGGCGAGTAGAACGGCGAGACGTAGGGGGCGGCGTAGTAGTCGGCGTTCGCGAAGGCCCGCCAGGTCGAGTAGGCGATGAAGGCGAGCAGCCCGGCGGCGGTGCCGGCGGGGGCCAGCCACCACCGGTCGGTGCGCAGGTGCCGGGCGGCGATCGCGGCCCGGGTGGCGCCGTGGACGCCGCTCCGCTGCCGGGGTGGTTCTGTACCTGTGGCCAAAGGGGACTCCGGGTGGAGTGATCGGGGTGGCCCAGGAGACCCAGCTGCCCGGAGGGGCGGCTGGGTCTGATGGGTGGTGTGGGTGGCGGAAGGTTACGTCCGGGGACTCAGGGTGCTCGCCGGTCGCGGGAGCCCAGGCCCTCGTCGTCGGTGTCCGTCCACAGTGCACTGTCGTACGGAGTGTCCGGGATGCTCACGATTCCGGACCGGTCCGGCGGGGCGGCGCGGCCGCTCTGGGACGTCGTGCGCGAGGCTCTGCGCTCCAGCTCCTCGACCTTGCGGGTGAGCTCGTCCAGGCTGCGCCGTACGGCGTTCAAATCGTCCTGCTGGGACATGACTTGCCCTCACTTCCGCAGGTTGCGGTGGCAACGTTCATGTGCGCCTGCGAGTGTCGCCCCTCGCGCCCCCGGTTGTGAAGGGACAGGAAGCGATTGCGGGCGCGCAGGCGCGATCTGTGCGCCCCTCCCCGCTCCCATTCTCATCCCTCTCCCGAGGGAACGCCTGTTCCTCGCGCAAGCGGGATTGGTCCGCACGGGTGGGGTTCGCGGCGTGGCGAGGGGCGGCTGCGGGGGGTGCGGGGACCTGTGGATTTCAGTGTGTTTCTGCACCCGGTGTGATCAGCTCCATATACCGCCAAATGCGATATACCGCCCGACCTGCTCCATGCCCTCACGCCCCGCCCGGAGGTAGCCCCCATGTCCCACAGAAGGCGCAGGCCCCTTGCGCTGCTGACCTCGGGAGTCCTCGCACTGCCGCTGCTGGCGGGGTGCTCCGCCGGCGACGACGGCGGCCCCGTCGCCGCAGGACAGGACATCGCGGCGACGGCCCGCGAGAAGGTCGCCGACGGCGGCGTGCTGCGCTGGGCCGTGGACAGCCTTCCGGAGACCCTGAACACCTTCCAGGCCGACGCCGACGCCGCCACCACCCGCGTCGCCCAGGCGGTGCTGCCCCAGTTGTTCACGCTGGACGAGAAGGGCCGCCCGGTGGCCAACCCGGACTACCTGGAGAAGGCCGCGATCGTCGAGCGCGAGCCCAAGCAGGTCGTCCTGTACAAGCTGAACCAGCAGGCGGTGTGGAGCGACGGCCGCGAGATCGGCGCCCCGGACTTCGTGGCCCAGTGGCGGGCCCTGAGCGGCAAGGACTCCGCGTACTGGACCGCGCGCAACGCCGGCTACGAGCGGATCGAGAAGATCGAGCGCGGCAAGTCCGACCTGGAGGTCAAGGTCACCTTCGCCAAGCCGTACACCGACTGGCGCTCGCTGTTCTCCCCGCTCTACCCCAAGCAGGTCACCGGCACCCCCGAGGCCTTCAACGAGGGGGCCCGCGGCACCCTCAAGGTCACCGCCGGGCCCTTCAACCTCGGGGCCTTCGACAAGAAGGCCGGAACCGCCTCCCTGACCCGCAACGCCCGCTGGTGGGGCCGGCCCGCCAAGCTGGACACCCTGGTCCTGACCGCCGTGCCCAGGGCGGAGCGCCCGGCGGCGCTGGCCGCGGGCAAGCTCGACCTGGCCGAGGTCGACCGGGCCACCGCGGACCGCATCACCGCCGCCCGGCGCGCGGCGAACGCCAGTGCGGGCGCGGCCGGCGCCCCCGTACCCGGGCCGGACGCCGCGCTCAGCGGCTTCACCGTCCGCAAGTCCCTGGAGCCCGCCTACACCCAGCTCGCCCTGAACGGGGCCTCCGGCCCGCTGGCCGACGAGCGGGTCCGGCGGGCGGTGGCCCGCGCCCTGGACCGCAAGGAGCTCGCCGAGCTCGTCCTCAAGCCGCTCGGCCTGCCGGCGAAGCCCGTCGGCAGCCACGTGGCGCTGGCCGGCCAGCGGGCGTACGCCGACAACAGCGAGGCCCTCGGCGGCCAGGACACCAAGGCGGCCCAGGCGCTGCTGGCGGACGCCGGCTGGCGCCGGGGCGGCAGGATCACCGAGCCCGCCGGCGCGAAGGCGGGTCCGGAGGCCGAGCCCGCGGACGACGGCAAGACCCCCTCTGGCCCCGGCACCGGCAACGACGGCCTGTACGTCGTGGGCTCGGAGGACGAGCGGGGCGGCGACACCCCGGACCGGGCGCTCCCCGGCGCCCGCTCCGTCCTGGGCCCCGTGGCCCTCGTCGGCGGCCGGCACCTCTCCCTGGCCCCGCCCCCGGCGCCCGCGCCGCCCGCCCCCGACCCGGCCGCCGCCGGCACCGCCCCGGCCGCCCCCGACACCGCCCCGGACCCGGCCGCCCCCGGCAGCACCCCGGCCCCGGCCGCCCCGGCCGGCGGGACGGCCAGCCCGGCCCCCGCGCCCGCCCAGCACAGCCGCACCTCCGGCGCGATCATGGCGAAGGACGGCAAGGCGCTCACCCTACGCTTCGTGCTGCCCTCGGGCCCGGGCTCGGAGGCGCTGCGCTCCGTGGGCGAGCGGATCTCCCAGATGCTCCTGAAGATCGGCGTGGCGACGGAGCTGACGAAGGTGGCGGACGAGAGCTTCTTCAAGGACCACGTGGCCTCGGGCCAGTACGACCTGGCGCTGTACTCCTGGCCCGCGACGGCCTACCCGGCCACCGACGCCCGGCCCATCTTCGCCAAGCCGGAGCCGGCCGCGGACGGCTCGCTGCTCGTCGAGCAGAACTACACCCGGGTCGGCACCGACCACATCGACCAGCTGTTCGACCAGGCGCTGGGCGAGCTGGACGAGGACGCCTCCCGCGAGCTGGTGCGCAAGGCGGACGCCCGGATCTGGGCGGCGGCCGGCTCCATCCCCCTCTACCAGCGCCCGGAGCTGGTGGCCGTCAAGCCGTCCGTGGCCAATGCCGGCGCCTTCGGACTGGGCACTCCGCGCTTCCAGGACATCGGGTGGAAGAAGGCCCCGAGTGCCAAGGAGTCGGGCGCCGGGGAAGGAAAGACGAAGAACAAGTGACAATCGGGCACCCCTCGGGTTGACCTTCGCCCCCCAAGCTCAGATGTGACTCAAGTCCCTTGCCCGCCGCACGTCCGGCGGGCAAGGTCGTGGATGCCCGTTGACCCGAGGCTCCACCCACCGCACCACGGCACCACCTGCAGGCGCCCCCACAGCCACCTGCAGGAAAACCCCCCCCGGGACCCGCAGAGCGCAAGGCCGGACCCCCCACCCCGCACTCCGGCCGCGATCAGCCTTCCGGCCTCTTGACAGACCCCCCGGCGGGCACTTCCCGCCACGCGACGTACCATGGGGTAAGGCCGTGGCAGGTTTTCCGCCCGGCCAGGGCGCGCGTGCCGGACCGTACGCGACGCCATCCACGATCCCGGGAGAAGCGCCGCAGTGCCCACGCGCCACGACATCCGCAACGTCGCCATCGTCGCCCACGTCGACCATGGCAAGACGACCATCGTCGACGCCATGCTCAAGCAGGCCGGCGCCTTCGCCGCCCACCAGCAGCTCGACGACCGCATGATGGACTCGAACGACCTGGAGCGTGAGAAGGGCATCACGATCCTCGCCAAGAACACGGCGGTGAAGTATCACCCCAAGGACGGCGGGGCCCCGATCACGATCAACATCATCGACACCCCCGGCCACGCCGACTTCGGCGGTGAGGTCGAGCGCGGCCTGTCGATGGTCGACGCCGTCGTCCTGCTGGTGGACGCCTCCGAGGGTCCGCTGCCGCAGACCCGCTTCGTGCTGCGCAAGGCCCTCCAGGCCCGGATGCCCGTCATCCTCTGCATCAACAAGACGGACCGTCCGGACTCCCGCATCGACGAGGTCGTCAACGAGACGTACGACCTGTTCCTGGACCTGGACGCGGACGAGGACCAGATCGAGTTCCCGATCGTCTACGCCTGCGGCCGTGACGGCATCGCCTCGCTGACCAAGCCGCAGGACGGCACCGTCCCCGCGGACAGCGACAACCTGGAGCCGTTCTTCTCCACCATCCTGGAGCACGTCCCGGCCCCGACGTACGAGGAGGACGCGCCGCTCCAGGCCCACGTCACCAACCTCGACGCCGACAACTTCCTCGGCCGCATCGCGCTGCTCCGCGTCGAGCAGGGCGAGCTGCGCAAGGGCCAGACGGTCGCGTGGATCAAGCGCGACGGCTCGATCTCGAACGTCCGCATCACCGAGCTGATGATGACCGAGGCGCTCACCCGCAAGCCGGCCGAGGTGGCCGGCCCCGGTGACATCTGCGCCGTCGCCGGCATCCCCGACATCATGATCGGCGAGACGCTGGCCGACCCGGAGAACCCGGTCGCCCTCCCGCTGATCACGGTCGACGAGCCCGCGATCTCCATGGTCATCGGCACCAACACCTCCCCGCTGGTCGGCCGCGGCGGCTCCGGCAAGGGCGCCGACGCCAAGGCGGCGGTCAAGGACCGCAAGGTCACCGCCCGCCAGGTCAAGGACCGCCTGGACCGCGAGCTCATCGGCAACGTCTCGCTCCGCGTCCTGGACACCGACCGCCCGGACGCCTGGGAGGTCCAGGGCCGCGGTGAGCTCGCGCTCGCCATCCTGGTCGAGCAGATGCGCCGCGAGGGCTTCGAGCTGACCATCGGCAAGCCGCAGGTCGTCACCAAGGAGGTCGACGGCAAGGTCCACGAGCCCGTCGAGCGCATGACGATCGACGTGCCCGAGGAGCACATGGGCGCCGTCACCCAGCTCATGGGCGTCCGCAAGGGCCGCATGGACAACATGTCGAACCACGGCTCCGGCTGGGTCCGCATGGAGTTCGTCGTCCCGTCCCGCGGCCTGATCGGCTTCCGGACGGAGTTCCTGACGCAGACCCGCGGCACGGGCATCGCCCACTCCATCCACGAGGGCCACGAGCCGTGGTTCGGCCCGCTGCAGACCCGCAACAACGGCTCGCTGGTCGCCGACCGCGCCGGTGCGGTCACCGCCTTCGCGATGACCAACCTGCAGGAGCGCGGCGTGCTGTTCACCGACCCCGGCACCGAGGTGTACGAGGGCATGATCGTTGGCGAGAACTCGCGCTCCGACGACATGGACGTGAACATCACCAAGGAGAAGAAGCTCACGAACATGCGGTCCTCGTCGGCCGACTCGTTCGAGGCGATCGTTCCGCCGCGCAAGCTCTCCCTGGAGCAGTCCCTGGAGTTCTGCCGCGACGACGAGTGCGTCGAGGTGACTCCGGAGGCCGTCCGCATCCGCAAGGTCGTCCTGGACCAGAAGGAGCGCTCGCGCACCGCGTCGCGCGCCAAGTCCGCCAAGTAGTGCGGTAGTTCAAGGCACCCCCGGGGCCCGCCCCGGGCGGACAGCCCCTCTCCCACGGTTCTCCGTGGCGAGAGGGGCTGTTCGCCTTTGTCAAGTGGATTATTGCGTTCAGGTGTCCGCATACCGACCGTGACGCTCCGGAAGGTGAGCTAACCGTCCGTTTCGCGCGTGTCTGTCTCTGTTCCCTTTGTCCGGATTTCGGGTTTCTGCCGCGGATCGATGTTGTGAAAACGAGACCACCCAAGTGTGGTTTACGGTCTGGGCGTCCAAGAGGATGGCTCCATTGAGCTCGGGTCAATGGGTCACACGCTGTGGGGAGCGTCGACTCACGAGCACACACGACGGGTCCGGATTTCGCTGTCAGGGGTGTCAGCGCCAGCCGGGTCCTTCACGTATCGACAGTGACTCCTGAGGAGGCAATAACCCATGCGCGGAGCAACGAGCGCCAAGTGGGTCGCCGGTGCCGTCATCGTGGCGATGGCCGCCACGGCGTGCAGCACCAGCAAGGATGACGCCGGCAACAAGGCCGGTGGTGGCAACATCACCGTGGTGCTCGGCGAGCCGCAGCACGGCCTGATCGGCCAGAACACCGCCGAGTCCGAGGGCGCCGAGGTTCTCAACGCCCTGTTCACCGGCCTGGTCGACTACGACAACAAGACCAACGAGCCGAAGCTCGCGGTCGCCGAGTCCATCGAGACCACGGACTCGAAGACCTGGACGATCAAGATCAAGGACGGCTACACCTTCCACAACGGTGAGAAGGTCGACGCGCAGTCGTTCGTCCGCGCCTGGAACTGGGGCGCCAACCAGGACAACGCCGCCGAGGGCATGCCGTTCTTCTCGAAGATCGAGGGCTCCGACGAGCTGGCGCCGGGCAAGGACAAGAAGCCCACCGCCACCGAGCTCAAGGGTCTGAAGGTCGTCGACGAGAAGACCTTCACCGTCACGCTGAAGGCCCCCTTCTCCCAGTTCAAGACCATGCTGGGCTACAACGCCTTCTACCCGCTGCCCAAGGCGTTCGAGGCCGACCCGAAGAAGTTCGGCGAGGCTCCGATCGGCAACGGTCCGTTCCAGATGGACGGCGCCTGGGACCACAACAAGCAGATCAAGGTGAAGCGGTACGACAAGTACCCCGCCGCGGGCCGCGCCAAGCTGCAGGGCGTCACCTTCAAGATCTACGACAACCTGGACACGGCGTACAACGACCTGCGCGCCGACAACATCCAGATCGTCGACAAGCTCCCGATCTCCGCGATGGCCACCGTCTCCCAGGAGTTCGGCGACCGCTACATCTACAAGCCGGAGTCGGCCGTCGGTTACATCGGCCTGCCGCTCGAGACCAACCCCGAGGCGTTCGGCAAGGTCGAGATCCGCAAGGCGCTGTCGATGGCCATCGACCGCGACGCCATCACGAAGACCATCTTCAACGGCACCCGCAAGCCGGCCGACGACTTCATCAGCCCGATCATCCCCGGCTACCGCAAGGGCGCCCTGGGCGAGGCCGGCACGTACAACCCGACCAAGGCCAAGGAGCTCTTCCAGCAGGCCGGCGGCATCCCCGGCAACAAGCTGGAGCTCGGCTACAACGCCGACGGCGGCCACAAGGAGTGGATCGAGGCCGTCGCCAACCAGCTGAAGGCGAACCTCGGCCTCGAGGTCACCGCCAAGCCGTACGCCAAGTTCGGCGACATGCTGGACGACCTGGGCGCCGCCAAGTACAAGGGCGCGTTCCGCATGGCCTGGTCGATGGACTACCCGGCCGCGGAGAACTACCTCCGTCCGGTCTTCTCGAAGGTCGCGATCGAGAACGGCTCGAACTACGGCCACTACAAGAACGACGAGTTCGAGAAGGTCATGGACGCGGCCGACAAGGCCACGGACCCGGCCGAGGGCCAGAAGCTGTACCAGCAGGCCGATGACATCATCATCAAGGACCTGCCGTACATCCCGGTCTTCACCTACATGTCTTCTTCGGCCTACTCCAAGTCCGTGAAGAACGTCGAGGTCGACGCCCAGGGCCGCATGGACCTGGCGAACGTCGAGCTCAACTAACACCCCTCTTCACTTAGGGGAATTCCAGGGGGCGGGCAGGCGGAATCAGGTTTCCGTCTGCCCGCCCTTTCCCCCTGTTCTTGTTGGAGGTCTGATGGGCCGCTACCTCATCCGCCGACTCATACAGGCGATCCCTGTCCTGATCGGTGCCACGTTCCTGATCTACCTGCTGACCTTCGCCATGCCCGGAGCCGACCCGATCCAGCTCCTCGCAGGCGAGAAGAAGGCAGACCCGCTCGTCGCCGCCATGCTGCGCGAGAAGTACCACCTGGACGACCCGTTCCTGCTGCAGTACTGGAACTACATCAGCGGGGTGTTCCAGGGCGACCTCGGTGAGACCCTCACCGGGCGCAAGGTCATCGACATGATCGGTGATGCGTTCCCGTACACGGTGAACCTCGCCATCTTCTCCTTCGTGATCGAGGCCGTCGTCGGCGTCCTGGCGGGCATCATGGCCGCCCTGCGCCGGGGGAAGTTCCTGGACCAGCTGGTCCTGATCTCCACGCTGATGGTCATCTCGATCCCGGTCTTCGTCACCGGCTTCGTCCTCCAGCTCACCCTGGGCGTGCAGCTCAAGAACAGCTGGGGCATCGAGATCTTCTCCGTCTCGTTCAACGAGAACGACGGGCTCCAGGCCTACCTCCTCCCGGCCTGGGTCCTCGCCTCCACCTCGCTCGCGTACGTGGCCCGACTGACCCGCACCAGCCTGATGGAGACCATGCGCGCCGACTACGTGCGCACCGCCACGGCCAAGGGTCTGCCCCGCCGCCGCGTCGTGGTCAACCACGCGCTGCGCAACGCGCTGATCCCGATCGTCACCTTCCTCGGCGCCGACCTCGGCGCGCTCATGGGCGGTGCGGTCATCACCGAGCGCATCTTCAACATCCACGGCCTCGGCGGCCTGCTCGCCCAGTCCGTGTACCTGAAGCAGGGTGCCGTCGTCGTCGGTGGTGTGACCCTCCTGGTCCTCATCTACCTCGTCGCCAACCTCCTGGTGGACCTGCTGTACGCCGTGCTCGACCCGAGGATCCGCTATGCGTGACACGAAGACGGTGGAGGACTCGATGACGACCGACACCCAGACCGCCGGCGCCACGTCCGCCGGGACCGAGGCGGCCCAGGCCCCGGAGAAGAAGGAGCGGGCGGCCAGCCTCTGGTCCGACGCCCTCCAGGACCTGCGCCGCAACCCGATCTTCATCATCGGCGCCGTGCTCGTGGTGTTCCTGCTGATCGTCGCCGCCGTGCCGCAGCTGTTCACCGACGGCAGCCCGTTCGAGGCGGGCGCCTGCAAGCTGGAGGACTCGCTCAAGACCCCGAGCTCCGCCCACTGGTTCGGCTACGACATCCAGGGCTGCGACGTCTACACCCGCACGGTGTGGGCCGCCCGCAACTCGGTGATCGTCGGCATCGTCACGACCACGCTCGTGCTGGTCGTCGGCGGTGCGCTCGGCCTGATCGCCGGCTGGGTCGGCGGCATCGTGGACAGCATCCTGTCCCGCTTCACCGAGATCTTCTTCGCCATCCCGCTCCTGCTCGGCGGCATGCTGATCATGTCGGCCCTGCCGGGCAACGCCTGGACCGTCTCGCTGGTGCTCGCGATCCTCGGCTGGCCGCAGATCTTCCGCATCATGCGGTCCTCGGTCCTGCAGAACAAGAACAACGACTACGTGGTCGCCGCCCGCGCCCTCGGCGCCGGCACCATGCGCATCACGATCCGTCACATCCTGCCGAACGCCGTCGCCCCCGTCATCGTGGTCGGCGCGATCAGCCTGGGCGTGTACATCTCCGCAGAGGCGGCCCTGTCGTACCTCGGCATCGGCGTCCAGCCCCCGCAGATCTCCTGGGGCCTGATGGTCAGCGACGCCTCCGTCCGCTGGCTCCAGGCACCGCACGTGCTGCTGTTCCCGTCGATCGCGCTGAGCATCACCGTGCTCGCGTTCATCATGGTCGGCGACGCGGTGCGCGACGCCCTCGACCCGAAGCTGCGCTGAGGAAGGGCGTACGTTGACCATCATCGACCAGACCTCGAACGTCCCCGCGCCCCGATCGGCGCCGGAGGCCACCCCGCTTCTCGAAGTGCGCGACCTGCACGTCGAGTTCCACACCCGCGACGGCGTCGCCAAGGCCGTCAACGGCGTGTCGTACTCGGTGAACGCCGGCGAGACCCTCGCCGTCCTCGGCGAGTCCGGCTCGGGCAAGTCCGTGACGGCGCAGGCCATCATGGGCATCCTCGACATGCCGCCCGGCAAGATCCCCTCCGGTGAGATCCTCTTCCGGGGCACCGACCTGCTGAAGCTCCCGGCCGAGGAGTACCGCAAGATCCGCGGCTCCAAGATCGCGATGATCTTCCAGGACGCCCTGTCCTCGCTGAACCCGGTGCACACCGTCGGCGCCCAGCTCGGCGAGATGTTCCGCGTGCACCGCGGGATGTCGAAGAAGGACTCCCTGGCCAAGGCCGTCGAGCTGATGGACCGGGTGAAGATCCCCGCCGCCAAGGCGCGCGTGGGCGACTACCCCCACCAGTTCTCCGGCGGTATGCGCCAGCGCATCATGATCGCCATGGCGATGGCCCTGGAGCCGGACCTGATCATCGCCGACGAGCCGACCACGGCCCTCGACGTGACGGTCCAGGCCCAGGTCATGGACCTGCTCGCGGAGCTCCAGCGCGAGATGAACATGGGCCTGATCCTCATCACCCACGACCTCGGCGTCGTCGCCGACGTCGCGGACAAGATCGCCGTCATGTACGGCGGCCGGATCGTCGAGACCGCCCCGGTCCACGAGATCTACAAGCGTCCGGCCCACCCGTACACCCGCGGCCTGCTGGACTCGATCCCGCGCCTGGACCAGAAGGGCCAGGAGCTCTACGCGATCAAGGGCCTGCCGCCCAACCTGCTGAACATCCCCTCGGGCTGCGCCTTCAACCCGCGCTGCCCCAAGGCGCAGGACGTCTGCCGCACCGAGGTGCCGGCCCTGCACCGGGTGACCGAGCAGGACGGCACCGAGCTGCCCGGCCGCGGCAGCGCGTGCCACTTCTGGAAGGAGCAGCTCCATGGCTGAGCTCAGCAAGAACACCACCGAGCGCGAGCCGATCCTCCAGGTCCGCAACCTGGTCAAGCACTTCCCGCTGACCCAGGGCATCCTGTTCAAGAAGCAGGTCGGGGCGGTCAAGGCCGTCGACGGCGTCTCCTTCGACCTCTACCGGGGCGAGACCCTCGGCATCGTCGGCGAGTCAGGCTGCGGCAAGTCCACCGTCGCCAAGCTCCTGATGAACCTGGAGAAGGCCACCGCGGGCGAGATCTTCTACAAGGGCACGGACATCACCAAACTGTCCGGCAAGGCCCTCAAGGAGGTCCGCCGCAACATCCAGATGGTGTTCCAGGACCCGTACACCTCGCTGAACCCGCGCATGACGGTCGGCGACATCATCGGGGAGCCCTTCGAGATCCACCCCGAGGTGGCCCCGAAGGGCGACCGGCGCCGCAAGGTCCAGGAGCTCCTGGACGTCGTGGGCCTGAACCCGGAGTACATCAACCGCTACCCGCACCAGTTCTCCGGCGGCCAGCGCCAGCGCATCGGCATCGCCCGCGGCCTCGCGCTCAACCCGGAGATCATCATCTGCGACGAGCCGGTCTCCGCGCTCGACGTGTCGGTGCAGGCGCAGGTCGTCAACCTGATGGAGAAGCTCCAGGACGAGTACGACCTGAGCTACGTCTTCATCGCGCACGACCTGTCGATCGTCCGCCACATCTCCGACCGCGTCGGCGTGATGTACCTGGGCAAGATGGCCGAGATCGGCACCGACGCCGAGATCTACGACCACCCGACCCACCCGTACACCCAGGCCCTGCTGTCGGCCGTGCCGGTGCCGGACCCCGACGCCCGCGAGGGCCGCGAGCGGATCATCCTGACCGGTGACGTCCCCTCGCCGGCCAACCCGCCGTCGGGCTGCCGCTTCCGCACCCGTTGCTGGAAGGCGCAGGACAAGTGCGCCACCGAGCAGCCCGTGCTGGCGATCCCGGAGCGCTACCAGGGCCAGAACACCCTCGCGGCGCACGAGTCGGCGTGCCACTTCGCGGAGGAGCGGGCCGTCCTGGCCGTCTGACCCCCCGCGTACGCATCCCCAGGGCGCCCGCCGCCGGATCCCTCCGGCGGCGGGCGCCCTGGCGCACACCGGGCCACCGGCCGCGGAAGAACGGTGCGCCGAAAGGCAGTTGCGGGCGCCGGGCGGGCGGGCGGACAGTGGCCGGATGACCGACGTGATGACCGTCCGGCCGGCCGGCCCCTCGGACGCGTCCGACATCTGCGCCCTGCTCAACGCCGTCGACGTGATCGAGATCGGCAGACCCGAGACCGACCTGGCCGCGGTCGAGGCCGACCTCCACCACACCGGCGTCGACCTCGCCACCGACTCCTGGCTCGCCTTCGAGGGCGGCCGGCTCGTCGCGTACGGCCTGGTGTGGACCGACTCCGGGCCGGGCCGGATCGACGGCGACCACTACGTGCTGCCCGGCCACGACCGGGCCGCGCTCGCCCTGCTGGCGAGGATGGAGGCCCGGGCCCGCACGATGGCCGCCGGGGCGCCCGCGGGCCGGCTGCGGCTCCGGCTCAACGCCGAGCCCACCCTCGACCTGTCCCTGCTGACCGGGCGCGGCTACCGCAGCGTGCGCCGCTACCAGGTGATGACCCGCTCCCTGTCCCCGGCCGCCGCCCTCCCGCCGGCCGCCGACCTCCCGCCGGCCGCCCACACGTCCCCGGCCGCCGGCCTGCCGCCGGCCGCGCCGGAAGGACTGGTCCTGCGCGACTGCGCCGGCGGCGAGGCCGACCGGCGCCGGGCCCACGCCCTGGTGGAGGAGACCTTCGCCGCCCACCACGGCCACGTCGAGCGCACGTACGAGGCCTGGCTGGACCACCTCGACGCACACGCCCTGGACTGGTCCCTCGTGTGGATCGCGAGCCTGCCCGGCCACGGCGACGCGGGCGTCCTGCTCACCCGCGACGACCGCACCAGCATGGCCTGGGTCAGCCACCTCGGCGTACGGCAGGAGCTGCGCGGCCGCGGCATCGGCGGCCACCTCCTGCGCCACGGCTTCGCCGCCCATGCGGCACGCGGCCGCGACACCGTCGGCCTCGGCGTCGACGTCCGCAACGAGACGGGCGCGCTGAAGCTGTACGAGGCGCACGGCATGCGCCTGCACTACGCCGTCGACACCTGGGAGCTGGCTTTGCACCCCCAGGGGTGACAGCGCCGCGCGCACGGGTGCATTCGGGGCAACCAGGAGTGCACCGGCTCCCCCGGGGGGTGACATTGGCCCCACGTGAATCGTGGGAGTCACAAGGAGGCACTCCATGCGCGGAGCCACTCACGCCCGGTGGGCCGCTTGTGCGGTGGCCGTCGCCCTCGCGGCGACGGCCTGCGGCGGCGGAGGCGACAGTGGCGGCGGCGGAGGCGCGGGAATCGTCAGCTCCTCGTGGGGTGACCCGCAGAACCCGCTGGAGCCGGCCAACACCAACGAGGTGCAGGGCGGCAAGGTGCTGGACATGCTCTTCCGCGGGCTCAAGCGCTACGACCCGAAGACCGGCGCGGCCACGGACATGCTCGCCGCGAAGATCGAGACGAGTGACAGCCAGAACTTCACGATCACCCTCAAGGACGGCTGGACGTTCAGCAACGGCGAGCCGGTGACGGCCCATTCCTTCGTGGACGCCTGGAACTACGCCGCGGACGTGCGCAACAAGCAGAACAACGCACCGTTCTTCGCCGACATCAAGGGCTACGCGGACCTCCACCCGGCCTCCGGGGAGCCCACGGCCAAGACCATGTCCGGCCTGGTCGTCAAGGACGACAAGACCTTCACGGTGGCCCTCGACAAGAAGTTCTCCACCTGGCCCGACACCCTCGGCTACCAGGCCTTCTCCCCGCTGCCCAAGGCCTTCTTCACCGACCACTCCGGCTGGCTGGACAAGCCGGTCGGCAACGGCCCGTACACGGTGGACTCCTACACCAAGGGCACCGGCATGAAGCTGCGCGCCTGGGACGGCTACCCGGGCGCCGACAAGGCGCAGAACGGCGGCGTCGACCTGAAGGTCTACACCGACAACAACACCGCCTACACCGACCTGATCTCCGGCAACCTCGACCTCGTCGACGACGTCCCCGCGCAGCAGCTGAAGAACGTCAAGAACGACCTCGGCGACCGGTACATCAACCAGCCGGCCCTCATCATCCAGACCCTCACCTTCCCGCTGTACCAGCCCCAGTGGAACAAGGAGGGCATGGAGAAGGTCCGCCGCGGCATCTCGATGGCGGTCAACCGCGACGAGATCACCCGGCAGATCTTCCGCGGGACCCGCACCCCCGCCAAGGACTGGACCTCCCCGGCCCTCGGCGAGAAGGGCGGCTACAGCCCCACGCTGTGCGGCAGCGCCTGCACCTTCGACCCCGTGGAGGCGAAGAAGCTGATCCAGGAGGGCGGCGGCCTGCCCGGCGGCAGGGTCACCCTGACCTCCAACGTGGACACCGGATCGCACCGCGACTGGATGGACGCGGTCTGCAACAGCATCAACAACGCCCTCGGCCAGGGCCCGGTCTGCACGGTCAACCCGGTCGGCACCTTCGCCGACTTCCGCAACCAGCAGAGCTCCTACAAGCTGACCGGCCCGTTCCGCTCCGGCTGGCAGGCCGACTACCCGCTCATCCAGAACTTCCTGCAGCCGCTGTACTTCACCGGAGCCTCCTCCAACTACGGCAAGTTCAGCGACCCGGGCTTCGACAAGCTCGTCGACGAGGCCAACCAGGAGAGCGACCCCGCCAAGGCCATCGCCAAGTTCCAGGACGCCGAGAAGATCCTCGCCGAGCAGATGCCGGCCATCCCGCTCTGGTACCAGAACGGCAGCGCGGGCTACGCCGAACGCCTCTCGAACGTGGCGCTCAACCAGTTCAGCGTGCCCGTCTACAACGAGATCAAGGTCAGCTGATCCGCCACCGACACCCTGGAGCCCTGTGTGGGACGTTACGTGATCCGGCGGCTGCTGCAGATGATCCCGGTGTTCATCGGCAGCACCTTCCTGATCTTCTTCATGGTGTACGCGCTCGGCGACCCCGTCGCCGCCCTCTTCGGCGACAAGGCGCCCGACCCGGCCACCGCCGCGCGCATCCG
Source organism: Streptomyces sp. NPDC046866 (assembly GCF_040704625.1). Taxonomy (NCBI): domain Bacteria; kingdom Bacillati; phylum Actinomycetota; class Actinomycetes; order Kitasatosporales; family Streptomycetaceae; genus Streptomyces; species Streptomyces sp. NPDC046866. Next base: position 137,601 of record NZ_JBEYXN010000004.1, read on the forward strand.
CAAGGACCTCTACCTCGACCGCCCCCTGTGGCAGCAGTACCTCCACTACATGGGGCAGATCTTCCAGGGGGACTTCGGCAGGGCCTTCAACGGCCAGGAAGTCACCGAGCTGATGGCCGGTGCCTTCGCCGTCACCCTGCGGCTGACCTGCGTCGCCATCGTCATCGAGATCGTCGTCGGCATCACCCTCGGCGTGGTCAGCGGCCTGCGCCGCGGCAAGGCCGTCGACTCCGGCGTGCTGGTGCTCACCCTGATCGTCATCTCGGTGCCGACCTTCGTGACGGGCTACCTGCTCCAGTACCTGTTCGGCGTCCAGTTGCGCTGGGTGCGCCCCTCGGTCTCCCCGGACGCCCCCTTCAACGAGCTGATCCTGCCCGGCATCGTCCTGGCGCTCGTCTCCCTCGCGTACGTCACCCGCCTCTCGCGCACCTCCATCGCCGAGAACGTCAAGGCCGACTACGTGCGCACCGCGACGGCCAAGGGGCTGCCGCGCCACCGGGTCATCACCCGCCACCTGCTGCGCAACTCGCTGATCCCCGTCGTCACCTTCATCGGCACCGACATCGGCGCCCTGATGGGCGGCGCCATCATCACCGAGCGGATCTTCAACATCCACGGCGTCGGCTTCCTGCTCTACCAGGGCATCCTGCGCAACAACTCGCCCACGGTCGTGGGCTTCGTGACCATCCTCGTCATCGTCTTCCTGCTGGCGAACCTGCTGGTCGACCTGCTGTACGCGGTCCTGGACCCGAGGATCCGCTATGCCTGAGCCCGAGCCGTACGACCCGCTCAACCCGGGCGAGGACGAGGCCATCGCACCCACCGGACAGGGCGGACCCATGGACCTGGCGTTGGAGGAGGCCGAGAGCCTGGAGAAGCCGCTCGGCAACGACGGACCGGGCGGGACCGGGCCGGCCCACAAGCCCCGCTCCCTGTGGTCCGACGCCTGGCACCAGCTGCGCCGCAACCCCGTCTTCGTCGTCTCCGCGCTGCTGATCCTCTTCCTCGTCGTCATCGCGATCTGGCCCCAGCTCATCGCGAGCGGCGACCCGCTCCACTGCGACCTGTCCAAATCGCAGGAGGGCTCGTCGCCCGGGCACCCCTTCGGCTACGACACCCAGGGCTGCGACGTGTACACCCGCACCGTGTACGGGGCCCGGGCCTCGATCACCGTCGGCATCTGCGCCACCCTCGGCGCAGCGCTGCTCGGCTCCTTCCTCGGCGGCCTCGCCGGCTTCTTCGGCGGCTGGGGCGACGCCCTGCTCTCGCGGGTCGCCGACATCTTCTTCGGCATCCCCGTGGTCCTCGGCGGCCTGGTCTTCCTGTCCGTCGTCACCGGCACCACCGTCTGGCCGGTGGTCGGCTTCATCGTGCTGCTGGGCTGGCCGCAGGTCGCCCGCATCGCCCGCGGATCGGTGATCACCGCCAAGCACAACGACTACGTCCAGGCGGCCCGGGCGCTGGGCGCCGGAAACGCCCGGATGCTGCTGCGGCACGTGGCGCCCAACGCCGTCGCCCCGGTCATCGTCGTCGCCACCATCGCGCTCGGCACGTACATCGCCCTGGAGGCCACCCTGTCGTACCTCGGCGTGGGACTGCGCCCGCCCACCGTCTCCTGGGGCATCGACATCTCCAACGCGGCCCCGCAGATCCGCAACGCCCCGCACATGCTCCTGTGGCCGGCGGGCGCCCTGAGCATCACCGTGCTCGCGTTCATCATGCTCGGCGACGCGGTGCGCGACGCCCTCGATCCCAAGCTGCGCTGAGGAGCCTGCCCATGCTGCTCGAAGTGCGCGACCTGCACGTGGAGTTCACCACCCGCGACGGCGTCGCGAAGGCCGTCAACGGCGTGAGCTACGCGGTGGACGAGGGGGAGACGCTCGCCGTGCTGGGCGAGTCGGGATCCGGGAAATCGGTGACCGCCCAGGCCGTGATGGGCATCCTCGACACGCCCCCGGGCCGGATCGCGGGCGGCGAGATCCTCTTCAAGGGCAAGGACCTGCTGAGGGTGAAGGAGGAGGAGCGGCGCCGGATCCGCGGCGCCGAGATGGCAATGATCTTCCAGGACGCACTGTCCTCGCTGAACCCGGTGCTCAGCGTGGGCGCGCAGCTGGGGGAGATGTACGAGGTGCACCGCGGGATGTCCCGCAAGGACGCCCGGACCAGGGCGGTCGAGCTGATGGACCGGGTGAGGATCCCGGCGGCCCGGCAGCGGGTGGGGGACTACCCCCACCAGTTCTCCGGCGGCATGCGCCAGCGCATCATGATCGCGATGGCGCTGGCCCTGGAGCCCTCGCTGATCATCGCGGACGAGCCGACCACCGCGCTCGACGTCACCGTGCAGGCCCAGGTGATGGACCTGCTGGCGGAGCTGAGGCGCGAGCTGAACATGGGCCTGATCCTGATCACCCACGACCTGGGCGTCGTCGCCGACGTCGCCGACAGGATCGCGGTGATGTACGCGGGCCGGATCGTCGAGACCGCCCCGGTCCACGACCTCTACCGGGCGCCCGCCCACCCGTACACCCGCGGCCTGCTCGACTCGATCCCGCGCCTGGACCAGAAGGGCCAGGAGCTCTACGCGATCAAGGGCCTCCCACCGAGCCTGCTGGCCATCCCGCCCGGCTGCGCCTTCAATCCGCGCTGCCCGATGGCGCAGGCGGTCTGCCGCACCGACGTGCCGCCGCTGGCCCACGTCGCCGAGGGCCGCAGGAGCGCGTGCTTCTTCTGGAAGGAGTGCCTCCGTGGCTGAGCCCATCCTGGAGGTCCGCGACCTGGTCAAGCACTACCCGCTCACCCAGGGCATCCTCTTCAGGAAGCAGGTCGGCGCGGTCAAGGCCGTCGACGGGGTCTCCTTCGACCTCGCCCGGGGCGAAACCCTGGGCATCGTCGGGGAGTCGGGCTGCGGCAAGTCCACGGTGGCCAGGATGCTGGTCAACCTGGAGCGCCCGACCAGGGGGGCGATCTCGTACAAGGGCGAGGACATCACGAGGCTGTCCGGGCGGGCCCTGAAGGCCGTGCGGCGCAACATCCAGATGGTGTTCCAGGACCCGTACACCTCGCTGAACCCGCGCATGACGGTCGGCGACATCATCGGCGAGCCGTACGAGATCCACCCGGAGGCCGCCCCGAAGGGCGACCGGCGGCGCAGGGTCCAGGAGCTCCTGGACGTGGTCGGGCTGAACCCGGAGTACGTCAACCGCTACCCGCACCAGTTCTCCGGCGGCCAGCGCCAGCGCATCGGCATCGCCCGCGGCCTCGCCCTGCGCCCGGAGGTCATCGTCGCGGACGAGCCGGTCTCCGCGCTCGACGTATCGGTGCAGGCGCAGGTGGTCAACCTGCTGGAGCGCCTGCAGGACGAGTTCGACCTGTCCTACGTGTTCATCGCGCACGACCTGTCGATCGTCCGGCACATCTCGGACCGGGTCGGGGTGATGTACCTGGGCCGGATCGTGGAGATCGGCACCGACGCCCAGATCTACGACCACCCCACCCACCCGTACACCCAGGCCCTGCTGTCGGCGGTGCCGGTGCCGGACCCCGATGCGCGCACCCACCGCGAGCGGATCATCCTGACCGGTGACGTCCCCTCGCCGGCGAACCCGCCGTCCGGCTGCCCCTTCCGTACCCGCTGCTGGAAGGCGCAGGACAAGTGCGCCGCCGAGGTGCCGCCGCTGGCGGTCCCGGGCGTCTTCCCCTCGGGCCCGGCCGCCCACCCGTCGGCCTGCCACTTCGCCGCGGAGAAGCAGGTGGTCCCGCCCACCGGGGAGCTCCCTCCGCCGCCCGCGCCACCGGGGCCCCTGCACCCGTCGGTGTGAGCCGCGCAGAGGCGCACCGCCCGGCGCCCGGCGGCAGTTGGGGGCGCGCGGGCGAAGGGTTGGCGCCGCCGCAGGCGGGCAGACGGGGTAGCGTGCCGCCGAGGCGCCGGGCGGGCCGGCCGGGCCGGACGCGGGCGCGGGTCCTGACGGATTCGGTGCGACGCGGCCGCGGCAGCCGTGCGGCGACGGCGTTTTTCGGCCACCGCGGCGATTTCGCGGCGTGGTGGCCACTGTCACCCCAACCCGGTTCACAAAGCGGCAACTTGACCGTTTCTGTCCCGAGATGCGGACCGGGCAGCCTGAGGGCGTGCGGCCGTGCGGGCGCAGACGGCCGGCCGGGGAGGCGCACCGGCTCCCCGGCCGGCCACCCCCGTGACCCTGTGCATGCGCGGCGTGCGCCCCTCATGCTGCCGAATTTCGATCGATGCGCTGGTACGGATAGTTATGATCCGTAGCGCACGGTGGGTATGACTCCGCCGAGCACTGAGTACGAGTACGCGTACCGATGTCCGCTCGACGTGGAGGTGAAACGCCGTGGCACTCTCGATCTCGGCCGTGGTGCTGCTGGCGATCGTCGTCTTCCTGCTGGTCCGCCGGTCGGGCCTGAAGGCGGGACACGCCGCCGTCTGTGTGCTCCTCGGGTTCTACCTGGCCAGTTCGACCATCGCGCCGACCCTCAGCCAGCTCACGACGAACGTGGCCAGCATGATCAGTGGCCTCAAGCTGTAGCCCGCACGCCGCTTGATCGTAGGCTTGGGCCATGAACGGTCTTCCCGCCCGTCGTCTGCTCCTGGTGCACGCGCACCCGGACGACGAGTCCATCAACAACGGCGTCACCATGGCCAAGTACGCGGCCGAGGGGGCGCACGTCGCGCTGGTGACCTGCACCCTCGGCGAGGAGGGGGAGGTCATCCCGGCCGAGCTCGCCCACCTGGCGGCCGACCGCGACGACGCGCTCGGCCCCCACCGCATGGGCGAGCTCGCCGCGGCGATGGCGGAACTGGGCGTCAGCGACCACCGGTTCCTCGGCGGCCCGGGCCGCTTCCGCGACTCCGGGATGATGGGCGTGGAGCAGAACCGCCGGCCCGGCTCCTTCTGGTCGGCCGACGTGGACGAGGCCGCCGCCCACCTCGTCGAGGTGATCCGGGAGCTGCGGCCCCAGGTCCTCGTCACCTACGACCCCGACGGCGGGTACGGGCACCCCGACCACATCCAGGCCCACCGGGTCGCCATGCGCGCCGCCGAACTCGCCGCGGAGCCCGCGTACCGCCGCGACCTCGGCGACCCCCACGAGATCGCGAAGGTCTACTGGAACCGCGTGCCGCGCTCGGTGGTCGAGGAGGGCTTCGCCCGGCTGCGCGACGCCGGGACCAAGACGCCGTTCCCGGGGGTCGCTTCGCCACAGGACGTGCCCGGGGTCGTCGCCGACGACCGCGTCACCGCCGAGATCGGCGCCGACGAGGCCCTCGTGGCGGCCAAGGCGGCCGCGATGCGGGCCCACGCGACGCAGATCGCCGTGGACTTCCCCTTCTTCGCGCTCTCCAACGACCTCGCCCAGCCGCTGTTCGCCCGCGAGTACTACGAGCTCGTCCACGGCCGCCCCGGCGCCCCGGCCGGCGAGCGCGAGCAGGACCTGTTCGCCGGGGTGAGCGCATGAGCCGGCCCCTGACCCCGGGCCGGATCGCCGCCCTGCTCGGCCTGTTGGCCGTCGGCGTGCTGACCGGTCTGGCCGGCTGGCTGGTCGTGGACCTGTGGTTCCCCGGCGGCCTGGTGCTGGCACTGCTGGCCCTGTTCGGGCTGTTCCTCGGCGGCCGGATCGCCGTCGGGACCGGACTCGGCACGGGTGTCGGCGTGATCGGCTGGTTCCTGGTGTACGTGATGCTCGGGGTCCCGCGCCCCGAGGGCGACTTCCTGCTCGGTTCGTCCGGAATCGCCACGTACGCCTACCTTTTGGGCGGGGCCGTGGTGGCTGTGATCTGTGCCACGCTCCGCCTGCCGTACGACCGGCCGGTTTCGGCCGCTCCGCCCGGCCGCTGACAGGCCGTTGAACTCGGCCTCGGTGTGCGCTGCGGGGGGTTGGGCCGCAGGGCGCACGGCCTGCGCGGGGGGTGCGGGAAAGGCGAAGGGGAATCATTGATTCCCCTAGGTCAGTTGCCCGCGGGCCTCGGCCAGTATGGTGGTCGGGCCGCCGAGCTGCCCGCGCACGGTACGACGGGCGGTGGAGCCAACCGGGAGAACCTGCCTTGAGTCGTGAAACCGACCGTTCGTCCTCCGGGCCCCAGGGGCGCGGCGGAGCCGCCTACCCCTCGGGTACGCCGCCGTACGGAACCGGCCAGTACCCGTCCACGGACCCGGCAGCGACTGCCTCGGAGGAGAACTCTGTGACCTCGAACCCGTCCACGCCCGACACCGACGGGCCGAAGACCGAGACCACCCTGACGACCCGCATCCGGATCAACATCCCGGGTTCGCGGCCGATCCCGCCGGTGGTCGTACGCAAGCCGGTCGCCGCCGCCGAGGCGGAGGCCGAGCCGGAGCAGGCCGAAGCGGCCGCCGCGCCCGCCGCGTCCCCCGCGCCCGCGGAGCCGGCCGAACCGGAAGAGCCCGCGCCGGCCAACAACTGGTTCGCCCCGCGCAAGCCCGCACCCGCCGCGTCCGCGCCGCGCTCCCAGGCCCCGGCCCAGGCCCCGGCCCTGCCGAGCCGCCCCCAGGCCGCCGCCGGCCCCGCGCCCGCGCTGCCCACCCGTACGCCGTCCGCCCCGGCTCCCGGCCCGCTGCCGGTCCGCACCCCCGCGCCGCCCGGCGGCCCGGGTGCCCGCGGCGGCGCCGCCGCGGCCGGATTCGCCCCGGGCGGCCCCGCCCCGGCCCCCGCGGGCCCGCGCCCCGGCGCCCCCGCCGGCCCCGGCTTCGACGGCCCGGGCCGCTCCGCCACGCCCCCGGCCCCGATGCCCCCCGCCCCCGGCGGCCCCGGCACGGGCCCCGGCCCCGGCATGGGCATGGGCCCCGGCGGGACCGGCCCCGGCCCCGCGGGCCCGCTCGGCGGCCCCGGCGTCGGCGCGACCCAGGGCTTCCCCGCCTTCCCGGGCGACCCCGACGGCGGCCCCGCCACCGAGGCGTTCCCCGCCTTCGACGCCCCGGCAGGCCCCACCGGCCCGACCGGCGGCCCCGCCCTCGGCACCTTCCCCGTCGACGCCCCGCGCGCCGACGAGCCCCGCTGGCCCGGCCCCGAGCTGGACGAGCCGCGGCCCACCCCGGCCCCCGCGCCCCCGGCCCCCGGCCCGCGCGCCCCCAAGCCGGCCTCCGCCAAGGCCGCCCCCAAGCCCACCAAGGTCGCCAAGGCCCGTTCCAAGCTGGTCCTGGTCGGCGGCGGCGTCATCGCCCTGGTCGGCGTGGCCTACGGCGCCGGGCTGCTGCTGAACCACTCCGACGTCCCCAAGGGCACCACCGTCCTCGGCGTCGACATCAGCGGCAGCCGCGACGAGGCCGTCGCCAAGATCCAGACGGCCTTCGGCAGCCGGGCCGCCGCCCCGCTGCAGCTGACCGTCGGCGGCAAGCAGGTCGAGCTCAAGCCCGAGAAGGCCGGCCTGTCCCTCGACGCCCAGACCACCGTCCGCAACGCCGCGGGCAGCGACTACAACCCCGTCACCGTCATCGGCTCGCTCCTCGGCCAGGAGCGCGTCGCCGACCCGGTGATCCCCGTCGACGAGGAGAAGCTCCACGTCGCCCTCCAGGAGCTCGCCGGCACCGCGGGCACCGCCACCGAGGGGACCATCAAGTTCGACACCGGCAAGGCCGTCGCCGTCCCCGGCAAGGCCGGCACCACCCTCGACGCGGGCGCCTCCGCCGACCTGGTCACCAAGGCCTTCCGCACCATGGTCGCCACCGGCAAGGCGGCCCCGGTCGACCTGCCGGTCACCACCAAGGAGCCGGCGATCACCCAGGCGGAACTGGACCGGGCCATGAAGGAGTTCGCCGAGCCCGCCATGTCCGGCGTCGCCACCGTCAAGGCGGGCACCAAGTCCCTGCCCTTCGGCCCGAAGTCCCTGCCGAAGATCCTCAGCATGCAGGCCGTCGACGGCCACCTGGTCGAGAAGTACGACCTGGAGGCGCTCAAGGCCACGTACGGCAACAGCTTCGACGGAGTCCTGATCACCCGCGGCACGGGCGAGAAGACCCCGGTCACCCCGCAGGACGTCGCCGGCGCCCTCGGCAAGGCCCTGCGCGGCAAGACCGCCGCCGAGCGCACCGCCACGATCGACACCAACCCCAGCTGACGGCCCGCGCCCGAGGCACCTGCACGCAGCACGGGAGCCCCCGTCCCCGCCCGGGACGGGGGCTCCCGCGCTGTTCGGGCGGCCTGTCACACCGCGCGCATGACATCTGTCATCCGCCGCTCACGACGGCAGACACTGCCGCACGCCCACCCGTACGGGCGAACCTTGGGGCATGACGACGACCTCGGCGCACACCGCCGCCGCGCAGGACACCGGACCCGGTGCCGGCCCCGTGGTGAGCTTCCGCAACGTGACCAAGAGCTACGGCGCGGTCCGCGCGGTCGACGGCCTCTCCCTCGAGCTCCACCCGGGCGAGACCGTCGCACTGCTCGGCCCCAACGGCGCCGGCAAGTCCTCCACCCTCGACCTCCTCCTCGGCCTGCGCCCCGCCGACTCCGGCACCGTCCGGCTCTTCGGCACCGGCCCGCGCGAGGCCGTCGCCGCCGGCCGCGTCGGCGCGATGCTCCAGAGCGGCGGTCTGATGGAGGAGGTCACCGTCCGCGAGATCGTCGCCCTCGGCTGCGCCCTGCACCCCCGCCCCCACCCGGTGGACGAGGTCCTCAGCCGCGCCGGCGTCACCGAGATCGCCGACCGCATGGTCAACAAGCTCTCCGGCGGCCAGGAGCAGCGCGTCCGCTTCGCCCTCGCCACCGCCGGCCGCAGCGACCTGATCGTCCTCGACGAGCCCACCACCGGCATGGACGTCACCTCCCGCCAGGCCTTCTGGGCCACCATGCGCGAGCAGGCCGCACAGGGCCGCACCGTCCTGTTCGCCACCCACTACCTGGAGGAGGCCGACGCGATCGCCGACCGCGTCCTGGTCCTGAACAAGGGCCGCCTCCTCGCCGACGGCACCGCCGCCGAGATCAAGGCCAAGGCCGGCGCCCGCCGGATCGCCTTCGACCTGGCCCCGGACGCCCCCGTGGACGAGGCCGCGCTGCGCGCCCTGCCGCACCTGACCGCGTACGAGCGGCACGGCGGGACGATCAGGCTCCAGTCGAGCGACGCCGACGCCACGGTCCACGCCGTCTACGCGCTCGGCCTCTACCCCCGGAACCTGGAAGTCGCCGGACTGGGCCTGGAACAGGCCTTCATCGCCCTCACCGAGGCCGAGGAGGCCGCCGCATCATGAACCAGCTCATCAAGCTCGAGATCACCCGCGCCCTGCGCAACAAGAAGTACCTGTTCTTCACGGTCCTCTACCCGGCCGCCCTGTTTCTGATGCTCGGCGGCACCCTGGACGGCACCACGAAGGTCCTGGGCACCGAACTGACCATGCCCGCCTTCTACATGGTCGCCATGGCCTCCTTCGGCGCGCTGACCGCCGTCCTGATGGGCAACAGCGAGCGCATCGCCAAGGAACGCGAGAAGGGCTGGGTGCGCCAGCTGCGCCTGACCGCCCTGCCCGGGCGCGGGTACGTGCTCGGCAAGACCGCCAGCGCCGGCGTGCTGTCCCTGCCCTCGATCGTCACCGTGTTCGCGGTCGCCGCGGCCGTCAAGGGCGTCCGCTTCGAGGCCTGGCAGTGGCTGGCCCTGACCGGCTCCATCTGGGCCGGCAGCCTGGTCTTCGCCGCCCTCGGCGTGGCCATCGGCTACCTGGCCACCGCGGACAACGTCCGCCCCCTGTCGATGCTCGTCTACTTCGGGCTGTCCATCCTCGGCGGCCTGTGGATGCCCACCGCCAACTTCCCGCAGTGGCTGCGGGACATCTGCGAGTGGCTGCCCACCCGTGCGTACGCCGGCCTCGGCCAGGCCATCGAGCTCGGCGGTGCGCCGCACCTGAAGGACGTGGCGATCCTCGCCGTCTACTTCGTACTGTTCACCGGTGCGGCCGCCTGGCTGTACCGCAAGGACTCACTGAAGGCATGAACCCGTGGCGCTGACCCAGGAGGCCGACGGCGCGAGCCGCATCGGCCGCGGACCCGAGACCACCGTGCACAAAGTGGTGAAGAGCCTCTGGATCGCGATCTGGCTCTTCTACCTCAGCGCCCCCGTCGCCGACCTGGTCCACGGCGGCCACGGCAGCACGGCCCGGCTGCTCGGGGGCCTCGGCCTGCTGGCCTTCGTCGCCTCCTACCTGGTGCTGGTCTTCCACCCGGAACGACAGCTGCCGGTACGCCGCGTCCTGATCTCCCTCACCGTGCTCACCACCCTGGCCACGGTGCTGTCGCTGGCCCTGGGGCGCGAGTGGCTGGTGCTCTTCGTCTACGTCTCCATCTCCTCCGGCGCCGCCCTGCCGGGGGAGATGTCCCGCTGGTCGGTTCCGGCCGCGACCGCGCTGATGATGGTGGTGGCCCCGGCGCTGCCCGGCTGGGACGGCTACCTGGCCTCGCTCATGATCCCGGCCCTGATGGGCGGGTTCGCGATGGTCGGGGTCCGCGAGTTGATCCGGACCACGATCGAACTCCGCCAGGCGCGCGCCACGGTGGCGCAGCTCGCGGCCAACGAGGAGCGGTTGCGGATGGCCCGCGACCTGCACGACCTGCTGGGGCACTCGCTGTCCCTGATCACGCTCAAGAGCGAGCTCGCGGGCCGGATGCTGCCGGGCCACCCCGAGCAGGCCGCCCAGCAGGTCGCCGACATCGAGCGGGTCAGCCGCCAGGCCCTGGTCGACGTACGGGAGGCCGTGAGCGGCTACCGGCGGGCCACCCTGCCCGGCGAACTCGCCGGTGCGCGGACCGCGCTGACCGCGGCCGGGGTGGCGGCGGACCTTCCGGCCGAGGCGGTCGACGGCCTTCCGGAGGAGGTGGAGGCGGCCCTGGCCTGGTCGCTGCGCGAGGCGGTGACCAATGTGGTCCGCCACAGCGGGGCCAAGCGCTGCACGGTCAGCCTGGAACGGCGCCAGACCCTGGCCGGGGAGATGGTGGAGCTGTCGGTCGCGGACGACGGCGCGGGCGGGCAGGCCGTGCCGGGCAACGGGCTGTCGGGCCTGACGGAGCGTCTGGAGGCCGTCGGCGGCAGCCTGTCGGCCGGTCCGGCGGGCAAGAGGGGCTTCCGGCTGCTCGCCCGCATCCCCCTAGGATCAGGGGCATGACCCCCGCACGCCCCATCCGGATCCTCCTCGCCGAGGACCAGTCCATGGTCCGCGAGGCCCTCGCGGCGCTGCTCGGCCTGGAGCCCGACATCGAGGTGGTGGCCCAGGTGGCGCGCGGCGACGAGGTGGTGGCCGCCGCCCGTGCGCACGACGTGAACGTCGCCCTGCTGGACATCGAGATGCCCGGCATGACCGGCATCGAGGCGGCCGCCGCCCTGCGCGAGGCGCTGCCGCGGCTGCAGATCGTCGTGCTGACCACCTTCGGCCGGCCCGGATACCTGCGGGGGGCGATGGAGGCCGGGGCCTCGGCGTTCCTGGTCAAGGACGCGCCGGCCGCGCAGCTGGCGGAGGCGGTGCGCAAGGTGATGGCGGGGGAGCGGGTGATCGATCCCACGCTGGCGGCGGCGGCGCTGGCCGAGGGGGCGAACCCGCTGACCGACCGGGAGCGGGAGGTGCTGCGGGCCGCGGAGAACGGGGCGACCAACGCCGAGCTGGCGGCCGCGCTCCACCTCTCCCAGGGGACGGTGCGCAACTACCTCTCGACGGCCATCCAGAAGATGGCCGCCCGCAACCGGGCCGAAGCGGTCCGCGCAGCCCGCGAAAAGGGCTGGCTGTAGCCCAGCCCGCCCCCTGGGGCTCCGCGCAGCGGGGCCCGTACGGGGCGGGCCGGTCAGTTGAGCAGGGCTCGGGCGGCGGCGGCCTCGGCGCGGATGCGGGCGGCGGCGTCGGCATCGAACGCCGCGACCACCTCCGCGTACGCGTCCAGCTCCGAGGCCCCCTCCCGGAAGGACCCCCGCTCCACGAGGAGGCGAGCACGCTCGTACCGCAGCGAAGCCGGGTGGGACGGCAGGAGGAGCGAGAGCTCCAGGGCCCACAGGGCGACCCCGGACTGCTCCGGACGGGCCGCGGCCCACGCCCGGATGTTGTTCAGGATCCGCAGCACGATGTCCAGCGTGCGGGCGGGCGTCCGCGGCCCGGACGCCAGTTCGGCCGGCCCGGTCCCCAGCGCGGCCCCGCCCGCGAACGGGTCGACGACGACGCCCTCCTCCGGGTCCCCGAAGCCCACCACGAAGTGCCCCGGCAGCCCGAGCCCGTACACCGGCGCCCCCGCGCGCCGCGCAACCTCCAGCCACACCACCGACAGCAGGATCGGCAGCCCCCGGCGCCTGCGCAGCACCTCGTGCAGCAGCGAGGACGACAGCCGGTCGTAGTCGGCGGGCGTGCCGTGGAAGCCGAGCCGCCCGCCGAGCAGCTCGGTCACCGCCGACGCCCAGGCCCGGGCCCCGCGCAGCCCGTACGGCAGCATGCCGGCGAGCCGGTCCAGCTCGATCTGCGCCCAGTCCATGGCCCGTTCGTCCAGGTCCGGATCCGCCTCGGCGGCCAGCAGCAGGCACAGCACCGACAGGTCGGGCCGCTCGGAGCGGGCCTCCTGCGCGAACTGCTCCCGGATCCGCGAGCTCACCGGGCCGCCGCCCGGTAGTGGTGGTACGCGTGGTGCGTCGCGAAGCCCAGCCCGTCGTACAGCCCGCGCGCGGCCCCGTTGTCCGTCTCGACCTGCAGCCAGGCCGCCGAGGCCCCCTCGTCGAGCGCCTGCCGGGCCAGCGCCGCCATCACCGCCGTGGCCAGGCCCCCGCGCCGGTGCTCGGGATCGACCTCGACGGCCGCGAACCCCGCCCACCGGCCGTCGACCACCAGCCGGCCGATGGCCCGGCCGGGCAGCGTCGCGAACCACACCGACGGTCCGGCGACCAGCACCTGCCGGGCCACGTCCGGATCCTCGACCTTCCCGTAGCGGCCGAGCCACTCCTCGTCGGGGGTCCGGGCGAGCCGGACGTGCGCGGTGTCCGCGATGGTGTCGGCGATCGGCGCCAGTGCCGCGGTGCGGACCTCCGCCGACACCTGCCGCGCCCACCCGCGCCGCTCCAGCTCCGCGCACAGCAGCTCCTGGGTGCCGGCGGCCCCGGTCGCGGCCTGCACGTACGCCGGAAGCCCTCGTTCCGCGTACCAGGACGTCACCCGCGCGAGTGCTTCGTCCAGCGGGAGCCCCGGCTCGCCGAGCGGCAGGACCGAGTTGGCCCGCCGGGTGAAGCCGCGGGCGGCCCGCAGCGTCCACTCGCCGAGCGGCTCGCTCTCCAGCGGCTGCCAGGACCGCGCCGCCACGCGCGCGAGCTCCTCGAAGGAGGCCGCGGGCCCGCGCCGCCGGGCCGGAGCGGGGGGCACCACCTTGCCCGCCACCAGCGCCGATTCCGCGATGCGGACGGACTCGCCGTTCTTCCGTGTGATCGTCAGCACACCCTGGTCCCAGGATGTGAGAACCCCTACCGTGTCCGTGAAGGCGGGCGAACCGCCGGCCCCGCTTTCCACCCGTCGTACAGAGACTCGTTTACCCACGTCAGCCGGGGTGATACGGATCTCCAGCAGCCCACCGGCAGTGATTTCCACAGCTCTGTCCGCCCCTCCTGTTCGGATCGTGCCCGGGAACGGAGATACTAGGCGTGGGCATCGACGACGCCGCGCTCCCGCGCGATATGGACAGCCCTACCGAGGAGGAACAGAGCGTGACCTACGTCATCGCGGAGCCTTGTGTCGACGTCAAGGACAAGGCATGCATCGAAGAGTGCCCCGTCGACTGCATCTACGAGGGCCAGCGGTCCTTGTACATCCACCCGGACGAATGCGTCGACTGCGGCGCCTGTGAGCCGGTCTGCCCGGTCGAGGCCATCTTCTACGAGGACGACACCCCGGAGGAGTGGAAGGAGTACTACAAGGCGAACGTCGAGTTCTTCGACGAGCTCGGTTCGCCCGGTGGTGCCTCGAAGCTGGGTCTGATCGAGCGCGACCACCCCTTCATCGCCGCGCTGCCGCCCATGGGCGAAGGCCACTGACGGCCCTGCCGCCCCGGCACGCGCACCTCGGTCCCGTTCGGCCCCCGGGCCGCGCGGGACCGAGTCGTTTGCGGCCCCAGGCCGTTCCCGCAGTTCCGCAGTTCCAGGCACGCACGAGAGAGCAGAGAGCACCGTGGCCGCAGTATCCGCACGTCTTCCCGTCTTTCCCTGGGACAAGCTGGAGCCGTACAAGACGACGGCCGCGGCGCACCCCGACGGCATCGTCGACCTGTCCGTCGGCACGCCCGTGGACCCGGTGCCGCAGCTGATCCGGGACGCCCTGGTCGCGGCCGCCGACTCCCCGGGCTACCCCACCGTCTGGGGCACCCCCGCCCTGCGCGACGCGATCACCGGCTGGCTGCGCGGCCGGCTCGGCGCGAGCGCCGCCGGGCACCGCAACGTCCTGCCGGTCGTCGGCTCCAAGGAGCTGGTGGCCTGGCTGCCGACCCAGCTGGGCCTGGGCGCCGGGGACAAGGTCGCCTACCCGCGGCTCGCCTACCCCACGTACGAGGTCGGCGCACGGCTGTGCGGGGCCGAGGCCGTGGTCTACGACGACCCGACCGAGCTCGACCCGGCCGGCCTGAAGCTGCTGTGGCTCAACTCCCCCTCGAACCCGACCGGGAAGGTCATCCCCAAGGACGAGCTGGTCCGCATCGTCGCCTGGGCGCGCGAGCACGGGATCCTGGTGTTCAGCGACGAGTGCTACCTGGAGCTGGGCTGGGAGGCCGAGCCCGTCTCCGTCCTCCACGACGACGTGTGCGGCGGCTCGTACGAGGGCCTCGTGGCCGTCCACTCCCTGTCCAAGCGCTCCAACCTGGCGGGCTACCGGGCCGCCTTCATCGCCGGCGACGCGGACGTCCTCGGCGAACTGCTGGAGATCCGCAAGCACGGCGGCATGATGACCCCGGCTCCCGTACAGGCGGCCACCGTTGCGGCGCTCGGCGACGACGCGCACGTGGAGGAGCAGCGCGCGCGCTACGCGGCCCGGCGCGAGGCGCTGCGCACGGCGCTCGAGGCGCACGGCTTCCGGATCGAGCACAGCGAGGCCAGCCTCTACCTGTGGGTGACCCGCGACGAGCCCTGCTGGGACACCGTGGCGCACCTGGCCGAGCTCGGGATCCTGGTGGCGCCCGGCGACTTCTACGGCGAGGCGGGGGCCCGGCACGTCCGCGTGGCGTTCACGGCGACGGACGAGCGGGTGGCGGCGGCCGTCAAGCGGCTCGCCTGACACCGGCCGGCGGACGACACGCGAGAGGGGCCGGGAGCGACTCCCGGCCCCTCTGGTGCGCCTTCGCCTGCGATCAGCCGCCCAGACCGTTCAGCGGCAGGGTGTTCAGCGGCAGGTTCTGCGTGGGCACCGCGCCGGTCAGCTCGCCGGCCGGCACCGCGCCGGCCACGTCGCCGCCCGGCAGCCCCTTGGCGGCCGGCAGCCCGCCGAGCAGGGCGCCCGTGGTGTCGGTGACCTGGCCGGGGGCGCCCGGCAGGGCGTGGGCGGCGGTGTCGGTGGCCGTGTGGGCGGCGGCCTCGCCGGCGCCGACCGTGTCGCCGGCGGCGGCCGTGGCGTCCGAGCCGGTGAGCGCGCCCAGCTGCGGCACGGACTCCAGGCCCGCGGCGCTGGCGGCGCCGGCCGCACCGACCACGGGAGCTGCCCCGGCTGCGAGCAGCAGCGCGGTACGGGCGATCCGGCGGGTCAGGGGGAGGGACATGATGCTCCTAAGCGGTAGCGGCTGAGTACGCCCGTACAACCGCTCGCGGGGCGGGGCGGGTTGCGGAGCCGATGGGTAAAGGATCGGTAACGCATCGTTTTATCGGCTTCCCGGAAAAGCGCCGGGAACCCGCCCCCACCAGGCCTTCCGTACCCACAGGTGCCCCGCGCCCCGCCCCGGCGATCACCCCCGGGCGGGGGACGCCCCGCACGCCTGAGCGGAGATCCGGGCCGCGCGTCACTTCTTGACGAAGATGCGCACCTCGCCCTGCGGCGCGTTGTGCGGGTCGCCGTCGCCCGCCTTGGCCCCCGGCAGCCCCTTGTTCTGCCACTGGCCCTTCGCCTCGCCGGCGACCCAGCCCCGCTGGTTGTAGGAGACCCGCGCGATGCCCAGCCCGCGCGCGTTCGCCACGGCCCACCCGGCGATCGCCCGGCTGCCGCGCTCCGCGGGCTCCCCGCCGCCGCTCTTCTCCACGACCGTGACCTCGGACTCCTTGATCCCCCGGCCGCCGTCCGCGGCGCCGCCCGGCGCGGCGGGCGTCGTGTGCAGCGCGTTCTTCGCGAAGATCCGCTTCAGCTCGCCCCGCACCTTCTCCGGGTCGCCGGGAGTGGTCGGGGCGGGCCCGCCGCAGGTCAGCTCGCCGCCGCCCGCGAAGGCCGCCGTCAGGACCGTAGCGTCCGGCTCGTGCTTCGCGTACGCCTGCGGGAAGCCGCTCAGCTGCACCCGCTGCGCGGCCTCCGTCAGCGGCAGCCGCGAGTACCCCTTGATCTCGACCAGCCGGTCGTAGAAGATCCCCGCCGAGTACACCGGGTCCATGATCTGCTCCGGGGTGCCCCACCCCTGCGAGGGCCGCTGCTGGAACAGGCCCAGCGAATCCCGGTCGCCGTGGTCGAGGTTGCGCAGCGCCGACTCCTGCATGGCCGTCGCCAGCGCGATCGTCACGGCCCGGTCCGGCAGCCCCTTCGCCACGCCGACCGCGGCTATCGTCGCCGCGTTCGCCGCCTGCTCCGGCGTCATGTCGTAGGACTGGCGTGCGCCCCGGTCGGCGACATTTCCGGCCGTATCGAAAGCCGTGCAGTGCGGTGCACCGCCACCGCCCAGCGAGTTGAACTGGACCACGAGGTAGCCGACGAGCGCCAGCAGGACGCACAGGCCGGCGGCCGTCAGGAGCCGACGGCGGCGGCGGGGGCGGGGAAGATCGCTCTGGGACACGCGGCCCACCGTACTTGAGCCAGATGCCACGTCCACCGGCCGGACGTGAGACGTTCGCCGCAGCCCCGCGCGTTAGGGTCGGTCCATGACCGAATCCGAGCTCGACCTCACCCTGGACGCCGCCGAGCTGACCGCCCGGCTCGTCGACATCCCCTCCGTGAGCGGCGACGAGAAGGTCCTCGCCGACGCCGTGGAGCAGGCCCTGCGCGCCCTGCCGCACCTGACGGTGGACCGCCACGGCAACAACGTCGTGGCCCGCACCCGCCTCGGCCGCGCCGAGCGCGTCGTCCTCGCCGGGCACCTGGACACCGTCCCGATCGCCGACAACGTCCCCTCCCGCCTCGACGAGAACGGCGTGCTGTGGGGGTGCGGCACCACCGACATGAAGTCCGGCGTCGCCGTCCAGCTGCGCATCGCGGCCACCGTGCCCGAGCCCAACCGCGACCTCACCTTCGTCTTCTACGACCAGGAAGAGGTCGCCGCCGACCTCAACGGCCTGGGCAAGGTCGCCGAGGCCCACCCCGACTGGCTGGCCGGCGACTTCGCCGTCCTGCTGGAGCCCTCCAACGCCGAGGTCGAGGGCGGCTGCCAGGGCACCCTGCGCGTG
This sequence comes from Streptomyces sp. NPDC046866, assembly GCF_040704625.1. Classification (NCBI taxonomy): domain Bacteria; kingdom Bacillati; phylum Actinomycetota; class Actinomycetes; order Kitasatosporales; family Streptomycetaceae; genus Streptomyces; species Streptomyces sp. NPDC046866. The sequence continues at coordinate 155,137 of NZ_JBEYXN010000004.1, forward strand.
CTGCTGCGCACCGCGGGCGAGCGCGCCCACTCCGCGCGCAGCTGGATGGGCTCCAACGCCATCCACGCCGCCGCCCCGATCCTGGCGAGGCTGGCCGCGTACGAGCCGCGCAAGCCCGTGATCGACGGCCTGGAGTACCACGAGGGCCTCAACGCGGTGCGCATCGAGGGCGGCGTCGCCAACAATGTCATCCCCGACGCCTGCACCGTCACCGTCAACTTCCGCTACGCCCCCGACCGCAGCGAGGCCGAGGCCCTCGCCCACGTCCGTGAGGTCTTCGCGGACTGCGGGGTCGCCGAGTACGTCGTCGACGACTCCTCCGGCGGCGCCCTGCCCGGCCTCTCCCACCCGGCGGCGGCCGCGTTCATGGAGGCGGTCGGCGGGCGGGCGATGCCCAAGTTCGGCTGGACGGACGTCTCCCGCTTCAGCGCGCTCGGCGTGCCCGCCGTCAACTACGGCCCGGGCGACGCCCTGCTGGCGCACAAGGTCGACGAGCGGGTGGAGACCAAGGCGATCCTGCACTGCGAGGAACGACTCCGCGCCTGGCTGACCGCCTGAATTCCGCTTGCCGTCACCTTCGTGCGCCTACGCTGATCCAACGATCAGCAGGAGGGAGCACATCATGGGCAACCACCGCAATTCCGAGGGGTACCCTCGCCGCCGGCCCGAGGAGCAGCAGCTCGGGCCGGTACTGCGGCGGCGGAGCCAGGTGCAGGCGGGCAGTACGACCGACCAGCGGCTGCTGGACTCGGCCGGCCCCAGCGAGTGGGTGCACACCGATCCCTGGCGGGTCCTGCGCATCCAGTCGGAGTTCATCGAGGGCTTCGGCACGCTGGCCGAGCTGCCGCCGGCGATCAGCGTGTTCGGCTCCGCGCGCACGCCCGCCGGCTCACCGGAGTACGAGGCCGGCGTCCGGATCGGCGGCGCCCTGGTCGAGGCCGGCTTCGCGGTGATCACCGGCGGCGGCCCCGGCGCGATGGAGGCCGCCAACAAGGGCGCCCGGGAGGGAGGCGGCATCTCGGTGGGCCTGGGCATCGAGCTGCCCTTCGAGCAGGGGCTCAACCAGCACGTCGATCTCGGGCTGAACTTCCGGTACTTCTTCGTCCGCAAGACGATGTTCGTGAAGTACAGCCAGGGCTTCGTGGTCCTTCCCGGCGGACTCGGCACGCTGGACGAGCTGTTCGAGGCCCTCACCCTGGTCCAGACCCAGAAGATCACCCGCTTCCCGATCGTGCTGTTCGGCACCGAGTACTGGAGCGGCCTGGTCGACTGGCTGCGCACCACCGTGATCGCCCAGGGCAAGGCCTCCGAGCGCGACCTGTACCTCTTCCACGTCACCGACGACGTGGACGAGGCGATCGCGCTCGTGACGAAGGAAGTCGGGAAGTAGCCCGGCCGCCCGTCCGTCCGCCCGTCCGGGGGCCGGCCTGGCTCAGGCCAGTCCCCGGCGGGCGACCGCCGGCTCCCGGTACCCCTGGATCGACCGGACCATCTCCAGGACCTGCCGCGTCTCGGCCACCTCGTGGACCCGGTAGACCTGCGCGCCCAGCCAGGCCGAGACGGCCGTCGTGGCGAGGGTGCCGAGCAGCCGCTCCTTGACCGGCTTGTCGAGGGTCTCGCCGACGAAGTCCTTGTTGGACAGCGAGACCAGCACCGGCCAGCCGGTGTCGGTCATCTCGGCCAGGCGCCGGGTGGCCTCCAGGGAGTGGCGGGTGTTCTTCCCGAAGTCGTGCCCCGGGTCGATCATGATCGCGTCCCGGCGGACGCCGAGCTCCACCGCCCGCTCGGCCAGGCCCACCGTGACCCGCAGGATGTCCGCCATCACGTCGTCGTACGCCGTCCGGTGCGGCCGGGTGCGCGGCTCGACCCCGCCCGCGTGGGTGCAGACCAGCCCGGCGCCGTACCGGGCGGCGACCTCCGCCAGCTTGGGGTCGACCCCGCCCCAGGCGTCGTTGAGCAGGTCGGCGCCGGCCTCGCAGACCGCCTCGCCGACCTCGTGCCGCCAGGTGTCGACGCTGATCACCACGTCCGGGTGGCGGCGGCGGACCTCGGCGACGAAGCCGACCGTGCGCCGGGCCTCCTCCGCCGCGTCCACGTGCTCGCCCGGACCGGCCTTGACCCCGCCGATGTCGATGATCGCGGCGCCCTCGGCCACCGCCTGTTCGACGCGGTCCAGGGCGGGTTCGTCACGAAACGTGGCGCCCTGGTCGTAGAAGGAGTCCGGCGTCCGGTTCACGATGGCCATGATCACCGGCTCGTGAGTGTCGAACTCGCGCCTGCCCAGTCGCAGCATCCCGTTCTTTCCTCCTCAGGCGGCCCTCGCGCCTCGTCTGCGACCTTAACCTGGTGACCGGAAGTGGGTCCCCCCGGCCGCCGCCGGGACATGCCCCCAGCCATTGCCCCGGGGAGTTGATCGTGTTCTGGTTCTTGCTGATCGCGCTGGTCGTGGTCGTCGCGGCGGTCACCCTGGCGGTGGTCGGCGGCGGCTCGGAGCCCGTGCTCCCCGAGGCGGAGCCGGACCGGGTGGCCGACGCGCTACCGGAGAGCCGGCCCGTCGCACCGGCCGACATCGACGCCCTGCGGCTGCCGGTGGCGCCGCGCGGCTACCGCATGGCCGAGGTGGACGACGTACTGGAACGGCTGTCGGCGGAACTGGCCGAGCGCGACGCGCGGATCGCCGAGCTGACCGCGGCCGCGGCGCACGCGGCGCACGCCGCACCGGCGGCCCGGCCGGCCCGGCCCGCGCGGCCGGCCCCGGCCGCCGCGGCCGCGGACTCCGGGGAGGAGGGCGGACCGCAGGACGCCGTGCCCGCCGAGGACGCCGCAGCGGTCGAGGACGCCGTGCCCGCCGAGGACGCCGCAGCGGTCGACCTCTCGAAGCGGGACGCGCAGTGAGCGCCCTCGCCGGGCCCGACGGGGGTCTGCGCTGCCCCTGGGCGCTGTCCACCACCGACTACATCGCCTACCACGACACCGAGTGGGGCCGGGCGGTGCACGGGGACGACGCCCTGTACGAGCGGCTGTGCCTGGAAGCCTTCCAGTCGGGGCTGTCCTGGCTGACGATCCTGCGGCGGCGCGAGGGCTTCCGCACGGCCTTCGCCGACTTCAGGATCGCGGCCGTCGCCCGCTTCGACGAGCGGGACGCCGAGCGGCTGCTCGCCGACGAGGGGATCATCCGCAACCGGGCCAAGATCGAGGCCGCGCTCGCCAACGCCCGGGTGCTCGCGCAGTGGAAGCCGGGCGAGCTGGACGAGCTGATCTGGTCGCACGCCCCGGAGCCGGGCCGCCCGGCCCCGACGACCATCGAGGACGTCCCGGCGGTGACGCCCGAGTCCACGGCCCTGGCCAAGGCCCTGAAGAAGGAGGGCATCCGCTTCGTCGGGCCCACCACGGCCTACGCGCTGATGCAGGCCTGCGGCCTGGTCAACGACCACCTGGCCGCCTGCACCGCCCGCACCCCCGCCGCCTGACGGCCCGGGGCGGCCACGCCGCCCCGGCTCCCGTTCGGGCTAGCGCCCGGTGTACTTCGGCTTCTCCTTGGCGAGGAACGCCGCGACCGCGATCGCGTGGTCCTCGGAGGCGCCCGAACGGGTCTGGAGCTCGTCCTCCTTCTCCAGCGCCTCGGCGAGCGACCGTCCGGCCCCGTACGCCAGGGCCTCCTTCAGCCCGGCGTAGGCCACGGTCGGGCCGTCCGCCAGCCGCCGCGCGACCTCGGCGGCGGTGTCCGCGAGCTCCGCCGCCGGCACCAGCCGGTTGACCAGACCCAGCTCCTGCGCCTCCTGCGCGGTGATCGACCGCGGGAACAGCAGCAGGTCCGCCGCCCGGCTGGTGCCGACCAGCCGCGGCAGCGTCCACGACAGCCCGGAGTCGGCGGACAGCCCGACCCCGGCGAAGGCGGTGGTGAAGCTTGCGGTGTCGGCCACCACCCGGTAGTCGGCCGCCAGCGCGAAGCCGAAGCCCGCCCCGGCGGCGACGCCGTTGACCCCGGCGACCACCGGCTTCGGCATCTGCGTGATCGCCCGGACGATGGGGTTGTAGTGCTCGCTCACGGTGCTCAGCGCGTTGCCCGAGCCGGACTGCCGGGCCGCCTCCAGGTTCCCGACGTGCTCCTTCAGGTCCTGGCCCACGCAGAAGGCCCGCCCGGTCGCGGTCAGCAGGACCGCGCGCACGCCCGGGTCGGCGCCCGCGGCCTCCAGGGAGTCGCGCAGCGCGACCTTCAGCTCCGTGTTCAGCGAGTTCATCGCGTCGGGGCGGTTCAGCGTGATCGTGGCGAGCCCGTCGGTCACGTCGTACAGCACGGTGTCGGCCATGGCAGGTGGTGTCCCCTCCGTCGCGGACCCGGCCAGCGGATCGGTACTGGCCGGTACAGGGTCAGCATGGCGGACGGGGCCGCTCCAGGGCATGTGATGTGTGTCAAAGAAAGAAGCGGCCGTGTGCGCGCAGAGCGGACGCAGAGCGGGCGAAGTATCGCAGGCAGGTCCCCGAAATGAGTGGTTTTGGCAGGGCGCGTTGCGCAAGCGTTCCCGGCCGATGTTGGTCATCGGGTCCTGACATGCGGGATAATGGCCGGGAAGCAATGTGTTCGATGCCGGGTTCCAGGCACCTGAATGGGGCCGTCGGCTGACGATGAGCTGGTTTCAGGAAGGGGAACGAGCATGGCGGCCATGAAGCCGCGGACGGGCGACGGCCCGCTCGAGGTCACCAAGGAGGGGCGGGGCATCGTCATGCGCGTACCGCTCGAGGGCGGCGGTCGGCTGGTCGTCGAGCTGACGCCGGACGAGGCGGACGCCCTGGGTGACGCCCTCAAGAAGGTCGTCGGCTGACCCACCCCCCGGCACCACCTGCATACTCTGCGCTGCCCCGGCCCGCATCCTGCGGCCGGGGCAGTGTTGTGTCACGGCCCGGGCGGCCGCCCGGGCCGGGGCCCGCGGGCCGGGCCGGGGCTCAGCGGCGGACGGCGCACAGCAGGCCGTCGCCCACCGGGAGCAGGGCCGCCTCCAGGGCGGGGCTCTCGCGGACCCCGCGCAGCAGCTCCCGCACGCGCAGCACCTCGGTCTCCTGGGCGGAGGAGTCGACGGTGCGCCCGTCGGCGAAGACCCCCTCGAAGCACACCAGGCCCCCCGGGCGCAGCAGGCGCAACGATTCAGCGAGGTAGTCGAGGGACTCGGCGGGGTCCCCGTCGCAGAAGACGAGGTCGTAACCGCCGTCGGCGAGCCGGGGCAGGACGTCCAGGGCGCGGCCGGGGATGAAGCGGGCGCGGTTGCCGGCGAAGCCGGCGGCGCGGAAGGCCTGGCGGGCGAAGGCCTGCCGGTCGGGCTCGGGGTCCACGGTGGTCAGCACCCCGTCCGGGCGCATGCCGTGCAGCAGGTGGATGCCGGAGACGCCGGTACCCGTACCGATCTCGGCGACGGCCTTGGCGTCGGCGGTGGCGGCGAGCAGGCGCAGCGCGGCCCCGGTGCCGGGGGAGACGGCGCGCAGGCCCGCTTCCCTGGCCCGGTCGCGGGCCCACCGCAGAGCGTCGTCCTCGGCGACAAACGCGTCGGCGAACGCCCAGCTCGTCTGCCGGTTGCCGGTAATGACCCTCTCCTGTCCCCATAGTTGGCGCAACGGTGACTGTATCCGCTGACGTCGGGAACCCGCAGATGGGACCGGGCGTTGGAGAAGGGACGGGGACGGCCGGGCGGGCTCCGTGCAGATCACCGCCCACCGCCGCGGCGCCGTGTGCAAAGTTAGGGCAAAAACGCTTATCCAAAGCTGACGGGAGGGGTGGCTATGGTAGGGACTCCACTGGACACCACCAGAGCCGATAGGGGAGGTGCGGCTGCGCCTGTGGATCGGCGAGGCGTGCTGAGGCGCCTCTTCTGGTCGGCGGGTGAGCCGAAATCCGTGACCGACATTGCTGACCGCTTCCACACCGCCGCGACCGCAACCACCGCGTCCTTCGCCGCCGATGCGGGCTCACCGGCGTGGACCCCTCCTTCGTGGGAGGACATCGTCAGCACGCACAGCGTCCGGGTCTACCGCCTCGCCTACCGTCTGACGGGCAATCAGCACGACGCCGAGGACCTGACGCAGGAGGTCTTCGTCCGCGTCTTCCGCTCGCTGTCCACGTACACGCCGGGCACCTTCGAGGGCTGGCTGCACCGCATCACCACGAACCTCTTCCTGGACATGGTCCGCCGCAAGCAGCGCATCCGCTTCGACGCCCTCGCCGAGGACGCGGCGGAGCGGCTGCCGAGCCGCGAGCCGTCCCCGCAGCAGGTGCTGCACGACACCCACTTCGACGCCGACGTGCAGCAGGCGCTGGACACGCTGGCGCCCGAGTTCCGCGCGGCCGTGGTGCTGTGCGACATCGAGGGCCTGTCGTACGAGGAGATCGCCGCCACGCTCGGGGTGAAGCTCGGCACCGTGCGCAGCCGGATCCACCGGGGCCGCTCGCACCTGCGCAAGGCGCTCAAGCACCGCTCACCCGAGGCCCGCGCGGAGCAGCGCGCGCTGGCCGGGGTCGCCGTGGGCGCCCCGGGCGCCCCGGGCGCCGGGGGAGAGGGCGGAGCCGAGTGAGCGGAGTCAGTCCTTCCCCCGCCGAGCAGCACCTCGGCGACCGTCTCGCGGCCCTCGTCGACGGCGAGCTGAGCCATGACGCGCGCGAGCGGGTCCTGGCACACCTGGCCACGTGCCCCAAGTGCAAGGCCGAGGCCGATGCGCAGCGCCGGCTGAAGACCCTGTTCGTGGAGAGCGCGCCGCCGCCGCTGTCGGCCGGGCTGCTCGCGCGGCTCCAGCAGCTGCCCGGCGGGGGCCCCGACGGGCCGCCGGGGCCGCCCGGGCCGCCCGGTGCCGAGCTCTTCGGGTACCGGGCCGCCGTCGAACCGCCGCAGCAGGGCTTCCGGATCCACGAGGTCGGGCGGCCGCGGCGGCGCTTCGCGTTCGTGGCGGCCGGGGCGGTCTCGCTGGCCGCGATCGCGCTCGGCGGCTCGCTGCCGCTGGACTCCGTCGAGCCGAACGCGCGGGGCGAGTCCCCGGCGTCCCGGCCCGGGCCCGCGGTGTCCGTCGCCCCCGGCCCGGCGGTGTCCGTGGCCGATGCCGTCGTCCGCGACCGGGAGCCCCGGTCCGGCTTCGCCGTCGCCCCCCGCCCGGCCGGCCCCGTGCCACCGGCCGCGCCCTCCACCTCCCCCTCGCCGCACCGGGTCTCTCTGCTGCGCTGACGGCCCGCCTCCGGCCGGGGGCGCAGCCGATGCCGCCGTCTGCGAGGGGGCCGTGGCCAGAGGGCTCGGCCTCCGACCGAGGCCCCCCGTCAGCCGCCGGGCGTTCCCGGCTGTGCTGCGCTGGAGGCACGTCCCGGCGGGCCCGTTGCCGGTGCTGCGGGGCTTGCTGCGGGTCGGGTGTACGGGGTGGCTCCGGGGCCCGGGGGCGCCGCGCCCGCCCCGGGGGCGACCTGGTTGAATCGGGCGGCAGATGCGCCGCCCTGCGGTGCCACAGGTACCCGGGGAGCGCCCACATGGCCGACCAGCACCAGCCCGAACCGTCTCCGCCCGGGCAGACCCGCCCTGCCGACCCGGTCCCCGCGCCCCGGCCCGTCGCCCCCGCAGGAGAGGCCGACCGCGCCGCAGCGGATGCTCCCGCCGCGGCGCAGTCGCCGCAGGCCGGTCCTGGCGAGGGAGGCGGCCCCGCTGCACCGGAGCCCGAGGCCGTCCCCGACACCGCGGCGGCTCCCGCTGCCGCCGAGCCGGCCGGGGCCGCAGAAGCCGGCCCCGCACCGGCGGAGGCTGCCGCCGGAGGGCCCGGCACGACCGCGGCAGCCGGCCCCGAGGCGGCGGACGCCGCCACCGCCGCCGCACCCCTTGCGTACGACCCCTGGGGCGTCGGGGCGGTGGAGACCTGGCAGCTGGACGGGCAGGGCGGCAAGGCGGCCGGCCGGCGGGTGGTGGGGCTGCGGCACGCGGTCGCGCTCGGAGCCGGCGTCGCGCTGCTCGCCGGCGGGGTCGGCGGCTGGCTGGGCGTGCTCGCCGAGCGCAGCAGCAGCACCCGCCTCGAACTCCCCCAGGCGGCGGTGGAGGGCAAGGACCGGGCCCCCGACAGCGTGGCCGGCATCGCCGCCACCGCACTGCCCGGCGTGGTCACCCTCCACGTCCGCGGCAGCGGCGGCGGCGGTACCGGCACCGGGTTCGTCCTCGACCCGCAGGGGCACATCCTCACCAACCACCACGTCGTCGCCGGTGCCAAGGACATCACCGTCACCTTCAGCACCGGGGAGAGCGTCGCCGCCCGGCTGGTCGGCCAGGACAGCGGGTACGACCTGGCCGTCGTCCGGGTCGACGGCGTACGGGGTCTGAAGCCGCTGGCCCTCGGCAACTCCGAGGACGTGAAGGTCGGCGACCCGGTGGTGGCCATCGGGGCGCCCTTCGACCTCTCCAACACGGTCACGGCCGGCATCATCAGCGCCACCGGCCGCCCCGTCACCGCGGGCGGCGACAAGGGCGACGGCAGCGACATCAGCTACGTCGACGCCCTCCAGACCGATGCCCCCATCAACCCCGGCAACTCCGGCGGCCCGCTCCTCGACGCCAAGGCCCGGGTGATCGGCATCAACAGCGCCATCCGCGGAGCCGACAAGGCGGACTCCGAGAAGCAGAGCGGCAGCATCGGCCTCGGCTTCGCCATCCCCGTCAACCAGGGCAAGCGCGTCGCCGAGGAGCTGATCCGCACCGGCCGCGCCACGCACCCCGTCATCGGTGTCACCCTCGACATGGAGTACACCGGCGACGGGGCCCGCGTCGGCACCAAGGGCGAGGGCGGCAAGCCGGCCGTCACCCCCGGGGGGCCCGCCGCCCGCGCCGGGGTCAAGGGCGGCGACGTGATCACCAAGGTCGACGGCACGCGCGTCCACGGCGGCGACGAGCTGATCATCAAGATCCGCTCGCACCGCCCCGGCGACCCCCTGGCCCTCACCGTCCTCCGCGACGGCCAGGAGCGCACCCTGCGGCTGGTCCTCGGCTCCGCGGACGGGTCATGACGGGGAGCGCGCCGCGGAACATGCCCAAAAGCGGGCCGAAGGAGTACCGATGTAGGGGAGCGGCGACAACGCCGGGTACCGTGTGTGGTGGCCTGGAGTGAAGAGAGCCGAGGAGCGGCAAGGTGTTCAACGACATAGGCGCACTCGAGCTTGTCACCATCGTGGTGCTGGCCATCCTCGTCTTCGGACCGGACAAGCTGCCCAAGGTCATCCAGGACGTCATGGGCGTCATCCGGAAGATCCGCGCCTTCTCCGAGAGCGCCAAGCAGGACATCCGCTCCGAACTCGGCCCGGACTTCAAGGACTTCGAGTTCGAGGACCTGAACCCCAAGACCTTCATCCGCAAGCAGCTCGCCGAGAACGAGGACCTGCGGGAGATCCGCAGCAGCTTCGACCTGCGCCAGGAGCTGAACGAGGTCACCGACGCGGTCAACAGCCGCGACACCGCCCCCGAGCCGGCCGCCGCGGGCGCCTCCGCCGCCGGGCCCGACCTGCTGAAGAAGCCCGCCGCCCCGGCCGCCGAGCAGCGCACCCCGTTCGACGCCGACGCCACCTGAGCCCGAGCCTGCCGGGCGATCCGGTGTCCGGTGGCTATCCTCCATGAGTCCGGACACAGGACGCCCGAGGTGGGGGTCCCCCCGACGTGTGTGGGGGAGGGCCGTTCCGGACCCAACGGAACGAGAGGCCGCATCGATGGAGACGACGAGCAGTAGCCGGGTGGGCACACAGCCCGCCGAGGTACCCGAGGCACCAGCCGCCGCACCCACTGCACCCGCCGCCACACCTGCCACATCAGCCGCCGCCGCGGGTGCCGCGGCCCCCGCGGCACCCGCGCCGAGCACGCCCGCCCCGCCCGAGGAGACCGCCGCGCCCGTCCCGGCGGCCCGCCGGACGGCCGAGGGCTTCCTGCGGGCCGACTTCCCCTGGTACGGGCTGGACGGGGCCTTCACCGGCCCCCGCTGGCTGATGCAGGTGGGCACCGGGGCCGACGGGACCGTCGAGCACGGTTCCACCGGGCACGGGGACGAGCCGTCCGTGCGCGGCGAGATCGCCACCGGCGAGAAGGAGCGCTTCGCGGTGGTCATCACCGTCGCGAGCAATCCGCTGCGCCGCAGCGGCGACGGCACCGGCACCCTGGAGGCCACCTCGGTCTCCTCCGCGGCCTGGCTGGCCGGCTCGGGGCTGCTGGCGTACAGCTGGCCCGGCCAGATGGACCACGCCCTGCGCGACGACTGGCTGGAGCAGCAGACGGAGGCCGCCTGGGAGCTGGCCGACCACCTCGACGGCCCGGACTGGTCGACGCTGTCGCTCCCCGTGGACGGCGAGCCGACGCCGTTCCACTACCGCGAGTCCGAGTTCGGCTGGGTGCTCGCCGGTTCCACCCCGGGCGGCGTCCACCTGGGCGCCTACGGCCGCGGCATGAGCGCGTACGGGCTCGGCTTCTCGGTGATCGGCGACCTCTCGGCGTACGAGGCCTAGCCTCACGGGCCGGGTGCGCGGGCGGTCCGGGTCGGTACGGAGCCCGGCCCGGGCCCATGCGAAAGGGCACCGCCCGCAGGCGGTGCCCTCGCCGGGGTGCGGCCCGTCCGCCGGCCGCACCGCTGTCAGAACGTCAGAACTTGTTGCGCGGGGTGATGCCCAGCGACATGCCGGCCAGGCCGCGGGCGCGCCCGCCCAGCTTGCCGGCGATGGCGCGCAGCGCCGCACCCGCCGGGGAGTCCGGGTCGGACAGGACCACCGGCTTGCCCTCGTCGCCGCCCTCGCGCAGCCGCACGTCGATCGGGATGGAGCCGAGGACCGGGACGGTCGCGCCGACCGTCTTCGTCAGGCCGTCGGCGACCTTCTGGCCGCCGCCCGTGCCGAACACGTCGACCATCTCGTCGCAGTGCGGGCAGGGCAGCCCGGACATGTTCTCGACCACGCCGACGATCTTCTGGTGGGTCTGGACGGCGATCGAGCCGGCCCGCTCGGCGACCTCCGCCGCGGCCTGCTGCGGCGTGGTGACGACGAGGATCTCCGCGTTCGGGACCAGCTGGGCCACCGAGATCGCGATGTCGCCCGTGCCCGGCGGCAGGTCGAGCAGCAGCACGTCCAGGTCGCCCCAGAACACGTCCGCCAGGAACTGCTGGAGCGCGCGGTGGAGCATGGGGCCGCGCCACACCACCGGCGCGTTGCCCGGGGTGAACATGCCGATGGAGATGACCTTCACGCCGTTCGCCGACGGCGGCATGATCATGTTCTCGACCTGCGTGGGCCTGCCGTCCACGCCGAGCATGCGCGGCACGCTGTGGCCGTAGATGTCGGCGTCCACGACACCGACCTTGAGGCCGTCCGCGGCCATCGCCGCGGCCAGGTTCACCGTCACCGACGACTTGCCGACGCCGCCCTTGCCGGACGCGACCGCGTAGACGCGGGTCAGCGAGCCGGGCTTGGCGAACGGGACCTCGCGCTCGGCGGTGCCGCCGCGCAGCGAGGCAGCCAGCTCCTTGCGCTGCTCGTCGCTCATCACGTCCAGGGACACCGCGACGGAGGTGACGCCGGCGACCTTCTCCACGGCCTCGGAGACGTTCTTGGTGATCGTCTCGCGCATGGGGCAGCCCGACACCGTCAGGTAGACCGTCACGGCGACCGCGCCGCCGTCGCCGATCTCCACCGATTTGACCATGCCGAGCTCGGTGATCGGCCGGTGGATCTCGGGGTCGTTCACCGTCGCCAGCGCGTCCAGGATCGCGTCCTGCTCGGGCACGGCGGCGGAGCTTGTGTCGGTAGCCATGCCCCCGATGGTACGGCTCGGTAGCCTGCCTCAGGAAAGGCCGCTAACGGTCGCCTTCGTCACTCTCGGACGGGAAGAGCCGCCGCTCGTCCATCTCCTTGATCAGGTCCTGGAACTCCGAGCGGATCCAGTCGCGCGTCGCGACCTCGCCCAGGCCCATCCGCAGCGCCGCGATCTCCCGCGTCAGGTACTCGGTGTCGGCGATGGACCGCTCGTTCTGCTTGCGGTCCTGCTCCAGGTTGACGCGGTCGCGGTCGTCCTGCCGGTTCTGCGCGAGCAGGATCAGCGGGGCCGCGTACGAGGCCTGCAGCGACAGCATCAGCGTCAGGAAGATGAACGGGTACCGGTCGAAGCGCAGGTGGTCCGGGGCGAAGATGTTCCACAGCACCCACACCACGATGACCAGCGACATCCAGACGATGAACCGGCCCGTGCCGAGGAACCGCGCCACCCGCTCCGACAGCCGCCCGAACGCCTCCGGGTCGTACTCGGGCAGCAGCGAGCGCCGCGGCGCCCGCGGCTGGTCCAGCCGGGCCCGCGAGCGCGACAGCGCGCTCGCCCCGGTCGACTGCCCGGCCCGGACCCGCTCGGCCCGCTCCGCGACCCGCTCGGCCACCCGCTCCGAGGCCTCCACGAGCCCCTGCTCCCTCGCCTGGGCGCGCGCCTGCTCGCGCCGCTCCCGGATCTGCTCCCGGCGCCGCTCGCGGGCCTGCTCGCGCTCGCGCCCCCGGTCCCGGTCACTGGCCACGGACCACCTCCTCGGAGTGGTGGAAGTCCGTCTCGCGCCAGTCGTCCGGCAGCAGGTGGTCCAGTACGTCGTCCACGGTCACCGCTCCCAGCAGGGCGCCGCCCTCGTCGACCACCGGCACGGCCACCATGTTGTACGCGGCCAGGTAGCTGGTCACCGCCGGCAGCGGGGCGTCCGGGCGCAGCGGCGGCAGGTCGGTGTCCACGATCGAGCTGACCAGGGTGAACGGGGGATCGCGCAGCAGCCGCTGGAAGTGCACCGTGCCCAGGTACTTGCCGGTCGGCGTCTCGTCCGGCGGGCGGCACACGTACACCTGGGCGGCCAGCGCGGGCGACAGGTCCGCCTGCCGTACGCGGGCCAGCGCGTCCGCGACCGTCGCGTCGGGCCGCAGCACGATCGGCTCGGTCGTCATCAGACCGCCCGCGGTGTTCTCCTCGTACGACAGCAGGCGGCGCACGTCGGCCGCGTCGTCGGGCTGCATCAGCGTCAGCAGCCGCTCCTTGTCGTCCTCCGGCAGCTCCGACAGCAGGTCGGCCGCGTCGTCGGGGTCCATGGCCTCCAGGACGTCGGCGGCCCGCTCCTCCTTCAGCTTGCCGAGGATCTCCACCTGCTCGTCCTCCGGGAGCTCCTCCAGGACGTCCGCGAGCCGGTCGTCGTCGAGGGCGCTGGCCACCTCGGCGCGCCGCTTCGGCGTCAGGTGGTGCAGTACGTTCGCCACGTCGGCCGGGCGCATCTGCTCGAAGGTGGCCACCAGGTTCTCCGCGCCCTGGGCCTCCTCCTCCAGCGAGAAGCCGGTCACCGCGGACCACTCCACCGTCAGCGTCTCGCCGCGGCGGCGCAGCGCGCCCCCCTTGCCCTTGCGCACGAAGATCTTGTCGATCTCCCAGTCGCGGCGGGCCGGGAGCTGCTGGATGGCCACGTCCAGGACGGTGACCTCCTCGCCCGTCGCGGTCAGCCGCACCCGCCGGTCGAGCAGTTCGCCCAGGACCAGCCGCTCGGTGGGGCGCTGCTCGAAGCGCCGCATGTTCACCACGCCGGTGGTGATGACCTGTCCGGACTCCACGCCCGTCACCCGGGTCATCGGCAGGAAGATCCGGCGCCGGCTGACCACCTCGACCACCAGGCCCAGCAGCCGCGGCGGGCGGCCGCCGACGCGGAGCATCGCGACCAGGTCCCGGACACGGCCCACCTGGTCGCCGTTGGGGTCGAAGACGGGCACACCCGACAGATGGGATACGAAGATCCGCGGGGCGCCTCCGGCCATCCCAGCGCCTCCTAGCGTCGATCACCACTCCTGCCGCCCTCAGGCTAGCCCGTGGGGCGCACGGGCGTCCTGGTGGGGCGGTCCGCCCGGGCGCAGCACCCGGGCGCCGGCCGCGGCGGCCGAGGGGGCCGCGGGCGCGGGCCGCCGCGCGGGGCCGGGTACGCTGCCTGCTGCCCGAAGACCCCCGAAGAGAGGCACCTGCCCGTGACCGCCCACCTTCCCGCAGCACGGCTGCGCCGGGCCGCCTTCGCCGGCGTCCTGCTCGCCGGTCTGGCCGTCACCGGCACGGGCTGCGGGGCGGACCCCGACGAGGGCACGAACGGCGTGGGCAAGCTGTCCGCGGCCCAGATCGAGGGCAAGGCCAAGGCCGCGGCGGCCGCCGCCTCCTCGGTGCACCTGTCGGGCACCCTCGTCAGCGGCGGCAAGACCTACGCCCTGGACGTGCGCCTGGGCAAGGACGGCGGGTCCGGCGAGGTGAAGTCCAAGGAGGACACGTTCCAGCTGCTGCGGGTGGGAGAGCAGCTCTACCTCAAGGCGAGCGCCGCCTTCTGGGGGAAGTCCGACTCGGCCGGCAAGCTCGGCGACAAGTACGTGAAGGTCCCCGACAGCGACCCCACCTACAAGCAGTTCCGCGGCTTCACCGACATGCACGTCCTGCTCGACGGGCTGCTCGGCCTCGACGGCAAGCTCGCCAAGACCGAGGAGTACACCAAGGTCGGCGCCACCCGCGCCGTCCAGGTCACGGCGGGGGACAAGGGCAAGGGCGGCAAGCTGTCGGTCTCCCTGGAGGGCACCCCGTACCCGCTGCGGATGGAGCGCGCCGGCGGCGCCGGGACGGTCGACCTCTCCGACTGGGGCAAGCAGTTCCCGCTCCAGGCGCCCCCGCAGGACCAGACCGTCGACTACGGCTCCCAGCTGCCGACGACGAAGGACCAGAGCGGCGGCCCGGCCCCGTCGGCCGGCGGCGGCAAGGGCGGTGCGGGCGGGGGCGCCGGCCAGGGCTCCGACCCGACCAAGTAGCCCGGACGGCGGCGGCCGCCCCGGCCACGGGGCGGCGGAGGCTAGCGGGCCGCCTTCTTCCGCTTCAGCAGCAGCTTCGGCAGGCCCGCCGGGACCGGCCGGCGGGTGACCGCGGGGGAGCCCACCGGGACCGCGGCCAGCGAACCGGCCGGCAGTTCGGTGCTCGCCGCGACCGGCTCCAGCCGCAGCAGCCGGCACTCGCGCGCCCACCGCTCGGTCATCTCCTCCGAGTCGGGCGCGTTCAGCCGCTTGCCCTTCAGCTCGGCCACCGCCGCCTCCCAGGCCTCGCCCCGCGGCGCGAGCTCCCGTACCGCAGCCGTCCAGGCCACCAGCCGGCCGCCCTTGTCCTTGCTGCGCACGGTCACCTCGGCGGCCGAGCCGTCCGCGAGCCCGGGCAGCGGCTGCTCGCCGGGGCCGTCGCCCAGCACGTGGGCCGCGCCGTCCACCCACGCGTGCCACAGGGCGCGCTCGGCCCCCGAGCCGCGGACCCAGATCAGGCCGGACTTCTTGGTGGCCTCCTCGACGAGGGCCAGGTCGAGCGTGCTGAGAGTCATGCGCACCAGAGTAGGGGGTGCCCCGCACGCCCCTTCCGGGCCCTCGGCTCCCTAGAGCCAGCCGTGGCGGCGCAGCGCGCGGTGGATGGTGAGGCAGGTGCCGACGATGGCGGCCATCACCATCGGGTATCCGTACTTCCAGTGGAGCTCGGGCATGTGCTCGAAGTTCATCCCGTACACGCCGCAGATCATGGTGGGGACGGCGATGATCGCCGCCCAGGAGGTGATCTTGCGCATGTCCTCGTTCTGGGCGACGGTCGCCTGCGCGAGGTTGGCCTGGAGGATGGAGTTCAGCAGCTCGTCGAAGCCGACGACCTGCTCGTGCACGCGGGCCAGGTGGTCGGCCACGTCGCGGAAGTACTTCTGGATGTCCGGGTCGACCAGCCGCATCGGCCGCTCGCTGAGCAGCTCCATCGGCCGCAGCAGCGGGGCGACGGCCCGCTTGAACTCCAGCACCTCGCGCTTGAGCTGGTAGATGCGGCCCGCGTCGCCGCCGCGGGCGACCCCCTTGGCGGGCGCGGCGAAGACCGCGTTCTCCACCTCGTCGATGTCGTCCTGCACGGCCGCCGCGACCGCGATGTACCCGTCCACGACGTGGTCGGCGAGGGAGTGCAGGACGGCCGAGGGGCCCTTGGACAGCAGCTCGGGGTCGTCCTGGAGGCGGTGGCGCAGGCCCCTCAGGGAGCCCTGGCCGCCGTGCCGGACCGTGATCACGAAGTCCGGGCCGGTGAAGCACATCACCTCGCCGGTCTCCACCACCTCGCTGGTGGAGGTGAGTTCGGCGTGCTCCACGTAGTGGATGGTCTTGAAGACCGTGAAGAGGGTGTCGTCGTAGCGCTCCAGCTTCGGGCGCTGGTGGGCGTGGACCGCGTCCTCCACGGCCAGCGGGTGCAGGCCGAAGGTGGCGGCGATCCCCGCGAACTCCTCCTCCGTCGGCTCGTGCAGGCCGATCCAGGCGAAGCCGCCGTCCTCGCGGACGCGCCGGATCGCCTCACGCGGCGTCAGGCACGAGGGGCCGAGGGCGCGCCGGCCGTCGCGGTAGACGGCGCAGTCCACCACGGCGCTGCTCGCCGAGGGGTCGCGGGTGGTGTCGTAACCGGGCTGGACGGGAGCGGACCTGCGCAGGGCCGGACGTACGGCGGCACGCAGGTAGGGCAGCATCGACATGGCAGGCTCCTTCTCGCGCACGGACGGGACCGCACGGGTGGGAGACCCTCCGCTCGTGCCGTCCGGCGGGCAGGCCGGGACGCGGCGGAAGGAACAGGACGGGAGGACAAGACGTTCTGCCGTCGCTCTTCTGCTGATCGGACGATCACATGGAGCGGGACGCGCCCGCACAGGAAGCGGAAGAGCGGTTGGTACTGCACGATCGACTTCGGTCCATGACAGTCCCCACCTCCTCCGGCCGGTCCCCCGTGGGGGACTTCCTGTCGCCGGGGCCTCGAAACAACGCTTCTGCGTGCGGCCCCGACCAGCGGTCAACACTATCAGCCGACGGATGGTCAAGACCCGCCCTTTACCCGCCTGATACGAGTTCTATGCTCGCCCCATGGCAGAAATTCTGGCTCTCGTCGAAGCCCGGCTGCGCAGCGCGCTCGGCGAACCCGACGCCCGCGCCGCCGTCACCTTCCTCGGTACCGACCGCATCGAGGTGCTCCGCTTCGCCGAGGGCGACCTCGTGCGGTACGCGACGCTCGGCATGTCCGCGAACCCGATGACCGACCCGACCGCGGTGGTCGCCGACCCGCTGCGCGGGCCGCGCGCCGAACTGGTGCTGACGGTGCGGGCCGGGCTCGCGCCCACCGACCGGCTGCTGCGGCCGCTCGCCGTGCTGGCCGCGTCGCCGCAGGTCGAGGGGCTCGTGGTGGCGCCGGGCGCCTCGCTCGACGTGGGCGAGCCGCTGTGGGAGGGGGCGCCGTTCACCTCCGTGCTGGTCGCCGAGCCGGGCGGGCTCGTGGAGGACCTGGAGCTGGACGAGCCCATGGATCCGGTGCAGTTCCTGCCGCTGCTGCCGATGACGCCGAACGAGGCGGCGTGGAAGCGGGTGCACGGCGCGGCCGCCCTCCAGGAGCGCTGGCTGGCCCACGGCACCGACCTGCGCGACCCGTTGCGTACGGCCGTGACGCTGGACTGAGGCATCCGGACGGGTGATCGTGTCTTGACGGCGCGCCGGGCGGGGAGGAGCGTGGCTTCCTATGAGGGGCGAACCAAGTTGCCCGAAGTGCGGTGGCCGGGTCAGGGCGCCCGGCCTGTTCTCCGACTCCTGGCAGTGCGCGGTGCACGGCGCGGTGTACCCGCTGCAGCCCGTCATCCCGCCCAGCGTCGAGGGGCTGGAGGTGGTCGTCCGCCGGGCGCAGGTGCCGGTGTGGATGCCGTGGCCGCTGCCGCTGGGCTGGCTCTTCACGGGGGTGGCGGCTGCCGGTGACGACCGCAGCGGCGGCCGGGCGACGGCCGTCGCCTGCTCGGGGCCCGGGCCGCTGGGCGGAGTCGGGGAGCTGCTGCTGATCGCCGAGGAGCTGGGGGTCGGGCTCGGTGCGCGGTACGCGGGCATCGACGGCCCCGACCCCGGCGCGTACATCGACGTGTCGTCCCCTCCGCACACCAAGGTCGTCGCGGCGGGGCGCCCGACGCCGCTGTGGCTCGTGCGGGACACCCCGGACGACCGGGCCGTCTTCGCCGGGGAGGCGCGGGGGATATGGCTGTGGGCCATTGCCTGGCCGGAGCAGTCGGGCCTGCTGATGTACGACGAGCTGGTCCTGACGGACATGCGGGACCTGGGGGCGGAGGTCGAGATGATGCCCTGCGGCGCACTGAGCCCCCGCATCCTGGGGCCGTAACGGCGACCCGTCCGGGGCCCCGGACGCCGCCGTGCGCGGGCCGGTCGGCCGCCGGTGCGGCCGGGCGTTATCCTGGGGTGTCCCCCCGTACCCGCGACCCCTGGAGCCATGGCCGTGCGCATCGACCTGCACGCCCACTCCACGGCCTCGGACGGCACCGACACCCCCGCCGAGCTGGTCCGCCACGCGGCCGCCGCCGGGCTAGACGTGGTCGCGCTGACCGACCACGACACCGTCGCCGGACACGCCGAGGCCATCGCCGCGGCTCCCGCCGGGCTCACCGTCGTCACCGGCATGGAGCTCTCCTGCCGCCTCGACGGCATCCCGATGCACCTGCTCGCGTACCTCTTCGACCCCGAGGAGCCCGAACTCGCCCGCGAGCGCGAGCTGGTGCGCGACGACCGGACCCCGCGCGCGCAGACCATGATCGGCAAGTTGCAGGCGCTGGGCGTCGGCATCACCTGGGAGCAGGTCTCCCGGATCGCCGGCGGCGGCTCCGTCGGCCGGCCGCACATCGCCACCGCCCTCGTCGAGCTGGGCGTCGTGCCCACCGTGTCCGACGCGTTCACCGCGGACTGGCTCGCCGACGGCGGCCGCGCGTACGCCGAGAAGCACGAGCTCGACCCCTTCCACGCCGTCCGCCTGGTCAAGGCGGCCGGCGGCGTCACCGTCTTCGCCCACCCCGCCGCCGTCAAGCGCGGCCGGTGCGTGCCCGAGAGCGCGATAGCCGCGCTCGCGGCCGCCGGCCTGGACGGGGTCGAGGTGGACCACATGGAGCACGACGCCGACACCCGCGCCCGGCTGCGCGGGCTCGCCGGCGAGCTGGGGCTGCTCACGACCGGCTCCAGCGACTACCACGGCAGCCGCAAGACGTGCCGCCTCGGCGACTACACGACCGACCCCGAGGTCTACGGCGAGATCACGCGCCGCGCGTTCGGCGCCTTCCCCGTCCCCGGCGCCGGCGGAACCGCGGGCGCGTAAGGCTCCTGCCCCTCCTGGCCGGTCGCCCTGGGCGGCCCGTGCCGGGAGGACGGACGTCCACCTGCGCGCCCTGCGCCCCTCTTCTTTCCCCCGTCACACCCCTAACTCCCTGCAAGGCATCACTGTGTTCGACTTCGCCGTCTTCGGATCCCTATTTCTCACGCTTTTTGTGATTATGGACCCTCCGGGGATCACGCCGATCTTCCTCGCCCTGACGTCCGGCCGACCCGCCAAGGTGCAGCGCCGGATGGCCTGGCAGGCCGTCTGCGTGGCCTTCGGCGTCATCGCGGTCTTCGGCATCTGCGGCCAGCAGATCCTGGACTACCTGCACGTCTCCGTCCCGGCGCTGATGATCGCCGGTGGTCTGCTGCTCCTGCTCATCGCGCTCGACCTGCTCACCGGCAAGACCGACGAGCCCAAGCAGACCAAGGACGTCAACGTCGCCCTCGTGCCGCTCGGCATGCCGCTGCTGGCCGGTCCCGGTGCGATCGTCTCCGTCATCCTCGCCGTGCAGAAGGCGGAGGGGTTCGGCGGCCAGTTCTCGGTGTGGACCGCCATCGCCGCGATGCACGTGGTCCTGTGGCTCACGATGCGGTACTCGCTGGTGATCATCCGGGTCATCAAGGACGGAGGCGTCGTCCTCGTGACGCGCCTCGCCGGCATGATGCTCTCCGCCATCGCCGTCCAGCAGATCATCAACGGCGTGCTCCAGGTGGTGCACGGCGCCTGACGCCCCGCCCCGCCTGCGGCCCCGGACCCCGGGCACATGCGAACGCCCCCGCACCGAAGTGATCGGTGCGGGGGCGTCCGGCGTGCGGTGTGCGGTGTGCGGCGTAGCCGGTGCCGCGTGTCAGGAGGACGCACTCTCGGCCGGTCGGATCAGGATGCGCTGGCCGACGGCGGCCGCCTGCTGCACGATCCGGTTGACGGAGGCCGCGTCCACGACGGTGCTGTCCACGGCGGTTCCGTCGACATCGTCCAGGCGCAGAATCTCGAAGCGCACCGGCTTCTCCCTTCGTCAGTGTTCTCCTTGCACCGTTCCCAACGAAGTGTATGAAGCAAACATTCCCTACGCTAAGGAAATTTTTTCATAAGCTAACTACCGGGGGCTCGCGGTGTCCCAGAACTTCACCAGCGCACCCGCCGTGAACTGCGGATTCTCCGCGTTGGGGGAGTGCTCGGCGCCCGGCACGACCACCCGCCGCGCCTTCAGACGCTGTGTCATGTCGTCCATCACCGGAACCGGCCAGGCGTAGTCCACCTCACCGGAGAGCACCAGCTTCGGCAGGTCCACCGCGCTCAGCTCGTCCACCCGGTCCGGCTCGGAGACCAGGACCCGCCCCGTGGCGATCAGCTGCTCGGGGACCGTGGCCAGCCAGCGCTCGCGCAGGAACTCCGCCAGCTCGGGCGCGTCCGGCACCGCGTCCTCCGGGTCGTGCGCACGCATCGCCGTCCAGATGCCCGGCATGTCCTCGCGCATCGCCTCCAGCGCGGCCACCAGCAGCGCGGTCCGCTCCTGCTGCGCCTCGCAGATGGCGGCCGGCCCGCTGCTCATCAGGGTCAGCGAGGCGAACGGCGCCGGATCGCGCAGCACCGCGGCCCGCGAGATCAGCCCGCCGAGCGAGTGCCCGACCAGGTGGACCGGGCCGCCGCCCAGCGCGGCCGCCTGCGCCAGCACGTCGAGCGCGAGCTCCTCCAGGGCGTAGGCCGACTCCTCGCGCGGGCCGGGCGTCTCGTGCTGGCCGCGCCCGTCGACGGCGACGACCCGGTACCCGGCGGCCGCCAGCGGCTCCAGGAGGCCGATGAAGTCCTCCTTGCTGCCGGTGAAGCCGGGGACCAGCAGGGCCGTGCCGCGCACCGGCTCACCGGCCTCGTGCACGGCGAAGTCGCCGCGGGCGGTCGAGAGGCGGTACGCGCGGGCGTCGGACGGCAGGGTGAGGCGGGGCGGCTTGCTCATGGCCCGAGGTTACCGGCCCGTAGCGGGCTGTCCAGAGCCGGTGCGGCCCGTACGGCACGAGGCCCCGGCCCCCCTGGAAGGGGACCGGGGCCTCGCATCACGGCGACGGCGGGGCTCAGGCCTCGGCGGTCGGCGCCACGGCCTTGCGGGTCCGGGTGCGCTTGGGCTTGACCGGGGCCTCCTCGGCCGCGGCGGCCTCGGCCACCGGAGCCTCCGCAGCCGCGGCCGCCTTGCGGGTCCGGGTCCGCTTCGGCTTCGCCGGGGCCTCCTCGGCCACGACCGCCTCGGCAGCCGGAGCCGCCTCGGGGGCCGGCGCCACGGCCTTGCGGGTCCGGGTGCGCTTGGGCTTCGCCGGCGCCTCCTCGGCGGCGGGCGCCTCGGCGACCGGGGCCACTGCGGCGGCCGGGGCGGCCTGGCGCGGGGCCCGCGTACGGCGGGGGCGGACCGGCTCGGACGGCGGCGCGATCTGGAAGTCCGGCTCCGGCCCGGTCGGGACCACCGGCGCCACGACGGGCGCGGCCGCGGCCGCGGCCAGGATCGAGGTCTGCGTGGGCTTGCGGGTACGGGGCCGGCGCGCGGCCGGTGCCTTCGCCGCCGGTGCCTTCGCCGCCGTGGCCTCGGCCGCGGGAGCCTCGACGGCCACGGCGGCGGGAGCCGCGGGAGCCTCGGCGACGCGCGCCTGGACGACCCGGCCCTCGGCTGCCGGAGCCTTCGCCGCCGTGGCGGCGGGGGCCTCGGCCGTGGGCGCCTCGGCGACCGGGGTCACCGCGGCAGCGGCGACGGCGGCAGCCGACACCCGGGTGCGGCGGCGGCGCGGCCGGCGCGCCTCGTCGGCGGCGGGCGCCTCGACGGCCTCGGCGGCGGCCGGGACCACCGCGGGGGCCTCGGCGACTGCGGCCTCGGCGACGGCCGCGGAACCGGCCTCCACCTCGGCGCCACCGCGCGTACGGCGGCGCTGGCGCGGGGTACGGGTCCGGGCGGGACGCTCCGCGGGCTGCGCGGAGGCGGCCGGCCCCCGGCCGCCGCGGCCACCGCGGCCGCCGGTCTCGCCCAGGTCCTCGATCTCCTCGGCCTTCAGGCCCGCCCGCACGCGTTCGGCGCGCGGCAGGATGCCCTTGGTGCCGGCCGGGATGTTCAGCTCCTCGAACAGGTGCGGGGACGTGGAGTACGTCTCGACCGGGTCGTGGAAGTCGAGCTCCAGCGCCTTGTTGATCAGCTGCCAGCGCGGGATGTCGTCCCAGTCCACCAGCGTGATCGCGGTGCCCTTGTTGCCCGCGCGGCCGGTGCGGCCCACGCGGTGCAGGAAGGTCTTCTCGTCCTCGGGCGTCTGGTAGTTGATGACGTGCGTCACACCGTCGACGTCGATGCCGCGCGCGGCGACGTCGGTGCACACCAGCACGTCGACCTTGCCGTTGCGGAACGCGCGCAGCGCCTGCTCGCGCGCGCCCTGGCCCAGGTCGCCGTGGACGGCGCCCGAGGCGAAGCCGCGGCGCTCCAGCTGCTCGGCGATGTCGGCCGCGGTGCGCTTGGTGCGGCAGAAGATCATGGCCAGTCCGCGGCCCTCGGCCTGCAGGATGCGGGAGACGAGCTCCGGCTTGTCCATGTTGTGCGCACGGTAGACGTGCTGCGTGATGTTGGCGACGGTCGCGCCCTCGCCGTCGGGCGAGGTGGCGCGGATGTGCGTCGGCTGGGTCATGTACCGGCGGGCCAGGCCGATGACCGCGCCCGGCATGGTCGCCGAGAACAGCATCGTCTGCCGCTTGGCCGGCAGGTGGTTGATGATCTTCTCGACGTCGGGCAGGAAGCCCAGGTCGAGCATCTCGTCGGCCTCGTCCAGCACCAGGGCCTTGACGCGGGAGAGGTCGAGCTTGCGCTGGCCGGCCAGGTCGAGCAGGCGGCCCGGGGTGCCGACGATCACGTCGACGCCCTTCTTCAGCGCCTCGACCTGGGGCTCGTACGCGCGGCCGCCGTATATGGCGAGGACGCGGACGTTGCGGACCTTGCCCGCCGTCAGCAGGTCGTTGGTGACCTGGGTGCACAGCTCGCGCGTGGGGACGACGACGAGGGCCTGCGGGGAGTCGGTCAGCTGCTCGGGCGTGGCCCGGCCGGCCTCGACGTCCGCGGGGACGACGACCCGCTCCAGCAGCGGAAGGCCGAAACCGAGCGTCTTGCCGGTTCCGGTCTTCGCCTGGCCGATGACGTCCGTGCCGGAGAGGGCGACGGGAAGGGTCATCTCCTGGATCGGGAAGGGGGTCACGATGCCGACGGCTTCGAGGGCCTCGGCGGTTTCGGGAAAGATCCCGAGTTCTCGGAACGTAGTCAGGGTGCTGCCTCTTCTGTGAGACGCGGCGCGAGGCGGCGAGAGGGGGGTCCTACCGTGCCGGGCTTGCAGTACTGCGACGTACGTACGAAGCTGCGCGGGACCACTGGCCTTCGCTCAAGCGCTTGTGCCGCTGAGGGGGCCCCTCGTGGACGCGGTACGCATGGACGTACGCATCGGCCGAGGGCGGTCGGGTTGGAGCCGATCGGGCCACCGACCGGGCATCCTCATTCGGATGGCCCGCCGAGTATTCGGCAGGCGCATTACCACTGTACCCCGGAATCGCGCAGGCGTGTCGGGTGAATTCACCTGGTCGTCGCGTTTAGGTGGACGGACGCCGCTGCGACGCGGTGACCTCGAGCCTGGTCCGGCGGGCTATTGTGCGGAGCATGCCGACCGTTGAAAACGCCTCGCCCGCCGACGACAGCACCCCCGCGGACGCGAGCGGGATCGCTGCCCAGGACTGGGCGACCGCCTCCGCCTCGCCGCAGTACCGGGCCGCCGTCGTGGACCTGCTGGGCGCCCTCGCGTACGGCGAGCTCGCGGCCTTCGAACGCCTCGCGGAGGACGCCAAGCTCGCGCCCACCCTCGACGACAAGGCCGAGCTCGCGAAGATGGCCTCCGCGGAGTTCCACCACTTCGAGCAGCTGCGCGACCGGCTCGCGGCCATCGACGTCGAGCCCACCGCCGCCATGGAGCCCTTCGCCGCGGGCGTCGACGCCTTCCACCGCCAGACCGCGCCGTCGGACTGGCTGGAGGGCCTGGTCAAGGCCTACGTGGGCGACTCCATCGCCAGCGACTTCTACCGCGAGGTCGCCACGCACCTCGATTCCGACACCCGCGCCCTCGTCCTCGGCGTCCTCGACGACACCGGCCACGGCGGCTTCGCCGTGGAGAAGGTCCGCGCCGCCATCGAGGCCGACCCGCGCTGCGGCGGCCGGCTCGCGCTGTGGGCGCGCCGCCTGATGGGCGAGGCGCTCTCCCAGGCCCAGCGCGTGGTCGCCGAGCGCGACGCGCTCTCGACCATGCTGGTCGGCGGTGTGGACGGGATGGCGGCCGGCTTCGACCTCGCCGCCGTCGGCGAGATGTTCGCCCGGATCACCAAGGCGCACACCAAGCGGATGGCGGCCCTGGGCCTCGCGGCCTGACGCGGCGCGCTGCGCTTTGCTCTGCGCGGTGCGTTCTGCTTCTGCCTTCCGCGTCCTGACGGGCCGCCGTCCTGACGCCGTGACGGCCTGACGGACCGACACACCCCGGCCCCGGAGCGCGAGGAGCGCTCCGGGGCCGGGGTGCGTTCAGTCGTCGGGGGGTCCGGTTCCCGAAGGTCCGGAAGGTCTGGAAGGTCCGGAAGGTCCGGGCGGTTCGGCGGGCCCGGCTGCACCGGGCGGCGGCTCCTCGTCCGGCGGCGGCCGGTCAGCCGCGCGACGGGAGCGAAAACGACGCCCGCGGGGACGGCCTGCGGCCCTCGGTACCCGGCCGCAGCAGCAGCGACAGGACCACCGCCGCCACCAGCACCGAGCCGACCAGCGTCGCGGTCAGGGTGTTGTGCCCCGGGCCGAGCGCGTACTGCGTGAGGTATGCACCGAAGAGGGCGCCCAGCACGCCGCTGAGGAGCACCACCCGCGCGGACGGCAGCCGCCTGGCGAGCAGGCGCGCGGCCAGGGCCGCCAGGGCCAGGCCCAGCAGGGCGGAGCCGAGCGCTTCCATCAGCACCATGAGTGCCTCCCGCAGGTCAGGGGGCGAACCGGGTCACTGCCGTCCTACCCGAAGCGGAAGACACGGAAACGGCCCGGCGGAATCATCCGCCGGGCCGTTCCACCCGCTTCTTCCGGCCGCCGGCACGGGCCGCGGCGCGGTGGCGCGCGATGCGTCAGAGCTGGCCGAAGCCGACCTTCCGCGCGGCCGGCTCGCCCAGGTCGACGTACGACAGGCGGTCGGACGGCACCAGGACCCGGCGGCCCTTGGTGTCGGTGAGGCTCAGCAGCGGCTCCGAACCCGTCAGCGCGGCGGAGACGATGCGCTCGAGCTCATCGGCGCTCAAGTCGCTCTCCAGCACGATCTCCCGGGGTGCGTGCTGCACGCCGATCTTGACCTCCACGGCTTTGTCCCTCCGACGGTCCGTTGTGCGCGATCAGTCGCGCCGTACACCGGCCACATTAGCCCGCCGGAGGGGACGCGGACGCGGCGCTGCGGCACGCTCGCAGCGAACACCGGCCCCCCGCCCGGCGGGGTCGCGGCTCAGGCCTGGCCGGCCCCGGCCCCGTCGGCGCCGTGCAGCGGGAAGCCCGCGATGCCGCGCCAGGCCAGCGAGGTCAGCAGTCCCACCGCCTTGTCGCGGGCCACCGGGCTCTCACTGGACAGCCAGTACCGGGCCACGACCTGCGACACGCCGCCGAGGCCGACGGCCAGCAGCATCGACTCGTCCTTCGACAGGCCGGTGTCCTCCGCGA
The DNA here is from genome assembly GCF_040704625.1 of Streptomyces sp. NPDC046866. Lineage (NCBI taxonomy): Bacteria > Bacillati > Actinomycetota > Actinomycetes > Kitasatosporales > Streptomycetaceae > Streptomyces > Streptomyces sp. NPDC046866. The sequence continues at coordinate 181,051 of NZ_JBEYXN010000004.1, forward strand.
TCACGTCGGAGATGGCCTCGGCGCACTGCAGCGAGACACGGTCGACGCGCTCGCGCACCGCCGGCTCGTTGGTCAGGTCGGACTCGAAGACCAGCCGGAACGCCCCGCCCTCGTCCTCCACGTACGCGAAGTAGGCGTCCATCGTCGCCGCCACGCGCAGCTTGTTGTCCGTCGTGGACTCCAGCGCCCCGCGCACCGACTGCAGCAGGTTCTCGCAGTGCTGGTCCAGCAGCGCCAGGTACAGGTCGAGCTTGCCGGGGAAGTGCTGGTACAGCACCGGCTTGCTGACTCCGGCCCGCTCCGCGATGTCGTCCATCGCCGCCGCGTGGTACCCCTGCGCGACGAACACCTCCTGGGCCGCGCCCAGCAGCTGGTTGCGTCGGGCTCGGCGCGGCAGGCGCGTGCCCCGGGGACGCGCTGCCTCCGTCTGCTCGATGGCTGTCACGCCGCCTCCCACTTTCTCTCTGAACACAGTGCGCTCTGCGCCGCGCCCGCCATCGTACTTTTCGGTAACCGAATCTGTAGGGTTCAAGCCGAGTTTTCTCGCTCTACGGACCACCAGGACGTGCTGGTCAGCGCCGCTCGGGGCCGCTCGGGCGGGGTTACCGGACGGTAGACGCCGGGCGGTGTCCCGGGCCGCCGCCGTCAGCGGTACTCGTCCTCGTCCAGGGGCACCACCCGCGCCTGCTCCACGGCGTCCCCGTCCGTCGCCTCGTCCCGGTCCACCCCGGTGACGCGCTCGTCGTCGTCATCGGGCCGGAGCTCGGCCAGCTGCTCCGCCGCATCCGCCTCGGGCGCCTCGTCGTCCAGGGCCTCCCGGATCCGGCCCCGGAAGGTTTCCGGCTCTGCGGGGTCGACACTCATCTCGCTCCCCTTCTTCCCTCACCCCTCGTGGTCCTGCCTCACCTATGAGCCTAGGAGGATCGCGGGTGCGCCGCTATGCGGATCCCGCCCGACCTGTGATGCCGAACACAAGAGTCCGGACGTGATCGTCTCGTAACATTGCCCCCATGTCTTCGACCGAGCTGCCGGGTGTGCGGTCCGCCGCCGAGCCTTCCGTCCGGGCGGGAACCGCCCGGGTGGCCGAGGGGGAGCAGCTGCGCACCGTCGTGCTGCCCGGCCTGGAACTGGCCGTGCGGGCCCGCCCCGGAACCCGGGCGGGACTGCCGCCCGCGCTGTACGTGCACGGGCTCGGCGGCTCCTCCACCAACTGGTCGAGCCTGATGCGGCAGCTGGAGGACAGCGTCGACGGCGAGGCCCTGGACCTGCCCGGCTTCGGCTGGTCCCCGCCCCCCGCCGACCGGGACTACTCGGTCCGGGCCATGGCCCGCGCGGTCATCCGCCACCTCGACGCCGCCGGCCGCGGCCCCGTCCACCTCTTCGGCAACTCCCTCGGCGGCGCCGTCACCACCCGCGTCGCCGCCGTCCGCCCCGACCTCGTGCGCACCCTGACGCTGGTCTCGCCCGCGCTGCCGGAGCTGCGCGTGCAGCGGGCGGTCGTGCCGACCGTGCTCCTGGCGCTCCCCGGCATGGTCGGCCTGTTCGGCCGGCTGACCCGGGGCCTCACCGCCGAGCAGCGCACCCGCGGGGTGATGGAGCTCTGCTACGGAGACCCCTCCCGGGTGACACCGGAGGAGCTCGCCGGCGCCGTGGAGGAGATGGAGCGGCGCGCGGCCCTTCCGTACTTCTGGGAGGCGATGAGCCGCTCGACCCGCGGGATCGTCGACGCCTACACCCTCGGCGGGCAACACGGACTGTGGCGCCAGGCGCAGCGCGTGCTCGCGCCGACCCTGCTGGTCTACGGTGGCCGGGACCAACTCGTCTCGTACCGTATGGCGCGCAAGGCGGCCGCGGCCTTCAGGGGCTCGCGGCTGCTGAGCCTGCCCGAGGCCGGGCACGTGGCGATGATGGAGTACCCCGAGGTGGTCGCCGGCGCGTTCAGGGAACTGCTGCGCGACACCGCACGGGAGACCGACCGCAACACCGAAGACGGCAGAGGCTGACGACCGTGGGACGACATAGCCGCAAGGGCCCCGCCCCTGCCCCCGCGCCCGCCCGGCCGGCGCCGCAGCCCGCTCCGCAGGCGCCCGCAGCGTACGGCGGGCGCCCGGCCCACGAGCAGTACGGGGAATCCCAGCCGTACGGGGAGCCGTACGGAGAACGCCCGGCGTACGGGGCTGCCCCGGCCCCCGCGCAGCCCGCCACCGCTGCCGACCCGTCGGCGTACGAGTGGACCGCGGCCCAGGGCGACCCCTCGGCCCACGAGGCGGCCCCTGCGCACGGGCACGCCGGCGCCCCTGACGACCTGTCGGCCCGCGAGCGGCCCGCGTCCCCCGCCGTCGGCGGCGGGCTTCCGTACGGCAACGCACCCCTGTACGCCGGACCGCGCGGGCGGCGGCGGGCCGAAACCCCCGGCTCCGCCCAGGGATACGCGCCGCCCGCCGCGCCCGGGACCGGTGCGCGCCTCGGCGGCCATCCCGAGCAGCGCGAACCCGGCGGCGCCTGGGGCAGCGGCCCGGCCGCCGGCGGTCCCGCCGCGCGCCCCGCCCCCGGCTCCGCCACCGGAGCGGTCTACGGCGACTGGCGCGGCGTCCCGCGCAGCCCCCGCCCGGCCGCCGCGGCCGTGCTCGACACCGACACCCCGGCCTTCGGCACCCCCGCCGCCGGCTTCCCGCAGGTCACCCTGCCCGCGCCCGCCGCCTCTGCCGCGGCGCCCGCCCCGGCCGCCGCCCCCGCGCCCGACCGGGACCCCCTGACCTCCACCGGCTCGCACCGCCGCGTGCCCGGCCCCCGCGAGTCGGCTGCCGGTGCGCCCGGAGCGGCCACGTCCGGCTCCGGCCGCCGGCGGAAGGTCCTCGCTTACACCGGGATGGCCGCCGCGGCCGTCACCGTCGTCATCGCCGTCGTCGCCGCCGGGCAGGTGTTCACCGAGAGCGACGGCAAGAATCCCGCTCCGCGCGCCGCCGGCGGACACCCCGACCGCGCCCTGCCCGGCCAGTCCGCCGCCTCCCGCTCCGACGGCCGGCCCACCCCCCAGCCCCCGGCCGCGGCCGCGGCCGCGCCGGAGCTGTCGTACGAGCAGAAGATGGCCGCGCAGCTCCCGATCGACGAGAAGCTCAAGGGGCCCGGCACCTTCGACACCGTGCCCGGCCTGGCCCCCGCGCCGGGCAAGGGCAAGGTGGTCCGCTACCGGGTCGACGTCGAGCAGGGGCTCGGCCTGGACCCGCAGCTGTTCGCCGAAGCCGTCCACCGCACCCTCAACGACGACCGCAGCTGGGGCCACGGCGGCACCAGGACGTTCGAGCGGGTGCCGGGCGGCGAGGCCGACTTCGTCATCACCCTGGCCAGCCCCGGGACCACCGGCGTGTGGTGCGCCAAGTCCGGGCTGGACACCACCATCGACAACGTCTCCTGCGACTCGGCGTCCACCGAGCGCGTGATGATCAACGCGTTCCGCTGGGCGCAGGGCTCGCCGACGTACGGCCCGGACCAGATGTTCGCGTACCGCCAGATGCTCATCAACCACGAGGTCGGCCACCGGCTCGGCAACGGGCACGTGAACTGCCAGACCCCGGGGGCCCTCGCGCCGATCATGCAGCAGCAGACGAAGTCCCTCGACATCGGCGGCATCCAGTGCAAGCCGAACCCGTGGGTCTTCCCCGGCAACTGACGTCCGAAAGGCGCAAGGCGCCCCGCACGCCCCGGCCGCAGGCCCCTGCAGCGGGGCCTGCCGAGGCCCCTGCCCCGGCCGCCCCCGGCTAGCGCGCTCGAACGCGAACCGTACGGGAAAGTTACGACTCTTCACCCCTTCCGGTGGCGCGACGGACAACCGTCCGCCGCGCCACCGGCACATCCGCTTGAGTTCTCCCGCGGCGGTCACCGGACTACGGCGGCCGCCTCGACGGGAGATCGGGGGTGCCACTCGTGCGGATCGGACTGCTCACCGAAGGTGGTTATCCGTATGCGACGGGAGAGGCCAGGCTCTGGTGCGACCGCCTCGTGCGCGGGCTGCCGCAGCACGAGTTCGAGCTGTACGCGCTGAGCCGCAGCGCCGAGCAGGAGGAACGCGGCCGGGTCGTGCTCCCCGAGCACGTCACCCGCGTCTGGACCGCGCCGCTGTGGGCCCCCGCCGACGACGGGCGCAGCTATGCGCGCCGCGAGCGCCGGCGGTTCGCCGACGCCTTCAAGGAGCTCGTCCGCGGCATCTGCGCCGGCGACGCCGACGCCTTCGCCGCCGGGCTCTACGGCCTCGCCGAACTCGCCCGGGACCAGGGCGGGCTGTACGCGGCCCTGCGCTCCGAGACCGCCGTGCGGGCCGTGGAGTCCGCCTGCCGGGCCCCCGGCGCGCGCCGCTCCGTACAGCGCGTGCAGGTCCCGGACCTGCTGGAGTTCGTCGACGCCCTGGAGCGGCTGCTGCGGCCGCTGTCCCTCGACTGGTACGAGGACCTGCGCGAGGTGGACGTCTGCCACGCCACCGCCGGCGGGGTCGCCGCCCTCGCCGGGCTCCTGGCCAAACGCTTCTTCGGGGTGCCGCTGCTGGTCACGGAGTACGGGGTGCGGCTGCGCGCCCACTACCTCGAGCGGTCCGGGGACGCCCGGCCCGCCGTCCGCGCCCTCCTCGCGGCCTTCCACGAACGGCTCGCCTGCGAGATCTACGCCCGGGCCGACCTGCTCACCCCCGGCAACGCGCACGCCCGCCGCTGGCAGGAGCGGTGCGGGGCCACCCGGGACCGGCTGCGCACGGTGTACCCCGGGATGGAGGCGGACCGATTCGCCACCGTCGGCGAGGACCCCGCCTGCGGCGACCCGGGCACCCTGGTGTGGGTCGGGCGGATCGAACCCGCCAAGGACCTGATCGCCCTGCTGCACGCCTTCGCCGACGTCCGGCGGGCCGCACCCGGCACCCGGCTGCGGATCTTCGCCACCGCGGCCGTGCCCGGCTACCTCGCCGACTGCCGCTCGCTCGCCGCGCAGCTCTTCCCCGACGAGGCCGCCGACGCGGTCACGGTGGGGGAGAACCCGGTCACCTTCGAGGAGATCGGCGGGCCCGACGCCCCGTCGGCGGCCGACGCGTACGGCTGCGGGCGCGTGGTCGTGCTGTCCTCCGTCATCGAGGGCTTCCCGATCACCCTGGCCGAGGCCATGTTCTGCGGCCGGGCCACCGTGTCCACCGACGTCGGCGCGGTGTGCGAGGTCATCGGCGGCACCGGCCTCGTCGTCCCGCCCCGCAACCCGCGCGCCCTGGCCGACGCCTGCCTGGCGCTGCTGAGGGACCCCGAACGGGCCCAGCGGCTCGGCGCCGCCGCCCGGGCGCGGGCCCTGGAACTGTTCACCGTGGAGCAGAACGTGGCCGCCTTCCGGGAGATCTACCTCCACCTGCTGGCCCGCGGCCCGGCCCGGCCGGGGGCCGCGGTCCCCTTCGACCACCCGCCGGAGGCCCGCGTCCCGGGCCACTGGACCAGCCCGACCTGGACCCCGGCCCCGGATCCGGCGGCGGGCGGTCCCGAGGACGCCGTCGGCGACGCCGCCGCGGACGGCTCGGGCGACGCCTCCGGGGATCCCTTCGGCGACGTCGGCGGGGACCCGTTCGGTGAGGCCGGCGGTGATCCCTTCGGTGACGCCGGCGGGGGTGGCTTCGGGGACGCCTTGGCGGGCCCCTTCGGTGACGCCTGTGCGGGTGTCCTCGGCGACGGCGCCCGTGGCGCTGCACGGGCCGCCGCCGGCCGCGGCCCGGCCGCGGGGGCGACCGGCGCCCCGCTGCCGGTCCCGGGCCCGGCCCCCGCCCCGACCGCCGGCGAGACGCCCGCTGCGACCCCGACCCCGGTCGCAGTCCCGATCACGGAGGCGACCGTATGACCCTCGACGAAGCCGTACCGCTCGCGGCGGGGCCCCGGCGGCGGGCCGGCGGGGATCCCGTCAAGGCGCTGCTGCACCGGCACCGGGTGCTGTGCGAGCAGGCCGTGGACCCGCTGGAGATCGCCGCCGGGCTGGAGGCCCACGGGATCACCGACCGCACCGCCGCCCGTTTCCGGCACCGGGACGTCTTCTCCCTGGCCGAGGAGCTCTACGCCCGCACCCCCCGCGGGGACGAGCCGGCCGTCCCCGCCGCCGGCGGCCGGGCCGACGCCCGGGCGTTACGCGGCTTCGGCTACTCCCTGCTGCCCGGCGCCGTCGCCCTCGCGGCGGCCGCCGCCGGGGTCCCGTACGCCGGGCCCCTCGCCGCTCTCGCCGCCCTCGCGGCCGTCGCCGCACCGGTCCGGCCGGGAGCGGGTCCGCGGGAGGCCCACGGCCGGGCCGCCGCGGCCGCCGTCTACCTGCTCGCCGCGGCCGTCGCCGGCTGGGCCGTCCACCGCCACGGCGCCGCCCTCGGGGTGTGCCTCGCCCTGGCCGCCGCCCCCGCCCACCTGGCCTCCGCCGCCTTCGCCGCCCGCGCCCGGCGCCGGCTCGCCGCGAGCCGCGCCCTGGAGGACTTCGCCGACGGCGCCCGGCCGCTGCTCCTGGGCTGCGTCGCCGCCTTCACCGCGGCCGCCGCGGGGGCCGCCCTGCTCACCGGGGCCCCGCTCCCCGTCGCGGTGCCGCTCGCCGTGCTGCTCTTCCTTGCCCGGCTGCTCCTCGGCCACGGCGCCCCGCGCCGGCCCCTCGCCGCCGCCCTGGCCCTCGCCCTGGTCCCGGCCGCCCCGGCCGCGGCCGCCGCCGCGGCCGGGCTCCTCGTCCTCGCCGTCCCCGTGCTGGCCCGCGCCTCCGCGCACGCCCGGCCCTGAGCGGCGCACCGCCCGCTCGACACCAAGCGCCGCACCGCCACCCGTACCGCCCCCGGAACCACCGGATCCCTCAACCCGAACCGTCGACCAAGGAGACACACGATGACCGGCCAGCCAACCGACCAAGGGGCCGCGCGATGAGGGTGCTGCTGATCGGAGCCAACGGATACCTCGGCCGCTACGTCGCCGACCGGCTGCTCGCCGACCCCGCCGTCCAGCTCACCGCGCTCGGCCGCGGCGACGACGCGGACGTCCGCTTCGACCTCGCGACCGGCAGCCCCGGGGCCCTCACCCGGTTCCTCGACGCCGTCCACCCCGGCGTCGTCATCAACTGCGCCGGCGCCACCCGCGGCGGCGCCCGCGAGCTGACCCGGCACAACACCGTCGCCGTCGCCACCATCTGCGAGTCCCTGCGCCGCAGCGGCTGCGGGGCCCGGCTCGTCCAGCTCGGCTGCGCCGCCGAGTACGGGCCCAGCCAGCCCGGATCGTCCACGGCCGAGGACGCCGTGCCCAGACCGGGCGGCCCGTACGGCGTGAGCAAGCTCGCCGCCACCGAGCTCGTGCTCGGCTCCGGGCTCGACGCCGTCGTCCTGCGGATCTTCTCGCCCGTCGGCCCCGGCACCCCCGCCGGCTCCCCGCTCGGCCGCCTCGCCGAGGCCATGCGGCGCGCCATGCAGTCCGGGGACGGCGAGCTCAAGCTCAGCGGGCTCGGTGTCCAGCGGGACTTCGTGGACGTACGGGACGTCGCGCGGGCCGTGCACGCCGCCTCGCTCTCCGCCGCCCAGGGCGTGGTCAACATCGGCACGGGCCGCGCGGTCCGGCTGCGCGACGCCGCCGCCATCCTGGCCCGGGTCGCCGGGTACGGAGGGGCCCTGCACGAGCTCGACCTGCCCCACGGCCCCGGAGACCGGCAGGCGCACGGGCAGCACGGCCACGGCCACGGCCACCCGGGCCACCCCGGCCGGGCCTCCGCCCTGTCGGCCATCGGCGCCCCGCGCTCGGAGGCCACCGCCGAGCAGCTGGCCGCGGCGCCCCCGCCGCCGGCCCCGTACCCCTACCCCGACGGCTGCGGCGCCTGGCAGCAGGCCGACGTGCGCACCGCCCGGGACCGGCTCGGCTGGCGGCCCCGGATCAACCTGGAGGAGTCCCTCGCGGACATCTGGATGGAGGCGGCATGCCGCATCTGACCACGCGGCCCGCGGCGAGCGCCGCCACCGAGGCCGGCCGCCTCGGCCTCGGCATCCCCGGCTACGCGCACCCGCTGCTCGCCCCCGTCGAATGGGCCGAGCTGACCCGCCCCGGCACCCCGCTGCACTGGGCCGTGCTCAACGTCACGGACGGCCCCGGCACCCGCCCCGACCCGCACTGCGGCGAGGCCGTCGGCCGGCTGCGGGAGGCCGGCGGCACCGTCCTCGGGCATCTCGCCATGCGGGACGGGGCGCGGTCCTTCGGGGAGCTGCTCTCCGACGCCCACCGCTTCGCCGACTGGTACCGGGTGGACGGCTTCTACCTGGACCGGGCCCCCGCCGGGCGCGACGAGCTCTCCGCGGTGCGCCGCGTCGCCGACAGCCTGCGCGGCCTCGGCGAGGGGATGCGGATCGTGCTCGGGCACGGCACCCACCCGTACGAGGGCTACGCGGAGGCCGCCGACCAGCTGGTCACCTTCGCGGGGGCGTGGACCGACTACCGCTGGTCGCAGGTGGCGGAGTGGACCGCCGAACACCCGCCCGAGCGGTTCTGCCACCTCGTCCACGGCGTGCCGCGCACGCACCTGGAGGAAGCGGTGCGCATCGCCCGCTGGCAGGGGGCGGGCACCATCTGGTTCACCGACCGGCGCGGGGCCCGCGATCAGGACCCGTGGGCGTCCATGCCCGCGTACTGGGACGAAATCGTCTCACGCATCGGACCGGGTGTCTCGGAATGAAGAAGGGCGTGGCAGTGTTACGGAAAGAACCACCGTTCATGCATACCCATCTACGGAGTCCCCGTGTCGCTGCCACCCCTGGTCGAGCCGGCTGCTGAGCTCACCGTTGACGAGGTCCGTCGGTACTCCCGCCACCTGATCATCCCGGACGTCGGGATGGACGGCCAGAAGCGCCTGAAGAACGCGAAGGTGCTGGCCGTGGGCGCGGGGGGCCTCGGCTCGCCCGCCCTGATGTACCTCGCCGCGGCCGGCGTCGGCACGCTGGGCATCGTGGAGTTCGACGAGGTCGACGAGTCGAACCTGCAGCGCCAGATCATCCACAGCCAGTCGGACATCGGCCGCTCCAAGGCCGAGTCGGCCCGCGACACCGTGCTGGGCATCAACCCGTACGTGAACGTGATCCTCCACGAAGAGCGGCTCGAGGCCGAGAACGTGATGGAGATCTTCAGCCAGTACGACCTGATCGTCGACGGCACGGACAACTTCGCCACGCGCTACCTGGTCAACGACGCGTGCGTGCTGCTGAACAAGCCGTACGTGTGGGGCTCGATCTACCGCTTCGACGGCCAGGCCTCGGTCTTCTGGTCCGAGTACGGCCCCTGCTACCGCTGCCTCTACCCGGAGCCCCCGCCGCCGGGCATGGTCCCGAGCTGCGCCGAGGGCGGCGTGCTGGGCGTGCTCTGCGCGTCCATCGGCTCCATTCAGGTCACCGAGGCCATCAAGGTGCTCGCGGGCGTCGGCGAGCCGCTCGTCGGCCGCCTGATGATCTACGACGCCCTGGAGATGCAGTACCGCCAGGTCAAGGTCCGCAAGGACCCCGACTGCGCGGTCTGCGGCCCGAACGCCACCGTCAAGGAGCTCATCGACTACGAGGCCTTCTGCGGCGTCGTGTCGGAGGAGGCCCAGGAGGCGGCGCTCGGCTCGACGATCACTCCCAAGCAGCTCAAGGAGTGGATCGACGAGGGCGAGAACATCGAGATCATCGACGTCCGCGAGAAGAACGAGTACGAGATCGTCTCGATTCCCGGCGCCAGGCTGATCCCCAAGGGCGAGTTCCTGATGGGCAACGCCCTGCAGGACCTGCCGCAGGACAAGCGCATCGTCCTGCATTGCAAGACGGGTGTCCGCAGTGCGGAAGTCCTCGCCGTCCTGAAGTCCGCGGGCTTCGCGGACGCGGTCCACGTCGGCGGCGGCGTCATCGGCTGGGTCCACCAGGTCGAGCCGGAGAAGCCGGTCTACTAGCAGCAGCGGAGCCGAAGGCTCCGGAGCGCGCACGTGAAGGGCCGTACCTGCGACGGGGTACGGCCCTTCGCCGTGCGGTGGCGCGCTCGCTGCCTCCGGTCAGGCGGCGGCAGCGGGCGGGGCGGTGGGGCTGGCGCCGGAGCCTGCGCTGCACACGGTGTTGCGGCCGGGCACCTTCCCCGTCAGGAAGTAGTCGTCGACCGCCTTCTGCACGCACGCGTCGCCGCTGTTGTACGCGCCGTGGCCCTGGCCCTCGTACGTGAGCTCCACGCCCACACCGGGGCCCAGCCGCTCGACCATCCGGCGGGCGCCCTCGTACGGGGTCGCCGGGTCGCCGGTGTTGCCGATCACCAGGATCGGCGCGGCGCCGGGCGCGGACACGTCCGGCGTCCGCCAGGCACCGGGCACCGGCCAGCCGGTGCAGCTCATCAGCGCCCACCCCAGGAAGTCCCCGAAGACGGGCGAGGCCGCCCGGAACCGCGCCAGCCGGGCCTTGGTCTGCTCCAGCGTGAACCGGTCCTTGGAATCGGCGCAGTTGACGGCGGTGTTGGCCGCGCCGATGTTGCTGTAGCGGCCGTAGCGGTCCCGCCCGTTGAGCGCGTCGGACAGCGCCATCAGCAACTGCCCCTGCCCGCCCTCGGCCTCGTCGAGCCCCTGCTCCAGCAGCGGCCACAGCTCCTTGGAGTAGAGCGCCTGGGCGATGCCGTTCGTGGCGGCGGAGTCGGTGAGCTTGCGGCCGCCGAGCCCCGCGATGGGCTTCTGCGCGAGCCGCTTCTGCAGCGCGACGATGTTGTCCTCGATCTCCTTCGCGGTGGCGCCCTGGAGCCGGCAGTCATCACCGCGGTCCACGCAGTTCTGTGCGAAGTTGCCGAGCGCCAGCTGGAACCCCTTGGCCTGGGCCAGCGACCCTTCCTCGGAGGTCTTGGTCGGGTCGACCACGGCGTCGAAGACGGCCCGCCCGACGTTCTTCGGGAAGAGGTGGGCGTAGACCCCGCCCAGCTCGGTGCCGTAGGAGATCCCGAAGTAGTTCAGCTTCTTGTCGCCGAGGGCCTGCCGGATCCGGTCGAGGTCACGGGCCGCGTTCTCGGTCCCCACATACGGCAGCACCTTCCCGGACCGCTTCTTGCAGGCCGCCTGGTACTTCCGGATCCCGTCGACGAACGCGGCCTCTTCCCGGCTCGTCTCGGGCGAGGAATCCTGCGCGTAATACCGGTCGAGCTCCTTGTCGGTCTCGCACAGCACGGGCGCGCTGCGGCCCACCCCGCGCGGATCGAAGCTCACCAGGTCGTACCGGCTGCGCAGGGCCTCGTACTGCTTGGCCGCGCCGGGCAGCGTGCTGATCCCGGACCCTCCGGGGCCGCCGAAGTTGAACACCATCGACCCGAGCCGCTTGTCCTTGTCCCGGGCCCGTGCCCGGATGAGCGCGAGGGGGATGGTCTCCCCCTCGGGCTTGGCGTAGTCCAGCGGCACGCGGAGCGTGGCGCACTGCCAGTCCTTGGGCGGCGCCGGCCCGCCCCCCTGGGCCGCGTCGGGTGCCGCGCACTCCCCCCACTTCAGCGGCGGCGGCCCTTCGGTCCCCCCGGCCCGCGGCGCAGCCGCCGGCCCGGAGCACCCGGCCACCACGGCCCCGACAACCCCCACAGCGACCACCCACACGCCACGTCTCGCCATAGCCCCATCCTCCGCGCCCCCCACGCCCCCCGCCCCCGCACGGGCCCATTCGGACGATCCCGCGCCACCACGGACGTCCGCTACTGTGGCATTGCTTTTGAAACTGTAACCGAACGCTCTCGCCAAAAATCTTCGCCAGTGTGATTCGATTCAATGGGGAAAATTTTCGCACGCTCCAACATGATTACGCCCATCGGAATGATTCCTTCGATGAGGAGCTTCAGAGGAAGGTTATTGGTTTCGCGATGACGAGTGATGACCGATGAAATAAATGTGGCAAATAGTTGGCCGTCAATATTGCATTCGTCGTCAACGACAGGGCCAATTCCTGGTTCGAATCCGAGTTCGCGACCAGTGGTCAACGCCTGCGCAATGAAAAGTCGCGCAACGGAATTGGACGGGTTCCAGACATCCGCCCCGTCGATCTGAAAAAAAATGCTCACTAGCTCCACCTCACCTCTACGGTGACGCCCGGGTTTGCTTGGCGCCAGGAATCAACCGCCGACTCTACCGCCGCTCTGAATGCTGGTGTCGCCCCAGGCTCCACGAAATGGATCCCGAGCGGAGCTTGCTCCCACCCTTCCAGGTGTGAGCGTGCGCGGAGATATGAGTCCAGCTTCTTGATGATGTGCTTGTCTGTCCATTTCTGGACATTCATGTTGGGGTTCTGGCCTGTGGCAGATTTTTCCTCCCAAAATGTACCGTTCTCGATCCTGTCGATGTCTGTGATGGTGTCCGACCAGTCCGCTGGGTTGTCCACGATATAATTGGTGTCTCCGTTTACGGGTGGGCGTTCCCGGTTCGTCACGCCGTCACCGGGCTCGCACTTCAGACCCAAGGGGTCGGACCAGGTGTGGGGGTTGTGGACGTATGTGGTCGGGTTGGGGGACGGGGTGAGGCCCAGGGGGTCCGGGGTGAGGTAGCGGGCCGTTTCCGGGTCGTAGGTGCGGAAGTAGTTGTGGTGGAGGCCCGACTCCTGGTCGTAGTACTGGCCTGGGAAGCGGAGCGGGGTGTAGGCCGTTGCGTCCCGGTTCCAGGTTGTGGTGCCCCACAGGGTGCTGCGGGTGTGCCACGCCGTGGTGCCGTCCTCCGCCAAGAGCTGCGTGGGGGTGCCGATCAGGTCCGTGACGATCGTGAAGAAGCGGTCGTCGATTTCTGATTGGTCGATGTGTTCGGTCTGGGTCAGGGGGTGCAGGCCCTGGTGGGTCCAGGTCAGGGTGACCCGGCCGCTCGTCTCCTCGCAGAGGGTGGCGCCGTCCCAGGTGAAGAGGGTTTCCTCGAGGACTTCGCCCGTGGGGGATACGCGCTGCTTGGCCGTGCGGCGGCCCAGCGGGTCGTAGCGGTAGCACCAGCGGGTTCCGTCCGGGGTGATCACGGCCGTCAGCTGGTCTTCGGCGTTCCACTCGTAGCGCCAGGTGTCCGGCTTGCGGGAGAGGCGGCTTTTCCGGCGGAGGGTCACGCGGCCGAGCGCGTCGTGCTCGTAGCGGATCGAGCCCGCGCGGGTGATGCGGGTGCCCGTGTAGGTGCGCTCGCCCTGCGCTTCCGTGCCGGGGTGGGTGGCGGGCCAGGACGCGCTGGTCTGGTTGCCGGACTCGTCGTAGGCGTAGCGCTCCGACCAGCAGTCGGCCTCCACCGCCGTGACGCGCGCCGCCGCGTCCAGGGTGAAGGTGCGCAGGCCGGTGAGGGAGTCGTCGATGCCGGTCAGGTGCCCGTCGGCACGGTAGCTGTAGCCGCGCCGCTGGAGGGTGCGGCCGTCCTGGCCGACCACGGACTGGGCGGTGCGGCGGCCCATCACGTCGTACTCGTGGGTGAGGGAGAGTGCGCCGCCGCCCAGGGTGCGGGTCAGCTCCTGACCCGCCGCATCGCGCTCGAACGTCAGCGTGCGGCCGGCCGTGGTGAGGGAGGTCCGCCGGCCTGCCGCGTCGTACGTCCAGTGGGACTCCGCGCCCGCGGGGGTCCTGCGGCTGGTGCGGCGGCCCAGGGCGTCATAGCCGTACGTGATCGTGCGGCCGTTCACCGTCTCCGAGAGGAGGCGTCCCGCGGCGTCGCGGAGCCAGGTGGCCGTGGCCTCGGGCGAGGACGCCGCCGCGAGGGCGTCGAAGGCGTCGTACGCGTAGGTGGTGACCAGGCCCGCCGCTTCCTTGCGGGTGGTCTGGCCGAGGAGGTTGTGCTCGTAGACGGTCCTCTCGCCGACGGCGTTGGTGCGGGACGTCAGGAGGCCCGACGCGTCGTACCCGTACGTGAGGGTGCGGGCGTCGAAGTCCGTTTCCGAGGCCAGGCGGCCGGCCGGGTCGTACGCGTAGCTCCACGTCAGGCCCTGGGGGTTCGTGACCCCCGTGAGTCGGAGCTCCGTGTCGTGGGTGAAGGTGTGGCGCGTGCCGTCGGGGGCGGTACGGGCGGTGAGCAGGTCGAAGTCTCCGTATGCGGAGACCGTGACGCCGCCGGCCGCGTCGGTGTGGGTCAGGCAGTTGCCCTCGCCGTCGTAGGTCCAGGCCTCCTCGGTGCCGTCGGGGTTCACGCGGCGCACGAGGCGGCCTTCGACGCTCCAGGTGAGGCGGGTGGAACGGCCCAGTGGGTCCGTGATCGTAGCCGGGCGGCCGAAGGCGTCGCGTTCGTATGTGGTCGTCCCGCCCAGGGGATCCGTCGCGGAGACGATCTGGCCCGCCGGGTCGCACTGCACCCGGGTGGTGTGCCCCAGGGCATCGGTCACCGACGCGAGGTGACCGCGCAGGTCGTACGCGAAGAACGTCGTGGCGCCGGACGGGTCGGTCACCGAGGTGCGGTTGCCCCGCTCGTCGTACGTCTCGCGGACGAGCCTGCCGTCCGGGTGCTCCACCAGTACGGGCAGGCCCATGGCGTTGTACTCGGCCCGCGTCCTGCGGCCGTCCGGGCGAGTCACCGTGATCAGGCGCCCGTCCGCGTCGTAACCGAGGCGGGTGGTGCGGCCCATGGGGTCCGTGCGCGAGAGCAGGCGGTCGTGGCGGTCGTGCTCGAAACGGGTGACCGCGCCCGTGGCGTCGATCTCCGCCGTGACGCGGCTGCGGTCGTCGACCAGGAACTGCGTGCTGTGGCCCAGGGAGTCGGTGAGGGTGGTGCGGCCCGGCTCGTAGCTGAAGCGGACGTTCAGGTGGCCGTTGGTGCCGGACTGGGCGGTGCAGCGGTCCTGGTCGTCGTAGACGTAGGCGAAGTGGCGGTCGTTGGTGTCGGTCCAGGAGGTGATCCGGCCCAGCTCGTCGTAGCCGAAGCGGAGGGGGCGGCCGCAGGAGTTGGTGACTTCGGTGAGGTGGCCGTCCGTGTGGCCGTAGCGCAGGACCTCCGTGCCGTCGGCGAGGGCCAGGCCGGTTATTCGGCCGCCGGAGGTCGTGAGCCGGACCTCGTAGCCGCCGCTGTGGGAGATGGCGGTGGGAGCGCCTGCCGCGTCGTACGTGAAGGCGATCCAGGCGCCGTTGCGGTCGTCGATCTGCGTGAGGACGCCGTGCTCCGTGAAGTGGCGGACCTGGCCCCGGTCCGGGTCGGTGACCGTGTAGCCGCCGTCCGGCTGCTGTTCCAGCGGCCAGCGCCGGCCCAGGCGAGGGAGTACGGCGACGCCGGGCGCCGGGTGCGGGTAGCCGAGCAGGCTGCCGTTCCCGCCGACCAGGACGATGCCCGTCTCGTCGAACTCCAGCCGCTCGTCGAGCGTGGAAGCCCATCGTGGGCCGAACCAGCGGCCCAGTCGGTAGGAGGACTCGAAGGTGCGGCTGAGGACGAGCGGCAGGGAGCCGGGGAGGACGAGATCGGTCTGCGGGAGGATCATCCGGCCCGTTGCGACATCGACCGGGTCGGTCCGGCAGGTCCGGTCCCCCGGTTCGCGGGACGTTCCGTGCGGATCCTTGTTCAGCTCATCTGCTGCGGAAGGCGCTTCCGGCTCCTTCGGGCCCCTCGGCACCTTGGGCGTCTTCGGCACATGCGCCAAGTCCTCCGCGAAGCGGGCGGCCGTGCGGGTGGGGAGGCCCTTGGTGCCGAGGAGCTCGGGTGCCAGGCGACCGCCGAATTCGCTCGGGTCGCGGAGGAAGGAGTCGATCAGGGGGCCGGGGATGCGCTCGGGGTGGGAGGCAGCGGAGACGAGGCCCGCGAGGGTCAGGTTGAGATGTTCCGCGTACTCGGCACGGTGCGTGAGGTTGTAGGGGTCGGCGGGATCGAGGCCGCGGGCAAACGTGGCCAGACCGGCGGTGCCCTTGGCGATGCCGCCGGCGAAGTGGGTGAGTTCGACGGCCTGGGCGCCTTCGTAGTCGACGAGCTCGGCCCAGATGCGGTCCATCGCGGGAGGTTTGGCCGGGGCGTGTTCGAGGGCGGCCCGAAGGGCCTGTTCGGCGGTGTGCGCGGCCGTGTCGCGTTGGCTGCGGGCCTCCTTGAGGACCTCCTCCGCCCGGTCGCGGGCCGCTTTGCCCACGTCGCCGGGGTCGGTCGGCCGCGGTCCGGCGTCACGGCCGCCCGCTGCGGCCGCCTCGTACGTCTTCATCGCGTTGTCGTGGGCGGTCTTGGCATCGGCCGTGGCCTTCTTGCCCTGCCGGTACAGCTCGACGGCCTCCGCCGCCTTGTTCTGTGCCCATTCGACAGTCTCCGCGTAACCGCTCAGGGCCTTCGCGGCGGTTTCGCAGGCGTCCGCCGCGCGGAGCCAGTCGGCCGGGTGCATGGCGAACTTCTCGCGGAAGGCGTCCGCCGCGGCGCCCTTCCAGTGCTCGGTGTCCAGGGCGCGCATGCCCGCGCCGACACCGTCGAACGCCGCCTTGAAGGCGTTCAGGTGCATCGCGCTTTCGCGGATCGCGGACGGGGAGCCGTGGACGAGTTCGTCGGCCTGCTCGGTTCGGCCGAGTTGCCCCTCGTGCACGGTGGCGCCCAAGGCGGAGGCCATGGTGTCGCCCCAGTTCTCGACCCCGTCCGCCACGTCGTGGGCGCCGACGGCGTCCAAGGCGTCACCGATGCCGTCGGTGGCCTTGTCGATGCCCTCGCCGACGGCCTTCTTCGCCCGGTTGACCAGGCCGCCCCAGTCCGTCATCGGCGCTCGCCCTCCTCCGGCTGCGGCTGGGATCGGGGTGCGGGGCCGACGACGCCCTCGACCACGGCGTCGTTCTCCTCGCGCAGGCCGACCGCGTCGGTGATCTGGGTGGACGGGAGGAGGGGGGAGGAGTTCGCGTCGTGGATGGCGGCCTTCCAGGCGTCCTTGCCGTTGTGGACGGCACGGTCGAAGGACTCGCGGCTGTTGTCGGCGTCGCGGAACTGGGTGTAGGGGTTGTCGGAGAGGACTTCCCCCCAGCTCTTGTCGGCGATCTCCTGCTCGGACGCGTACGGGTTGCCCATCACCGCGTTGGTCGCGATCTTGAAGGTGCCCTGGATGTACTGGTCCTGCTCGTGGACGAGTCCTGCCGCGAGACCCACCTTCGCGGCGAAGGCGTTGCCCTGCTGGACCAGCGCGCGCACTCCCCATTCCCAGCGCTCGCAGAACGACTTCAGGGTGGAGGCCAGGCCCGCATGGCCGGTCTGCCCGCCCGACAGGGCGAGGTCGGAGAAGCCCCGGCCCATGCTCGCGTTGCCGACGGTGCCGAGTTCCTTGAGCTCGGACAGCGTGTCCGTGATGCCCTGCGCGATCTGCGCCAGTGCCTGCTTCGAGACGTCCAGGTCCTTGCCGTCCCCGCCGCTCACGCTGCACGCTCCCCGTCGAGGGCCGCTGCGTCGGGCACGATGCCGCGCACCGGCGGGTACACGGCGCCGTCCGGGCCTGCCGCGTTCAGTGCCACCCCGCAAGGGAAGTCCAGGGCAGGCAGCACCTCGTCCAGCAGGCGCGCGCCGATCACCCGGCGGAACGGCCACTCACGGTCTGCCTCGTCCCGCGCCACCGCGAACCGGTACAGCGCTTCCTCGTCGGTGAACGCGCAGATCCAGTCCATGCCGCCGAATCGGGCGGTCCACGCACCGTCTTGCGGGTCCGACGGGATCAGGAGCGTGCTCCCACGGAGGTCGGTCAGGCGCTGCTGCGCCGCCGTGCGCGCCGTTTCGTACGGATCCGCCACCGGATCGGTGGTGCGTGTTGCCGCTGCGGCGCGCAGGGCGCCCCACTCGTCGTCGAACCCCACCCCAAAGCCCTTCGGTTGTCCGGCCCGCGCCCCCGCGACCGTTTGCAATCGAACGTGATTTTGCCTGGGGTGCCCGTGGAGGCCAACTTTGCCTCTTTCCTCCGCACATATTGAGCCAGCCGCCAGACCTCCTGGGCTCGGTCGGCGGTTGGCGGCGGGGCGGCGTCCGCCGGGGCTAGATGGCTTCCTTGCGGGTGAGGTAGTTGAAGGAGATCCAGCCCGGGAGGACGGGGAGCCAGAAGGTCATCAGGCGGAACAGCAGGACCGCGGAGATGGCGACCTCCTTTTCCAGGCCGGCTGCGATCAGGCCCAGGGTGAGCGTGGTCTCCACCGCGCCGATGCCGCCCGGGGTCGGGGCCGCCGAGCCGAGGGCGTTGCCGGCCAGGAAGACCACCGCGATGCTCGCGTAGCTGAGGGCCTCGCCGCCGCCGAAGGCGCGGATCGAGGCGTCCAGGCACATCACGAAGCAGCCGGTCAGCAGCACCATGCCGCCGATGCCGGTCATCAGCTTCTGCGGCCGCTGGAGCACGTCCAGCATGCGCGGCACCACGCCCGCGAACAGGGCCCGGACCCGGGTGACCACGAACTTGCGGAGGAAGGGCACCGCCGTGACCACCAGGACCAGTACCGCGACGGTCAGCAGGCCTGCGATGACCGTTCTGGACGGGGTCATCTCCGGGGTCTTCTCCGTCCCCGTCAGGTAGCCGAACAGCAGCAGGAGGAGGACGTGGCTGGCCAGCCCGAACAGCTGGGAGGCGCCGACGCTGGCCACGGCCAGGCCCGGCCGGACCCCGGCCCGCTGCAGGAAGCGGGTGTTCAGCGCGACACCGCCGACCGCGGCCGGCGCGACCAGCTTCACGAACGAGCCCGCCACCTGCGCGACCACGGTCCGCAGGAACGGCACCCGCTCGGGCACGAAGCCCAGCAGGCTCATCGCCGCCGCGCAGTAGCTGAGGGCCGAGAAGGCCATCGCGGCCCCCACCCAGCTCCACTCCGCCTGGCCGACGATCGTCGCGAAGTCCACGTGGGCCAGCTGCGTCAGCAGGAAGTACGCACCGAACGCGCCCGCGATGAACGACACCAGCGTCCGCGGGCGGATCCGCTCCAGCCGGGCCGGCTCCACCGGCGCCTGTGGCCGGATCAGCAGCACCTGGGCGCGGATCTGGCTCAGCAGGTCCTCCTCCCGGGCCCCTTCCAGTGCGTCGTCCAGGGCCTTCTTCTCTGCCTTGCGGTCGGCCGCCGAGGTGGCCGATGCCTTCGCCCCGGCCGCCTCCCGCGCGGCCTTCGCCGCCCGCGAGGACTCCAGTACGGCCTCGCGCTGGCGGTCGGCGCGCTCCCGGGCCAGCCGGCGCAGCGTCGCCCGGGTGGAGCGGCTCAGCGCGATCGGCTGGAGCAGCGGAAGGCAGTCCGCCACCGCGTCGGGGCCGAGCACCGACACCGCCGAGGCCACCGCCCGCTCCGCACCGACCCGCAGGCCGAGCGTGGTCAGCAGCTGGGCGATGTCCATCCGCAGCACCAGGTCGCCGGCCGCAATCTCCCCGCCGCGCAGGTCCGTGAGGACCACCGTGCCGGAACGATCCACCACCAGCGCGTCCCCGGTGAGCCGGCGGTGCGCGATCCGGCGCGACTGCAGGGCGCGTACCTGCTGCCACGCGTTGCGGGCCAGCTCGTCGGTGATCTCCTCGTCCGCGAGGGCGTCCAGCGGCCGGCCGTCCAGGTGCTCGTACACGAGCATGACGGCGTCCGGGCCGAGCTCGGAGGTGGCGATCAGCTTCGGCGCGTTCGCCCCGGCCGCGATGGCCGCGTACGCGAGGAGCGCCTCCTGCTCCAGTGCCTGCCGCAGCGACTGCAGGGAGCGCCGGGTGGTGATCCCGCGCAGGGTCATGCGGCGCCAGACCCGGTAGAAGAACCCGTGCGCCTGCTGCTCGCGGTCGACGACGGTCACGTCCAGCGGCGGGCCGTCCTCCAGGGTGACGTGGTAGCGGCGGCCCCGGTCGCTGGCCTCGGAGGCGTCGGCGCGGTCCGGGAGCTCGGCCCGCCTCGCGCTGACCGGCTGGAAGCCGACGCGGCGCAGCCCGGCCAGCAGGTTCTGCCCGGTGGGCCGGACGTTGGGCGAGCCGACGGCGTACAGCGTCCCGTACGCGACGCTCCAGCCGATCAGCACCGTCAGGATGATCGAGAAGGGGGTGGTGTAGCCGCTGACCAGCATCGCGAAGGCGTCCAGCAGCAGCACCACCCACAGCGCCACCCGCCACCTCGGCCGACGCGTCATCCCGACGGCCGTCATGTACGCGATGACCGGCGCGAGGTAGCCGTGCACCGGGTCCGTGGGGGCCCCGCCGGCGCCCGCGGTCCGGGTCAGGGCGTCCTGGATGGTCTCGGGGGCGCCCTGCGAGACCCACAGGTCGGTGGCCAGGGTGACGCCGTGCGCGAGGACGGCGGCGAGCACCCCGTCGGCGATGCGGAGCCCGTCGCGCTTGATGAGCCGCTCGATCGCGAAGGCGACCGGGACGAGGAGCACGGCGATGCTCGACACCAGCCCGGCCACCTTGATCAGCAGGTCGGGGGCGGCGCCGGTGCCCTGGGAGATGTCGGCTTCCAGGCCGGCGGTGGTGCCGTGGGCGAAGGCGGCGATGCCGAGGACGACGGCGATGCCGAGGATGCCGACGAGGAGGCGGACCAGGTCGGACGGGCGGTGCACGCGGGCGGCGAGCAGCGGCTCGTCCACCTCGACGGCTCCCTCGGGGAGCTCGGCGGGCGGCTCGGAGGGCGGCTCGGCGGGGACGTCGGAGGGCACGTCAGAGGGCACGTCGGAGGGCAGCTCGGCCGGACGCCCGGCCTGCTCGGCGGGGCGCTCGGCCGCCGGCTCGCCGGGGCGCGGGCCCGGCCGCGTGCCGTCGTCCTCGGTCGCGCCGTCCGGAGGGCTCACACCCTGCTCCTTCGTCGTCACATCCGTCTCTTCTTGATCACGTATCACCAGTCACCGCCCGGAAGATGGTGGCACGGACGGGCGGGCCTGCGGGGCAGCAGGGTGCGCGCCGGTGCGGAGGGAACGACTCCGCGAGGCCGCCCCGGCCGGTCCGGCACCATGGGCGGAATGAGCGAAGAGCTGCCCGCGTACGCGGAGCGCGTGCTGGACGTGGCCGACCGGATTCCGCCCGGGCGGGTGATGACCTACGGGGACGTCGCCGAGTGGCTCGGCGAGGGCGGCCCGCGCCAGGTCGGGCGCGTGATGGCCCTGTACGGGGGAGCGGTGCCCTGGTGGCGCGTGGTCCGCGCCGACGGGCGGCCCCTGCCGGGCAGCGAGCCCCGCGCGCTGGAGCACTACCGGGCCGAGTCCACCCCGCTGCGGCTGACCGCCGCCGGGGAGGCCCGGCTGGACATGCGGAGGGCCCGCTGGGACGGCAGCGGGGCCGGCGAAGGCGGCGAAGCCGGTGGTGCCGGGGGCGACGGGGGTCACATCTGACAGCTTCGTCCATCGGGCGCCGCCGCGTCCGCTCCCGTACCCGGCCGAAGGCCCGTACGGGGGACGCGCGGGGGCCGCGGCGGGGTCCCGCCGCCGACCTCGGGGAACTGCGAGGGGCGGGCGGCTTGCCGTAGCGTTGCCTCTTCGGCGGTCGCCGCCGGGGGCCGTCGGGGCGCCCGCGCAGCGGCCCCGGCGCCCGTACGCACCACCGCAGCAGCAGACCCACCAGGACCGGCACCCCACGTGATCACCTCTTCCTCCGACCGCTCCCAGCGGCGGCGTACGCGGATCCCCGACGCGTACCGCCTCGTGCGCAGCGGGCCGAAGCGAGTGGACCCCCCTGTCCTGGACGCAAGCCAGCAGGCGGTGGTTGATCACACCACCGGGCCGCTGCTGGTCCTGGCCGGGCCGGGCACGGGCAAGACGACCACCCTGGTCGAGGCGGCCGCGGCCCGGGTCGAGGCGGGGACGGACCCGGCCCGGATCCTGATCCTCACCTTCAGCCGAAAGGCGGCGGTCGAGCTGCGCGACCGGGCCGCCCTGCGGCTCGGCGGCGCCCGCGCCCCGCAGGCCACCACCTTCCACTCCTTCTGCTACGGGCTGGTCCGCGCCCACCAGGACACCGACCTGTTCGCGGACCCGCTGCGGCTGCTGTCCGGGCCGGAGCAGGACGTCATGGTCCGCACGCTGCTCGAGGGCCAGCGCGAGATCCGGTCCATCCGCTGGCCCGACGACCTGCGCGCCGCGCTGACCACGCGCGGCTTCGCCGACGAGGTGCGGGCCGTGCTCGCCCGCGCGCGCGAGCTGGGGCTCGGCCCGGCGGCGCTGGACGCGTTCGCGGCCCGGATCGGCCGCCCGGACTGGAAGGCCGCCGCCGCCTTCCTCTCCGAGTACCTGGACGTCCTGGACATGCAGGGCACGCTCGACTACGCCGAGCTCCTGCACCGCGCCGTGCTGCTGGCGGAGCGGACGCCGGCGCTGGCCGCCGCGTACGACGTGATCTACGTCGACGAGTACCAGGACACCGACGCCTCGCAGCTGCGGCTGCTGCAGGCGCTGGCCGGGCCCGGCGGGACGCTGGTCGCCTTCGGCGATCCCGACCAGTCGATCTACGCCTTCCGCGGCGCCGACATCAACAACATCCTCGACTTCGAGGGCTCCTTCCCCGGGGCCGCGGTGCGCGCCCTGACGGTCGGCCGCCGCTCGGCGTCCGAGCTGCTGGCCGCCACCCGCCTGCTGGCCGCGCGCATGCCGGTGCCCCGGCTGCCGGCGCAGGCCGTACGGGCGCACCGCGGGCTGGCGCCGACCCGCGAGGGCGGCCGGGTGGAGGTGTACACGTACCCGACGGCCGGCGCCGAGCTGGACAACATCGCCGACATCCTGCGCCGGGCCCACCTGGAGGACGGCGTGCCCTGGCAGGAGATGGCCGTCCTGGTCCGCTCCGGCGGGCGCACGCTCCCGGCGATGCGGCGGGCCCTGATCGCGGCGGGGGTCCCGGCGGAAACGGACGGCACGGACACCCCGCTCCGCCACGAGCCGGCCGTCACCCCCCTCCTGACGGCCCTGCGCACCGCAGCGTTGTCGCTGACCGCACCCGAGCCCGGCACCGAAGCCGCCGCGGACGAGGGCGCCCGGGACGCGTCTGCGTCCGCCGGCGCCGCCGCGTCCGCCCCCGCGGCGACCGCTGCCGACGCCGCCGTGTCTGCGGCCGCGGGGCCGGCCGACGGGCCGGGGACCGCGGCCGACGGCACGCAGGACGACACGCCCTCCGGGGACGGAGCCGCGGCGCCCGGTTCCGCCCCGCGGACCGACGCCGAACAGGCGGCCGCGGCAGACCCCCGGACCGCTGCCGCCGAAGCTGCCTCCCCGCGGCCGGCCGTGCAGCCCGCCGGTGTCGCCGCCGAGGGCGACGGTGCGGAGCAGGCCGGCGTGTCCGCGCACGCGTCCGACGGGGGCGACGGCGGCGCCGGTGCGGCCGTGGATGCCGGGTGGGTCGGGGTCGAGGCGGCGCTCATGCTGCTGACCTCGCCGCTCGGCGGGATGGACGCCGCCGACCTGCGGCGGCTCGGGCGGGCGCTGCGGGACGAGGAGCGCGCCGCCGGCATCGCCGTGCCCGCGCCCTCCGACGTGCTGCTCGCCCGCGCCCTCGCCGAGCCGGAGCGGCTCGTCGCGCACGACCCCGCGTACGCCCGCGGGGCCCAGCGCCTCGGCCTGCTCCTGCGCAAGACCCGCGAGCTCCTCCAGGGCGGCGGCACCGCCGAGGAGGCCCTGTGGACCCTCTGGGACGGCACCCCGTGGCCGCAGCGCCTCGAACGCAGCGCCCGCCGCGGCGGCCCCGCCGGCCGCAACGCCGACCGCGACCTCGACGCGGTCTGCGCGCTCTTCGACACCGCCGCCCGCGCCGAGGACCGCACCGGCGGCCGCGGCGCCCTGAACTTCCTCGAGCAGCTGGAAGCCGAGGACATCGCCGCCGACACCCTCACCCGCCGGGCCGCCCGCTCCGACGCCGTCCGGCTGATGACCGCGCACCGCTCCAAGGGCCTCGAATGGCGCCTCGTCGTCGTCGCCGGCGTCCAGGAGGGCCTGTGGCCGGACCTGCGCCGCCGCGGCTCCCTCCTCGAGGCCGACCGCATCGGCCGCGACGGCCTCGCCGAGCCGCTCCCCGCCGGCGCCCTCCTCGCCGAGGAGCGCCGCCTGTTCTACGTCGCCGCCACCCGCGCCCGCGACCGGCTCGTCGTCACCGCCGTCAAGGCCCCCGCCGAGGACGGCGACCAGCCCTCCCGCTTCCTGGCCGAGCTCGGCGTTACCCCCAAGGACGTCACCGGCCGCCCGCGCCGCCCCCTCGCCGTCCCGGCGCTCGTCGCCGAGCTGCGCGCCACCACCGTCGACCCCGAGGCCTCGCCGGCCCTGCGCGACGCCGCCGCCCGGCGCCTGGCCCGGCTGGCCGCGCTCACCGACGACGAGGGCCGGCCGCTGGTGCCCGCCGCCCACCCGCAGCGCTGGTGGGGCCTGTACGAGCCCACCCGCAGCAGCGTCCCGCTGCGCGACCGCAACCGCCCCGTCGCCCTCTCCGGCAGCGCCCTGGACCAGCTCGCGAACACCTGCTCCCTGCAGTGGTTCCTGGGGCGGGAGGTCAAGGCCGACGCGCCGGCCACCGCCGCCCAGGGCTTCGGCAACGTCGTCCACGTCCTCGCCGACGAGGTCGCCTCCGGCCGGACCCCCGCCGACCTCGCCGTGCTCATGGAGCGCCTCGACTCCGTCTGGGACGCCCTCGCCTTCGACGCGCCCTGGAAGTCCCGCCAGGAGAAGGACAACGCCCGCGCCGCCCTGGAGCGCTTCCTACGCTGGCACACCACCGACCGCGGGGGCCGGGCGGCGGTCGCCACGGAGCACGACTTCGACGTCACGCTCGAAGCGGGCGAGTACGCCGTCCGGATCCGGGGCTCCATGGACCGGGTCGAGGCGGACCCGCAGGGGCGCGCGTACGTCGTCGACTTCAAGACCGGCAAGTCGGCGCCGACCAAGGCCGAGGTGGCCCGCCACCCCCAGCTCGCCGTCTACCAGCTCGCCGTCCGCGCGGGCGCCGTCGACGAGGTCTTCGACGGCGTACGGCCCGAGCCGGGCGGCGCCGAGCTCGTCCACCTCCGCCAGGGCGCGGCCAAGCGCGACGGCGGCGAGACGGTCCCCAGGGTGCAGGCGCAGGAGGGGCTGTCGGCCGGCTCCTCCGGCGCATGGGTCGGGGAGCTGCTGGCCACGGCCGCGGGACGGGTCCTCGACGAGCGCTTCGCCCCCGCCACCGGCAGCCACTGCGACCACTGCTCCTTCCGCAGCGCGTGCAGCGCCCGCCCCGAGGGCCGCCAGACGGTGGAGTGAGCCCGCCCGGCCCGCCGGCCGTCCACAGGTGTGATGCGGGTCGCGGGCAGTGTCGGCGCGGACGGCTAGCCTTTCCGGGTGTCCGCGCGTCCGTCCCCCCTCACCGACCCCGAGCAGCTCAAGGAGCTCCTCGGCATCCCCTTCACCCCCGAACAGCTGGAGTGCATCACCGCCCCGCCCGCCCCGCAGGTCATCGTCGCCGGCGCGGGCTCCGGCAAGACCACGGTCATGGCGGCCCGCGTGGTCTGGCTGGTCGGCACCGGAACGGTCGCGCCCGAGCAGGTCCTCGGCCTGACCTTCACCAACAAGGCCGCCGGCGAACTGGCCGAGCGCGTACGGGGGGCCCTCGCGCGGGCCGGCGTCACCGACCCGGACCCCTCCCCGGCCGACCACCCCGATGCGGCCGGCGGCGAGCCCCGCATCTCCACGTACCACGCCTTCGCCGGCCAGCTGCTGAAGGACCACGGCCTGCGCATCGGGCTGGAGCCCAGCGCCCGGCTGCTCGCCGACGCCACCCGCTTCCAGCTCGCCGCCCGCGTGCTGCGCGAGGCGCCCGGCCCCTACCCGGCGCTGACGAAGTCGGTCCCCGACCTGGTCAGCGACCTGCTGGCGCTGGACGGGGAACTCTCCGAGCACCTGGTCGCGCCCGAGCGGCTGCGCGCGTACGACACCGCCCTGCTGGAGGAGCTGGCCGGCGCCCGCCTGACCAACGACGACCTGCGCAAGGTCCCCGAAGCGGTCCGCGGCCGCCTGGAGCTGCTGGAGCTGACCGAGCGCTACCGCGCCGCCAAGCGCTCCCGCGACCTGCTCGACTTCAGCGACCAGATCGCCCTGTGCGCGGAGCTCGCCACCACCCGGCCCGAGGTGGGGGCGCTGCTGCGCGAGGAGTTCCGGGTGGTCCTGCTGGACGAGTACCAGGACACCTCCGTCGCGCAGCGGCTGCTGCTGTCGGGGCTCTTCGGCGGGGGCACCGGGCACGCCGTGACCGCCGTCGGCGACCCCTGCCAGGCGATCTACGGCTGGCGCGGCGCGTCCGTGGCCAACCTGGACGACTTCCCCGAGCACTTCCCGCACGCCGACGGCCGCCCCGCCACCCGCTTCTCGCTCAGCGAGAACCGGCGCAGCGGCGGCCGCCTCCTCGACCTCGCCAACGGGCTGGCCGCCCCGCTGCGCGCCATGCACGAGGGCGTCGAGGCGCTGCGGCCCGCGCCGGGCGAGGAGCAGGCCGGCTCGGTGCGCTGCGCGCTGCTGGCCACGCACGCCGAGGAGCTCGACTGGCTCGGCGACTCGGTCGCGCACCTGGTCCGCACCGGGACCGAGCCGCGCGACATCGCGGTGCTGTGCCGCTCGGCCGGGGACTTCGCGCAGATCCAGGCGGCGCTGGTGGCCCGGGACGTGCCCGTCGAGGTGGTCGGGCTGTCGGGGCTCCTGCACCTGCCCGAGGTGGCCGACCTGGTCGCGGTGTGCGAGGTGCTCCAGGACCCGGGGGCCAACGCCTCCCTGGTCCGGCTCCTGATCGGGCCGCGCTGGCGGATCGGCGCCCGCGACCTGGCCCTGCTGGGTCGGCGGGCGCGGCAGCTCGTCGGGCGGGTGCCCGGCGAGGTGGACCCCGACGGGCGGCTGGCCGCGGCCGTGGAGGGCGTGGACCCGGCCGAGGTCGTCTCGCTGGCCGACGCCCTGGAGACCTTCCTGGACGGTGCGGGCGGCGGCCCGGGCGCCGCGGAGGGCCCAGACGACCTGCCGTTCTCGGCGGCCGCCCGGGTCCGCTTCGCCCACCTCGCGCAGGAGCTGCGCGACCTGCGGCGCTCGCTCTCCGACCCGCTGATGGACGTCCTGCACCGGGTGCTGGCCGTGACGGGCCTCGACGTCGAGCTGTCGGCGTCGCCGCATGCGCTCGCCGCCCGCCGCCGCGAGACCCTTTCGTCCTTCCTGGACGTGGCCGCCGGCTTCGCCTCCCTCGACGGCGAGGCGTCGCTGCTGGCCTTCCTCGGCTTCCTGCGGACGGCCGTGCAGTACGAGAAGGGCCTCGACCACGCGCTTCCGGGCGGGGAGAACACGGTGAAGGTGCTCACCGCCCACAAGTCCAAGGGGCTGGAGTGGGACGTGGTCGTCGTCCCCGACCTGTGCGCGGGCTCCTTCCCCAAGCAGAAGCCGCCGGAGGCGTGGACCTCGTACCCGAAGGTGCTGCCGTACGCGCTGCGCGGCGACGCCGCCACCCTGCCCGCGGACCCGGAGTGGACCTCGGCCGGGCTGAAGTCCTTCAAGGCCGCCCTCAAGGAGCACAAGGAGGTCGAGGAGCTCCGCCTCGGCTACGTCACGTTCACCCGCCCGCGCTCCCTGCTGCTGGCCTCCGGCCACTGGTGGGGCCCGACGCAGAAGAAGCCGCGCGGGCCGTCGCCGTTCCTCCAGGCGCTGTACGGGCACTGCGCGGCCGGCCACGGGGAGATCGAGGCGTGGGCTCCCGAGCCCGACCCGGAGGAGGAGAACCCGGCCCTGTCGGCCGGCTCGGCGCCGGACCAGTCCTGGCCCCTGCCCCTGGACCCCGCGTCCCTGGCCCTGCGCCGGGCGGCTGCGGCCCTGGTCGAATCCCACCTGGCGGCCCCCGCACCCGCGGCGGAGGAGGACCCCTACCTCTGGCCCCCGCACTGCGAGGACCCGTCCTACGACGAGGAGCCCTGGCCCGCCGACGGCCCCGACGTGCCCGCGGCGGGCCCGGACGACGACCTCTGGCTGCCCGCCGACCCGTCGCCGCTGTCCGCGCCCCCGGCGGGCGACTCCGGCACGCCTGTGGCGGACCCGGACGCCGAGCTCTGGCTGCCGGCCGACCCGTCGGCGTCGCCCGCGCCGCCCGCCGACGGCTCCCGCACTCCTGCGGAGGCCCCGAACGACGAGCTGTGGCTGCCCGGTGACCCGTCGGCGGGCGCCGACGCGCCCCGGGGCGCCGCCCCGGCGCCCGGCGGCGGTCGCGGAGCGACTGCGCCCGGCCACGGGGTCCGGGGCGGAGCTCCGGTTTCGGGAAGGGGCGGGGCGGGGGAAGAAACCGCTCCCGGCGCCCCCGCGCCCAGCGCCGCCGACACCGACCCGTGGCTGCCCGGCGGCGTGCCCGCGCGCACCGCGGACCGGCCCGGGCCCGCCGGGGCGCACGGGCTCAGCCCCGAGGAGGCGCGGACCGTCGACTCCTGGGACCGGGACCTCGACGCCCTGGAGGGCGAGCTGCGCCGCGCCCGCGAGGCGGTCCGCGACGTGGAGCTCCCCGCCGCCCTCTCGGCGAGCCAGCTGCTGCGCCTCGCCGCCGACGAGGCCGGCTTCGCCCGCGACCTCGCCCGCCCCATGCCCAAGCCGCCCCAGCCGGCCGCCCGCCGGGGCACCCGCTTCCACGCCTGGGTGGAGTCCCGGTTCGAGGAGCTCCCGCTCCCGTTCCTGGACGTCCTCGACCCGGAGACCGGCCTGCCCGGCTCCGACCAGGAGGTGGCCGACGAGGCCGACCTCGACGCCCTCAAGGCCGCCTTCGAGCGCAGCCCGTATGCGGAGCGGACCCCGTACCGCCTGGAGGTCCCGGTCCAGCTCACCCTGGCGGGCCGGGTGGTCCGCGGCCGCATCGACGCCGTGTACCGCGATCCGGAGCCCGGGGCCCCCTACGCGTACGAGATCGTCGACTGGAAGACCGGCCGCACCACCGAGGCCGACCCCCTCCAGCTGGCGGTCTACCGCCTCGCCTGGGCGGAAGCCACCGGCACCCCCCTCGACCGGGTCGGCGCCGCCTTCCTCCACGTCCGCAGCGGCCGCGTGATCCGGCCCCGCGACCTGCCCGGCCGGGCCGGTCTTGAGCGGATCCTCCAAGGCGAAACGGGCACCGGCGGCGGCCCCCGGAGGGCCGGATAGGCTCGTGGGCATGAGCGACCTCCCGGCGGACACCGTCGTCCGCACGTACATCGACACGCACCGCGCCGCCTTCCTCGAGGACCTCGCGGAGTGGCTGCGCATCCCCTCGGTCTCGGCCCAGCCCGAGCACGCGGACGACGTACGACGCAGCGCCGAGTGGCTCGCCGCTCACCTCGAGAAGACCGGCTTCCCGACCGCCGAGGTCTGGGAGACCGCCGGCGCGCCCGCCGTCTTCGCCGAGTGGCCCAGCCACGACCCCGAGGCCCCGACCGTCCTGGTCTACGGCCACCACGACGTGCAGCCGGCCGCCCTGGCCGACGGCTGGCGCACCGAGCCGTTCGAGCCGGTCGTCAAGGACGGCCGGATGTACGCGCGCGGCGCCGCCGACGACAAGGGCCAGGTCTTCTTCCACACCCTCGGCGTACGGGCCCACCTGGCCGCGACCGGCGCCGAGGCGCCCGCCGTCCACCTCAAGCTGCTGATCGAGGGCGAGGAGGAGTCCGGCTCTCCCCATTTCCGCGCCCTGGTGGAGCGCGAGGCGGCCCGCCTCGCCGCCGACGTGGTCATCGTCTCCGACACCGGCATGTGGTCCGAGACCACCCCGACCGTGTGCACCGGCATGCGCGGCGTCGCCGACTGCGAGATCGACCTGCACGGGCCCGACCAGGACATCCACTCGGGCGCCTTCGGCGGGGCCGTGCCCAACCCGGCCACCGTCGCCGCCCGCCTGGTCGCGGCGCTCCACGACGCCGACGAGCGGGTCACGATCCCCGGCTTCTACGACAACATCGCCGAGCTGACGGACGAGGAGCGGGCCCTGATCGCCGAGCTGCCGTTCGACGAGGCGCAGTGGCTGCGCACCGCGAAGTCGCACGCGGCCGCCGGCGAGAAGGGCTACTCCACGCTGGAGCGCGTCTGGGCCCGCCCGACCGCCGAGGTCAACGGCATCGGCGGCGGCTACCAGGGCCCCGGCGGCAAGACCATCGTGCCCGCCTCCGCCCACCTGAAGCTGTCGTTCCGCCTGGTGTCCGGCCAGGACCCGTACGAGATCGAGGCCGCGGTGCGCGACTGGGTCGCGGCCCGCATCCCGGACGGGATCCGCCACTCCATCGTCTTCGGCGCCCCGACCCGCCCGTGCCTGACGCCGCTGGACCACCCCGCGCTGCAGTCGGTCGTCCGGGCCATGGGGCGCGCCTTCGGCCAGAAGGTCCGCTTCACCCGCGAGGGCGGCTCCGGACCCGCGGCCGACCTGCAGGACGTGCTGTCCGCGCCCGTGCTGTTCCTCGGCATCTCGGTGCCCTCGGACGGCTGGCACTCGCCCAACGAGAAGGTCGAGCTCGACCTCCTCCTCAAGGGCGTCGAGACGGCCGCCCACCTGTGGAGCGACCTGGCCGCCACCTGGAAGCCGTGAGCCGTGAGCCGAGAGCCCCGAACCGGCCGAGAGCCCCGAACCACGAGCCGTGGGCCGCGGTCCTGAGCCGCGAGCCCCGCACCGCCCGCCCGTCACGCGTCACCGAGCCCGCCCGTCCCAGCCACCGGGGGAGTTGGAAGTACCAGTGAGCACCCATACCGAGCACCCGATCTCGCTCGCCGCGCCCAGCGGGATCGACCGTGCCGCACACCACCGCCTCGACGAGGCATGGCTCGCCGCCGCGTGGAGCCACCCGACGACGCGGGTCTTCGTCGTCTCCGGCGGCCAGGTCCTGATCGACGACACCCCCGACGGGGGCACCGGGATCGTCATGACGCCGGCCTTCGAGGCCCCGCTCACGGAGACCCACCGCTACTTCCTGGGCACCGACGAGGACGGCGTACGGTACTTCGCGCTGCAGAAGGACGCCCTGCCGGGCCGGATGGACCAGTCGGCCCGCCCGGCCGGCCTGCGCGAGGCCGGGCTGCTGCTGTCCCCGCGCGACGCCGGGCTGATGGTGCACGCGGTGGCGCTGGAGAACTGGCAGCGGATGCACCGCTTCTGCTCGCGCTGCGGCGAGCGCACCGTGGTCGCGGCCGCCGGGCACATCCGGCGCTGCCCGGGCTGCGGCGCCGAGCACTACCCGCGGACCGACCCGGCGGTGATCATGCTGGTCACCGACGACCGGGACCGGGCGCTGCTGGGCCGCCAGGTGCACTGGCCGGAGGGCCGCTTCTCGACGCTGGCCGGCTTCGTGGAGCCGGGCGAGTCCATCGAGCAGTCCGTGGTCCGCGAGGTCTGGGAGGAGGCGGGCGTCCAGGTCGGCGAGGTCGAGTACGTCGCCAGCCAGCCCTGGCCCTTCCCGTACAGCCTGATGCTGGGCTTCACCGCCCGCGCCGTCTCCTGCGAGATCAACGTCGACGGCGAGGAGATCGAGGAGGCCCGCTGGTTCTCCCGCGAGGAGCTGCGCGCGGCGTTCGAGTCCGGCGAGGTGCTGCCGCCGTCGGGGATCTCGATCGCGGCCCGGCTGGTCGAGCGCTGGTACGGCGAGCCGCTGCCCCGCCCGGCCGCGTAGCCCGGGCGCGGGGTTCCTCACACGCGCGCACCGCGCACAGCGAAGGCCCCCGCCCGAGGGCGGGGGCCTTTCCGTCGCACCGGAACGGGCCGGAACGGCCCGGTCAGACGGCGAGCGCCTGCTGCACCTGGGCGAGGCTCGGGTTCGTCATGACCGACTCGGTGCCGGCGGGCGAGACGACGAGCACGGTGGGAACGGTCTGGTTCCCGCCGTTCGCCTTCTCGACGAACGCCGCGGACTCCGGGTCCAGCTCGATGTTGATCTCGTTGTACGCGATGCCTTCCCGGTCCAGCTGGGTCTTCAGCCGGCGGCAGTAGCCGCACCAGGTCGTGCTGTACATCGTCACGGAACCCGTGTCCTGCATGCTGCGCTCCTTCGTGGGTGGGTCTGGGCGTGGTGCCGAGTACTCGAACGTACGGGACCCGGGAGCCATTCCCGCACCCGCGGTGCAGCCGGTACGTCAAGTACGACCGGCGGGGGCGCCCTGTGGACGCAGGCCTGTGGACAGAGGTCCCGCCCGCCACTGCGGACCTGGCAGCATGTTGGGGTGACAGCAGCAACGCACTTCCCGTCCTTCCCCGCCGGCGCCGAGGCGGCCGAGTCGGCCGACGCGGTGCTCCTGGGCCTGGACCCGGAGCAGCGCGAGGTCGCGACGACCCTGCGCGGACCGGTGTGCGTGCTGGCCGGAGCGGGGACGGGCAAGACCCGGGCGATCACCCACCGCATCGCCTACGGCGTCCGGTCCGGGCAGCTGATGCCCGCCAGCGTGCTCGCCGTCACCTTCACCAACCGCGCCGCCGGCGAGATGCGCGGCCGCCTGCGCTCGCTGGGCGCGGGCGGCGTCCAGGCGCGGACCTTCCACTCCGCCGCCCTGCGCCAGCTGCAGTACTTCTGGCCCAGGGCGATCGGCGGGGACCTGCCCCGGCTCGTCGAGCGGAAGGTGCAGCTGGTCGCCGAGGCGGGCGCCCGCTGCCGGCTGCGGCTGGACCGGGGCGAGCTGCGCGACGTCACCGGCGAGATCGAATGGGCGAAGGTCACGCAGACCGTGCCCGCGGACTATCCGGCGGCGGCCCTCAAGGCCGGCCGCGAAGCCCCCCGCGACATGGCCGAGATCGCCCAGATCTACGCCACGTACGAGCAGCTCAAGCGCGACCGAGCCATGATCGACTTCGAGGACGTGCTGCTGCTGACGGTGGGCATCCTCCAGGACCGGCACGACATCGCCGAGCAGATCCGCAGCCAGTACCAGCACTTCGTCGTCGACGAGTACCAGGACGTCAGCCCGCTCCAGCAGCGGCTGCTGGAGCTGTGGCTCGGCGAGCGCGACAGCCTCTGCGTCGTCGGCGACGCCAGCCAGACGATCTACTCCTTCACCGGCGCCACCCCCGACCACCTGCTGGACTTCCGCGCCCGCTACCCGCACGCCACCGTGGTCAAGCTGGTCCGCGACTACCGCTCCACCCCGCAGGTCGTGCACCTGGCCAACGGGCTGCTCGCCCAGGCGCGGGGCCGCGCCGCCGAGCACCGCCTGGAGCTCGTCTCCCAGCGCGAGCCCGGCCCCGCCCCGGTCTACGCCGAGTACGCCGACGAGCCCGCCGAGGCCGAGGGCGTCGCCGCCCGGATCCGGCAGCTGGTCTCCGCCGGGGTCCCGGCCGGCGAGATCGCCGTGCTCTACCGCATCAACGCCCAGTCCGAGGTCTACGAGCAGGCCCTCGCCGATGCCGGGGTCCCGTACCAGCTGCGCGGCGCCGAGCGGTTCTTCGAGCGGGCCGAGGTGCAGAAGGCGATGCTCGCCCTGCGCGGAGCCGCCCGCTCCGGCGGCAACGACCCGCTCCTCGACGACGTGGTCGAGCTCGGCTCCCAGGTCCGGGCCGTGCTCAGCTCCACCGGCTGGAGCGCCGAGCCGCCCGCCGGCTCCGGCGCCGTGCGCGACCAGTGGGAGTCGCTGGCCGCCCTGGTCCGCCTCGCCGAGGACTTCGCCCGCGCCCGGCCCGGCGCCACCCTCGCCGACCTCGCGGTCGAGCTGGAGGAGCGCCGGGCCGCCCAGCACGCCCCGACCGTCCAGGGCGTCACCCTCGCCTCGCTGCATGCCGCCAAGGGCCTGGAGTGGGACGCCGTGTTCCTCGTCGGCCTCACCGACGGCATGATCCCGATCACGTACGCCAAGACCGACGAGCAGATCGAGGAGGAGCGCAGGCTGCTCTACGTCGGCGTCACCCGCGCACGGCACCACCTGACGCTCTCCTGGGGCCTCTCGCGCTCCCCGGGCGGCCGGGCCTCCCGTCGGCCCAGCCGCTTCCTGAACGGGCTGCGGCCCGGCTCGGGGGCCCTCGCGCCCCGGGCCGGCGCCCCGTCCGCCGGGCCGGTCCCCGCAGGGCGCGGCCGCACCCGCCGCGGCCCGGTCCGCTGCCGGGTCTGCGGCAGGACGCTGACCGAGGCGGGCGAGCTGAAGCTGATGCGCTGCGAGGACTGCCCCTCCGACATGGACGAGGGGCTGTACGAGCGGCTGCGGGAGTGGCGGGCCGTGCGGGCCAAGGAGCAGGGGTTGCCCGCGTACTGCGTCTTCACGGACAAGACGCTCATGGCGATCGCCGAGGCCGCGCCCGGCGAGGACGGCGAGCTCGCGGCGATCCCCGGCGTGGGCGTCCGCAAGCTCGACCGGTACGGGGCCGACGTCCTGGCGATCTGCGCAGGTCAAGAGCCCGGCGGGGGCGAGGCGGCCGACGCGTAGAAACTCGTCGGAAAAATAGTTTGCACATGCCCAGCGAATCCCCATAGGTTCTTAGCAACGGAAACGGTGGCTTCACACGAAGCTCCGGATCCGTGCTGTACTTATCCGAATACGCATGGGACGGGCCCCCGGGCCCCCGTCCCCGAGACGCCGAGAGGAGGCGAGACCAGTGACCAGCTTCATGACCAGCACCAAAATGACCGATCGCTCGGTCGCCGCTTCCTGCACCCTCGGCTCCACCCTGCTCGGTTCCGTCTCCGTCCTCCCGCTCCCGGGTACCGGTCTGTCTGCGATTTCCGCCGGCGACCGCGTCCTGGCGGCCGCGCCCGCCGCGCTGCTCGCGAGCGAGCGCAATGAGCGACCGACCCAGGCACCGGTGGCAGTACTGGCAGAAGCCCAGGCCCAGGCCTATGGCTTTGCCGCCGCGGCCGGTGCCGGAACGCAGACGAAGCAGACGCAGCACCAGCACCACCTGATGTGGGCCTTCCGTGGGCTCGAACCCTGGAGTGATCCAGCCTGATCCGATGATCAGGCCGGCGCCTTCAGGGCCGCGGAACCCCACCCGGGATCCGCGGCCCTTCTGTTTGCCCCCAAACGGGGGCGGCAGCCCGAAGGAGCCTCGGGACTGGCAAGACCAGGTACCAGCCGCCCCCGGCCGACCCCGGCCGGAACGACTAGACGAACAAGACGAGGAAGAAAACACCGTGCAACTCGAAGCGCACGCCCCGTCCGTACCGCAGACCCACACGATCTCCCCGCCCGCCGTCCCGGAGGACTCCGCCTTGACTCCCCTCACCGCGCTCACCGCGCTCGACGACGCCATCGAGAACCTCGGTGTACCCGTCGCCTGCCGCACCTACGACCCGGAGGTCTTCTTCGCCGAGTCCCCGGCCGACGTCGAGTACGCCAAGTCCCTGTGCCGCACCTGCCCGCTGGTCGAGGCCTGCCTCGCCGGCGCGGTCGAGCGCCGCGAGCCCTGGGGTGTCTGGGGTGGCGAGCTCTTCGTCCAGGGTGTGGTCGTCGCCCGCAAGCGTCCCCGTGGCCGCCCGCGCAAGAACCCGGTTGCCTCGGCATGAACGCCACCATCGGAACCATCGACCGCCCCCTGACGCACGACCCCCTGAAGCAGGCCCCCATGACCGCCCACACGACGAGCGAGAAGCCGCACGGCTCCGCCACCGCAGACTTCATCACCACCGGCGCGATCACCTCGCGTCAGAACAGGACCCGCGAAATGCAACTCATCCCAGAAGCCCTGGCCCGTGCACATATGGAGGACCGGATGCGTGAGGTCGACGCCGAGCGTCGCGCCCTGCGCCTGGTCGCCGCCCGCCGCATGCAGCGGCGAGCCGAGCGCGTCTCCATGCGCGCCCGCCGTGCACTGGCGATGGCCGTCATGCACTGACGGCCCCGACCACCGCTGACCGCCGGTCGAGCCGGCGGCACGGCAGCCTCCCGGGGGGACCGGTCCGAACGGACCGGTCCCCCCGGTGCGTTGCGGACCGCTCCGCGGCCCCGCGGGGATATCGTCTGGAGGTGGACCAGCCGACTCCCCATCCCGCCCAGCCGGGACCCGAGGCGCAGCCCGTCGTCTGCGCGCGCTGCGGCACCCGGGCCCCCGCCGGCGTCGCCCCGCCCACCTGGACCTGCTCCGTGGAGAACGGGGCCAGACAGTACTTCTGCGTGGACTGCGCGCGCGCCAACCTCCGCGCGATCGAGGGCCGCCTCGACTCGTCCTGGTGGTGACCGCCCCCGGTGCGCGGCCCCGCCCGCTCACTCCTCGGGCAGGAACCCCGGCAGCCAGGACTCCAGTTCGCCCCGCAGCCGCACCGTCGCGCCCAGCTGGCACAGCACCCCGATCGTGCTCAGCGTGACCCGGTGGATCAGCAGGTACGAGGGCGGCAGATTGATCTGCCGGCCCAACTGGTGGGCGGGGGAGCGGGGGTCGGCTATGCGGGCCGCCTGCCCGCGCAGCCACGACCGGGTGAAGGTGAACTCCTCGGCCTCGGCCGGCTCGATGATCGGCCGCAGGTAGGCGAGCACCGCCTCCGGGTCCAGCTCTATGGACTCCCGCACGAACCCCTCCGCGCACAGGTGCCCGTAGATCCCCTCGGCGTCCCCCTCCAGCGTCATGCGCAGCGAGGTGCCGATCGGCTTGGGCCACCCGCCCGGCAGCCGGTCGACCGTGCCGAAGTCCAGCACGCCCAGCCGCACCCGGCCGTCCGGCCCCGCCAGCAGCCGGAAGTTCCCCGGGTGCGGATCGGCGTGCAGCAGCCCCGTGCGCGCGGGCCCCGTGAACAGGAACCGGGCCAGCAACTGCCCCGCGCGGTCCCGCTCCTCCTGCGTGCCGTCGGATATCACCTCCGACAGCGGGGTCCCCTCCAACCACTCCGTCACCAGCACCTGGTCGCCTTGGTGCACCACCTCCGGTACGACCACGTCCGGATCGCCCTCGAACGCATCCGCGTGGGTGCGCTGCGCCTCGGCCTCCAGCTCGTAGTCCAGCTCCTCCACGACCCGCTCGCGCAATTCCTGGATCAGCGGCTTGAGATCCATCCCGGGCACGAGCGGCCCCAGCAGCCCCGCGAACCGGCCCAGTTGCCTCAGGTCCGACACCAGCGCCTCACCGGCCCCCGGATACTGGACCTTGACCGCGACCTGCCGCCCGTCGTGCCACACCGCCCGGTGCACCTGCCCGATCGAGGCCGCCGCGGCCGGCTTGTCCTCGAACTCCTCGAACAGATCCCGCCAATCGTCACCCAGCCGCTCTGCCAGCACCTGGTGCACCGTGTGCGCGGGCAGCGGCGGAGCCGCCTCCTGGAGCTTGGTCAGCGCCGCCCGGTACGGCCCGGCGAAGTCCTCGGGCAGCGCGGACTCGAAGACGGACAGGGCCTGCCCCACCTTCATGGCGCCGCCCTTCAACTCCCCGAGCGTGCGGAAGAGCTGATCGGCAGTGCGCTGCTGGATCTCGCGCGCCACGATCTCCGCCGACTTGCCCCCGATCCGCTTTCCGAGCCCCCAGGTGGCCCGACCCGCTATGCCCAGCGGCAGAGCGGCCAGTTTGACGGTCCGGGTGACCGCCTTCCGGGGAAGATCAGACATGCGCCCCTCCAATTCCCAGACAGCCGTGGCGCAAGCGGCGGTTCAGGGGTGCCCTCCCCGTGCCTGCGGTCAAAACGCATCCTGCCATGGCCCTTCCCACCCGCCGGGCCCGCATCTCCCGGCCTCCGCCAGGACTCGAATCCGGCCATCGGCGGCCGCTGCCGACCCGGGTGGGAGACCATGGTCGGCAGCACACCAGGACGGATCTCGAAAGGGCTGTGCATGGCGGGGCGGGGGCCTTCGAGGCAGGAACTCATCAGGCGGCGGCGTTCCAGCGGATTCGTCGGCCGCCAGGGAGAGGTGGCGGCCTTCCGCGACACCCTGCGCCGGCCCCCGGACGAGGCGACGCAGTTCCTCTTCCACGTCCGCGGCCAGGCCGGGGTCGGGAAGTCCTCCCTCGTACGCCGGTTGGAGACCATCGCCCGCGAAGACCAGGCGATCACCGCCTGCGCGGACGAATCCGCCGCCGACGCCATCGAGACGATGGAGGTCATCAGCGCCCAGTTCGCCCAGCAGGGTGCCCCGCTGAAGGCCTTCGACAAACTGCTGGCCACCTACCGCCAGCGCCGGCACGAGGCCGACGCCGGAATCGGCACCGCCGGAGCCGACCCCGCCGCCGGCGGCGCCCCGGCTCCCTCTCCCTCCAGCGTGGTCGCCTCCCAGCTGGGCCTGGCCGGACTCGGCCTGATCCCCGGGGTCGGCCCCTTCGCCGGCGCCGTCGACCCGAACCAGGTCGCCGCCGGCGCGGACCGGGTCAAGGCCCTCCTCAGCACCCGCCTGCGCAGCCACGGCGACGTCGAACTCGTCCTCTCCCCGCTCGACGCCCTCACTCCAGTCTTCCTGGAAGAGCTCGCGGGCGTCGCACGCAAGCACCCGTGGATCGTGCTCTTCTTCGACACCTACGAGCGCACCGGGCCGATGCTCGACACCTGGCTCCGCGACATCCTGGTCAGCGACCGCCACGGGGAACTCCCCGCGAACGTGCTGGTCGTCCTCGCCGGCCAGTCCCGGCTCGCCGCCCGCTGCTGGGAGGACTGGCAGGACCTGGTCACCGACTGGCCGCTGGAGGTCTTCACCGACACCGAGGCCCGCACCCTGCTCGCCGGCAAGGGAGTCACCGACGAGCGGATCGTCGAGGTGATCCTGCGCCTGTCGGGCCGGCTCCCGGTCCTGGTCTCCACCCTCGCCGAGACCCAGCCGGCAAGCGTGGAGGAGATCGGCGACCCCAGCGGCACCGCCGTGGAGCGGTTCCTGAAGTGGGAGACCGACCCCGCCCGCCGGGCCGCCGCCCTGGCCTGCGCGTTCCCCCAGGAGCTGGACGAGGACGTGTACCGGGCGGCCGTCGAGGAGGAGGCGGCCGAACTCTTCGGCTGGCTCCGCTCCATGCCCTTCGTCACCGACCGCTCCGGCCACTGCCGCTACCACCAGGTGGTCCGTACGGCGATGCTGCGCCTCCAGCGCAGGCAGTCCCCCGCACGCTGGGAGCGGCTCCACGGCCGCCTGGCCGACGCCTTCCACGGGCGCCGGGCCCGGCTGGAGGAGGCCGCCGCCCCGCCGGACGGCTGGTGGTCGGACGAGAACTGGCGCGGCCACCGCCTCCAGGAGACCTACCACCGGCTCTGCGCCGACCCCCGAGGCGCCCTCCCCGCCGCCCTCGGCGAGCTCCTCGACGCCTACGACCACGGCATCACCACCCTCCACCGCTGGGTCCAGGCCCTGGACCAGGCCGGCCGGGACACCGAGTCCGCGGACCTGGCCTCCTGGAGCGAACGCCTCCGCGAGGCCCTGAAACAGCCGGACCCCCGCATCGCCACCCTGACGCTCCTGCTGACCCGCGCCCCGCTCGACACCGCCGGCCGCTGCCTCGCCCTGACGCTCCGGGGCCGGGACCACCGCAACGCCGAGCGGTACGCCGAGGCCCTGGCGGACTACGCGCAGGCCCTCGCCCTCGACCCGGAGACCGAACGCGCCCACTACGGCCGCGGCCGCACGCACGAGCTCACCGAACGCTTCGAAGAGGCCGTCGCGGACTACACCCGCGCACTCGAACTCGACCCCGAGTACGTCTGGAGCCTGGTCTGCCGGGGGTACTGCCACCACAACCTCGGCCGGCACGAGGAGGCGCTCGCCGACTACGACCGGGCGATCGAGCTCGCTCCGGACGACTTCGGGGCGTTCGTCCAGCGCGGCGCCCTCCACCGCAGCACCGGCCGGTTCGACGAGGCCCTCGCGGACTTCGACCGCGCCCTCGAGATCGAACCGGACAGCGCCTGGGCCTTGGCAAGCCGGGGCTGGGTCCTCACGAGCACCGGGCGGTACGAGGAAGCCCTGACCACCCTCGACCGGGCGATCGAGGCCGACCCCGACTACGCCTGGGCCAGGGTGGCCCGAGGGGAATGCCACCGGCTGTGCGAGCGGTACGAAGAGGCGCGGGCCGACTACACCCGTGCCCTCGAGCTGGAGCCCGATGACTCCTCGGCGCTGGCCTCCCGCGGGGACGTCTTCCGGCTGACGGGCCGGTACGAGGAGGCGCTCGCCGATCTCACGAGGGCCGTCGAGCTCACGGCGGACTACGGCTGGGCCCTCGCCCACCGCGGCGAGACCTACCGGCTCATGCGCCTGTTCGACCAGGCTCTGGCCGACTTCGACCGCGCGATCGAGCTCACCCCGGGGTACCGGTGGGCCCTGCGGCACCGCGGACTGACGCATGAAGTGCTCGGCCAGTACGGCGAAGCCAGGGCCGACTACACCCGAGCCATCGAACTGGGGCCGGATGATGCCTGGGCCCTCAGCGACCGGGGGGACGTCTTCATCAAGCTGGGCCGGGTCGAGGAGGCGCTGGCGGACTACACCCGTGCGGACGAGGTCCGGCCCGACAACGCGTCGGTGCTGACCCGCTCGGGTGCCACCCGGCGGCTGCTCGGCCAGTACGACCAGGCGCTGGCCGATCTCACGCGCGCGATCGCACTCGACCCCGACGAGGCCTGGACCCACTACGAAACGGCCGTGGTGCTGCACGTACTCCGGCACCCCGAGCGAGACCACCACTTGGAACGGGCGGTCGGACTCCTTTCCGCGCCCCAAGAGCCCGACGACCACGCCAACCTCGTCCTCGCCCACTGCGTACGGGCCCGCTGGGACGAGGCGGAGCGGTCCCTCGCCCGCTTCCTGGACCTCAACCCGCCCAGGGGCACGGTGGACGAGCTGCTCATGAGCCTGCGCAGCCTGCTCCCGGTGCTCGCCTGGGCGCAGCCGCGGATCCCGGAGTTCTGCCGCGCCGTGGAGGAGCGGCTCGCCGCGCCGGGATGACAGCCGGCTCACGACCCGACCTCCTGCTCCTGCTCCCGCCCCGCCGTGAGCGAGGCCGCGGCGCACGGGCAGTCCGGATGCGGGCGGACCGCGGTGCGCTCCCAGTGCAGCCCGGGCAGGGCGGCCTCCCAGCGGGCCGCCGTGGAGGCCGGGAGCTCCCCGTCCAGGAAGGACAGCGCATGGGCCGCGGCCAGCCCGGCCACCGCCGTGGCCACCCCCAGGTCGCAGGCGGCGCCGGCCCGTCGGCGGTGCGCCGAGCGCCACTGCACGAGCATCCGCGGCCAGGCCGGGTCCCGATCGACCCGCTCCCGCTCCATGCAGCCCGCGCAGGCCGTGGCCCCCGGCAGCACCAGCGGTCCGACCAGGCCGGTCCCCTCCAGCACCCCGGCGTACAGGTGCGGGGTGCCGGCGGCGATCCAGTCGGACGCGGTTCCCGGATCCGGGGCCCAGGCGTGCAGCCCGTCCCGGGGCGCGACCACCACCAGGGCCGTCCCACCGTCGGGCCCCTCGCGCTCCCCGGCGCCCGGTGGCCGCCCCGGGGCCGACTCGCGGACCAGCCGCGCCGCGGCCTCGGCGCGCAGCCGGCCGATGCTGCCGGGCCCCAGCCCGCCGGGCGCCACGTCGGCCGGCTCCACCCGGCCGCCGTCGAGCACTTCGACCCGGCCCACGCCGGCTCCCGCCAGGACCCCGGCGATCATCGCGCCGACGCGGCCGCTGCCGCGCACCTAGACCCGTAACCTCCGCCGCGCCGCGACCCCCCGCAGGTCCCCGCCCGGCTCACGGTGCACCAGGGACAGCGAACCCAGGTCGGGCCCCAGCCGCTCCAGCGTCTCCGGCCGCCTGCGCACCGCCTGGGCCTGCGGACCGCCCGCCGTGGCGTCGTCGATCAGCCCGGCCGCGGCCAGCCGCCGTACCAGCGCGTCCACCTGGCCCTCCGGCAGGCCCATCCCCGCGCCTTCCGCCCGCAGCCGGTCCATGCCCCGCGTCCCGTCGATCCGGTCGATCAGCGACCCGGTCGCCGTGTCCACCGGACCCAGCACCACCGCATGCGCGGGCGTCACCCCGAACTGCACCGTCTGCAGATCCCGCCACGCCCTGGCCAACGCCGGCTTCACCTTCGGATACATCGCCTTGCCCCCTCGTCCACCCACCGCCGCGTTCGCCCCGGGCTCCCGCCGCGTTCTGCCGTCCCCCGCAGAGTGCCCGCCCGCCGCCCTCCGTGCGCGCATTCGTCCACAGGCGACCCCTATAAGGCATATGAGATGCAGGATGGGCGCGCTTTCCGCACCGGCTGCGCACCGATCATGTTCGAACCGCGGAGCGGCGGTACGCCGACCGCGGCGAACGGGTACGGTCGAGGGCGTGTCCGCCGACCCCACGCAGCGCGCCGTCGAAGTCCGCCGGAGCGCGCGCCGCCGCAGGACCGTGTCCGCCTACCGCGAGGGCGACCGTACGGTCGTGCTCATCCCTGCCCGGATGTCGGAGGCCGAGGAGCAGCGCTGGGTCGGTGTCATGCTCGACAAGCTCGCCGCGCAGGAGAGCCGGCGCACCCTCGGCGACGCCGAACTGGCCGAGCGCGCCGCACGCTTGTCCGAGCAGTACCTCGGTGCCCGCGCCCGCCCGCGCTCGGTGCGCTGGGTCACCAACCAGAACACCCGCTGGGGTTCGTGCACCCCCGCCGAGGGCAGCATCCGCCTCTCGCACCGCCTCCAGGGCATGCCGGAGTACGTGGTCGACTACGTGCTGCTGCACGAGCTGGCCCACCTCCTCGTCGCGGGCCACGGGCCGCGCTTCTGGGAGCTGCTGGAGGCCTATCCGCGCACCGAGCGCGCCCGCGGCTACCTCGAAGGGGTGGCCGCCGCCGAGCGCCTCCCCAAGGTGCCGGCGCCCCGTGCGGAGTGAGGCGCCGTGTACCGGGTCGGTACCGGCTTGGCCGGATGTCGCCGGATGGGGCTAGCCTGAGCGGCACGCAATTCACTGTCGGGATGGGGGACGGTCGTTACGTATGGCCAGGGAATTCCAACGCGGTCACAAGGCCAGGATCAGCGATCTGACGGCAGGCACCGATCTGTACGTGGGCGTCCAGATCGCCGGGCCGGGACTCGCCTTCGACATCAGCTGCTTCGGCCTCGACGCCGATGAGCGGCTGTCGGACGACCGCTACTTCGTCTTCTACAACCAGCCGAAGTCGCCGGAGGAGTCGATCCAGCAGCTCGGCCCGCAGGCGGGTGACACCGAGTCGTTCCGGGTGACCCTGGACCGCATCCCGGCCGCCATCCACAAGCTGTCCTTCACCGCCACCATCGACGGCCCCGGCCAGATGTCGCAGATCGGCCCCGGCTACATCCGGATCGTGGCCGGCGGCGAGGAGGTCGTGCGGTACTCGTTCACGGGCGCGGAGTTCAGCACCGAGCGCGCGGTGATGCTCGGCGACTTCTACCTCAAGGACGTGTGGCGCTTCGCCGCCGTCGGCCAGGGCTTCGACGGCGGACTCGCCGCCCTGCTGAAGAACTTCGGCGGCGAGGTCGCCGAGGAGGACGAGCAGGAGCAGCAGGCCCCGGCCCAGGCGCAGCAGGCCGCCCCGGCCCAGGCCGCCGCCCCCGCCTTCGCCCCGCCGCCGGCCGCCGCCCCCGCCCCCTCCTTCGGGGCCCCGGTCCAGGCACCCGCGCAGCCGCAGGCCCCCCAGGCCCCGCAACCCCAGGCCCCCGCCCCGCAGTACCAGCAGCCCGCCCCGCCGGCCGCGCCCGCCCCGGTTCACTCGGCGCCCACCATGGTGGGCCCCATCGCCCCGCAGGCGCCGCAGGCCCCCGCCCCGTACGGACAGCCGCCCCCGCCGCAGCAGCCGGGCCCGCCCTCCTACGGCCAGGTCCCGCAGCCGCCGCAGCCGAGCTACGGCCACCAGCAGCCCGGTTACGGCCAGGTCCCGCCGCCGGCCCCGGCCCCCGCGCCCTACGGCCAGCAGCA
Source organism: Streptomyces sp. NPDC046866 (assembly GCF_040704625.1). Taxonomy (NCBI): domain Bacteria; kingdom Bacillati; phylum Actinomycetota; class Actinomycetes; order Kitasatosporales; family Streptomycetaceae; genus Streptomyces; species Streptomyces sp. NPDC046866. The sequence continues at coordinate 224,572 of NZ_JBEYXN010000004.1, forward strand.
GCCCGGCTACGGCCAGGTCCCCGGCCAGCAGCCGCCCCCGTACGGCCAGCAGCCCGCGCCCGGTTACGGCCAGGCGGCCCCGCAGGCCCCCGGCGGCGGCCTCGGCGCGGCCCTCCAGCCGTACAAGGAGGTGCCCACGGGCGCCCGCTGGACGGCGCAGAACCAGCAGCTGATGCGCGTCGACCTGGCAATGGGCGGCCAGCCCGTGCTCGCCCGCCAGGGCAGCATGGTTCTCTACCAGGGCAAGGTGGACTTCAGCTACAAGGGAGCCGGCTTCGCCGGCCGCATCGTCGGCAACGCCACCGGCCAGGAGATGCAGCTGATGCGGTGCAGCGGCCGCGGCCAGGTCTTCCTCGCCGAGAACGGCGCCCACCTGCACGCCATCGAGCTCCAGGGCGACGGCATCTGCGTCTCCTCCGAGAGCGTCCTCGCCTTCGACGAGTCCCTGCACCACGAGGTCCGCCGCATCGAGGGCCACGGCATCCCGGGCGGAGCCCTGTTCACCATGCTCTTCCAGGGCACCGGCACCGTGATCGTCAAGACGCACGGCACCCCCGTCGTGCTGCCCGTCACCCCGACCACCTTCGCCGACAGCAACGCCATCGTGGCGTGGTCCGCGGCCTCCCAGGTGATCGTTTCCAGCCAGGTCCGGCTGCGCCGCAACGCCTACCCGGGCCACAGCGGGGAGACCGTGAACCTCCAATTCCGCGGTGCCCCCGGCAACTTCATCGTCGTCCAGCCGTACGAGGTCTGAGGGAGCCCGTCATGAACGCAATGAACCAGCAGCTCGCGGGCTACGCCCCCACCCCCGTCACGGCCCGCATGGAGAACCACGGCCGCGCGATGCTCAAGGTCGCCATGCAGAGCGGCCAGGACCTCTTCGCCCGCACCGGATCGATGGTCGCCTACGAGGGCTTCGTCCAGTACGAGCCCAACCCGCCGGCCCTGCGCCAGATGGCCTCGCAGTGGCTCACCGGCGAGGGCACCCCGCTGATGAAGTGCACCGGCGACGGCCTGCTCTACCTCGCCGACTACGGCGCCGACGTCGTCGTCATCCACCTCGACAACGACGCCCTGTCGGTCAACGGCACCAACGTCCTCGCCTTCGACGCCCACCTCCAGTGGGGCGTCGAGCGGGTCAAGGGCATGGCCAAGTTCGCCGGCCAGGGCCTGTTCAACGTGCAGATCGCCGGCACCGGCTGGGTGGCCATCACCTCCCGCGGCACCCCCATCGTCGTCGACTGCGGCCGCGGCGAGGACGAGACCTACGTCGACCCGGACGCGCTCGTCGCGTGGTCGCCGAACCTCAAGGTGAAGGGGAAGCGCAGCTTCAAGGCCTCGTCGATGATCGGCCGGGGCAGCGGGGAGGCCTACCAGATGGCCTTCTCCGGCCAGGGCATCGTCGTCGTACAGCCCAGCGAGGACAGCACCGACCGGCTCCGGACCCGGGGCTGAGGGGGAGCGGACACACATCATGCAGAGCTCACTTTTCGGCCACGCCGAACAGCAGTCCCAGGACCGGTACACCGTCCAGAACCCGCAGCTGCTGCGGGTCACCCTGGCCGGCTCCGACGACGTCCTCGCCCGCAAGGGCTCCATGGTCGCCTACCAGGGGATCATCGACTTCGACGGCGAGTACCAGAGCAGCAGCCAGCGGGGCGCCCGCCGCCGCACCGGCGAGGGCCTGGACCTGATGCGCTGCTCCGGGCAGGGCACGGTCTACTTCGCCAACCTCGCCCAGCACGTGCACGTCCTCGACGTGGACCACGAGGGCCTCACGGTCGACAGCAGCTACGTCCTGGCCATGGACTCCAGCCTGCACGCCGAGGTCATCGCGGTGGACAGCCAGTACGGGATCTCCGGCTCCGGCAAGTACCAGCTGAACATCACCGGCCGCGGCAAGGTGGCCCTGATGACCTCCGGGCAGCCGCTGATGATGCAGGTCACCCCGGACAAGTACGTCAACGTGGACGCCGACGCGATCGTCGCCTGGTCCACCTCGCTGCGCGTGCAGATGCAGGCCCAGACGCACTCCTCGGGCGTCTGGCGGCGCCGCGGCAACACCGGCGAGGGCTGGGAGCTCAGCTTCCTCGGAACCGGCTTCGCCCTGGTGCAGCCCAGCGAGGTGCTGCCGCCGCAGAACGCGCAGCTCGGGCAGGGCATCGCCGCGCAGTTCGGCATGGGCCAGCACGGGGCCCACGCCCAGAACCAGAACAACGTCTGGAACTGAGCGCTCCACCACCGCCGAGGGGCGGGGCCGCACCGGCGGCCCCGCCCCTCGCACATCACACGGGCGCCCCGCCGCCCGAGCGGGTCGGCCGGCGGGCGGCTCTGCTCACGCGCCCAGTCGCGCCCGGGTCGCCTCGACCAGCCGCACCACCGAGGTGTCGGCCACCGCCGCAACCTCCTCGTACGGGAACCAGCGCAGGTCCAGCGACTCGTCGCTGATCTCCGCGGTCGCACCGGCCGGGGCCAGCGCCGCGTACTGCACGTCGAGGTGCCAGTTGCAGGGCGCCGGGATCGGATGCCGGTCCAGCCGCACCGGCCCGCCCGCCAGCAGCGTCAGCCCCGAGGCGATGCCCGACTCCTCGACCGCCTCGCGCATCGCCGCCGCGGCGAGCGTGGCGTCACCGGGCTCGCAGTGCCCGCCCATCTGCAACCACAGGCCGAGCTTCTTGTGCAGGGTCAGCAGCACGCGGCCGCCCACGGGGTCGATCACCAGCGCGCTGCCCGTGACGTGCCCGGCCTGACAGGGCTTGTAGACCCCGTCGGGATGCGCCGCCAGGTGCTCGAGGTAGACCTCGCGCAGGGCGCTCTGCTGCTCGTCGCGGCCCTCGTACCCCTTCAGGACCAGGACGGCGTCCTCGTACAGGCTCACTTCCCGTCCTCACCCTCGCCCCGGCTGCCGCCCTCGTCGCCGCCCTTGTCGCCGCCATTGTCGCCCTGCTCGCGCCGCTGCGCCGCCTCGCCGAGCATCTTGTCGATCTCGGAGAAGTCCAGCTGCTCGCGGTGGACGAAGCCGTCCGGGTCGTCGAGGTCGGAGGCCGTCGGCAGCATGTCCGGGTGCTCCCACAGCCCGTCGCGCCCCTCCACGCCGCGCGCATCGGTCAGCGAGGCCCACAGCCGCGAGGCGTCCCGCAGCCGGCGCGGCCGCAGCTCCAGCCCGATCAGCGTCGCGAACGTCTGCTCCGCCGGGCCGCCCGAGGCGCGCCGCCGCCGCATGGTCTCGCGCATCGCGTCCGCCGAGGTCAGCCGGGGCTTGGCCGCCTCGTGGACCACCGCGTCCACCCAGCCCTCGACCAGCGCGAGGGCCGTCTCCAGGCGGGCCAGCGCGGCCTTCTGCTCGGGGGTGTCCTGCGGCTGGAACATGCCGCCCTGCAGGGCCTCCTGCAGCTGCTCCGGGTTGGTCGGGTCGATCTGACCGACCACGTCCTCCAGCTTGGAGGTGTCGACCTTGATGCCGCGCGCGTACCCCTCGACCGCGCCGAACAGGTGCGAGCGCAGCCACGGCACGTGCGCGAACAGCCGGGCGTGCGCCGCCTCGCGCAGGGCCAGGTACAGCCGGACCTCCTCCGAGGGCACCCCGAGGTCCTTGCCGAAGCCCTGGATGTTCAGCGGCAGCAGCGCCGCCTTGCCGGCCGGGCCCAGAGGCAGCCCGATGTCGGTGGAGCCGACGACCTCGCCCGCGAGCACGCCCACGGCCTGGCCGATCTGCTGGCCGAACATGGCCCCGCCCATGGAGCGCATCATGCCGAGCAGCGGGCCCGCCATGGCCTGCATCTCCTCGGGCACGACGCTGCCCATCGCCGCGCCGACGCGCTCGGCGACCGGGTCCACGAGCTCCTTCCACACCGGCAGGGTCGCCTCGACCCACTCGGCGCGGCTCCAGGCGACGGCCGTGGTCGCGCCCGAGGGGAGGGAGGTCACGTCGTCCAGCCAGTGGTCGGCCAGGCGCACGGCCTCCTCCACGGCGGACTTCTCCGCGATGCCGACGCTCGCGTCCTTCACACCGTCCGAGGTGCCCTGGGCGACGGTCCGGCGGGCGACGTCCTTGGCCATGTCCCAGTTCACGGGACCGCCCTCGTAGCTCAGCATCTGGCCCAGCTGCTGGAAGGCCGCGCCCAGGTCGGCGGGGTTCATCTGGCCGAACATCGCGGCGAACGGGTTGTCCGCACCGCCCTGCCCGCCCGCCCCGCCGCCGGGCAGGCCGAAGCCGCCGAACCCGAACGGATTGGGGCCGCCCTGGCCGCCGCCCTTCTTCTTGCCCTCGTCGCCGTTCTCCGGCTCCTCCGGCGGAAGGCCGAATCCGAATGGGGTGTCGCTCACGGGTTTCCTCGGCTCGTAGGGCCGCCGGCGGGCGCCGGCGGGCAAGTGGTCCCACAACACCACCCAGCGTAGACACCACACCCGGTTCCGGGCTCGGTGCTCCGCCGGCTCCTGGGCTGCGGCAGGATGGACATCACCTGGTGGGTACGCGTCACGGGCGCGTGCCTACTGAAGACAACCGCTGGAGACGCCTGGTGAGTTCCCCGGATCCGCAGTTTTCGGATAAGCACGGCCGCGCGCCGCTCGACGAGAACCGCCCTGAGCACGGCGACGGCACGCAGGGTGTTCGCCGGCCGCGAAACCAGCAGGGCCCCCGCCGGCCCGGCCCGGTGATCGCGGTCACCGGCGCCGCGTCGGGCGTCGGCGCGGCCCTGGTGAAGCGCCTGGCCGCCTCCGAGGAGGTCAAGCAGGTCGTCGCGATCGACGAGCGGCGCGGGGACTGCGCGGAGGCCCAGTGGCACGTCCTGGACGTACGGGACCCGGCGATCGCCGACAAGCTGCGCGGCAGCGACGTCGTCGTCCACCTCGCGCTCGACCTCGACCTCGAGACCGACCCCGCGGCCCGTACGGCGTACAACGTGCGCGGCACCCAGACGGTGCTGACGGCCGCCGCCGCGGCCGGGGTGCGCCGCGTCGTGCTGTGCACCTCGGCGATGGTCTACGGGGCGCTGCCGGACAACGACATCCCGCTGTCGGAGGACTCCGAGCTGCGGGCCACGGCCGAGGCCACCGGCGTCGGCGACCTCCTGGAGATCGAGCGGCTGGGCCGACGGGCACCGCGCGCCCACCCCGGGCTGAACGTGACGGTGATCCGCCCGGCCGTGCTGGTCGGCGGCACGGACACGGCGCTGACCCGCTACTTCGAGTCCCCGCGCCTGCTCGTGGTGGCCGGCTCCCGCCCGACCTGGCAGTTCTGCCACGTCGAGGACCTGGTCAGCGCGCTGGAGTACGCCGCCCTGGAGAAGGTCGAGGGCGAGCTCGCGGTCGGCTGCGAGGGCTGGCTCGAGCAGGAGGAGGTCGAGGAGCTCAGCGGCATCCGCCGCATGGAGCTCCCCTCGGCGGTGGCGCTGGGCGCCGCGGCCCGGCTGCACCGGATCGGCCTGACACCGTCCCCGGCGGGCGACCTCGCGTACACGATGCACCCGTGGGTGGTCAGCGTCAGCGGGCTGCACGCGGCGGGCTGGCGGCCGCGCTGGACCAACGAGGAGGTGCTGGCCGAGCTGCTGCAGGAGGTCGCGGGCCGGCACACCGTCGCGGGCCGCCGCCTGGGCCGCAAGGACGCCACCGCGGCGGGCGCCGCCGGCGCGACGGTGGCCCTGCTGGGCGCCGCCGCCGTGGTCCGCCGGGCCCGCAGGCGCCGCGGCATCTGACGCCGGCCCGCGACCGCCCCCGGGCCGGCGCCGTCCGGCCGCGATCCTGTAGGAGGCTCCATACCCTTGGCCCGTACACCCGGTCGAATCGGCTATATCGCGATGTGAGAGCGGTGGTGCACGATGGCTGCATGGCACCGCACTTCGACCACCCCGGCGAGCAGGCCGCTCCGGACCCCATCCGGCTGCTCGCGATCCGTGAGACCCCGCTGTCGATCGACGAGGTCTTCCAGGCCGTCGGCGACGACGCCGCGGGAGGCACGACGCTCTTCGTCGGCACGGTGCGCAACCACGACAGCGGGGCCGACGTGGACGCGCTCGGCTACTCCTGCCACCCGACGGCCGAGGCCGAGATGCGCCGCATCGCCGAGCGCGTGGTGGCGAAGTACCCCGTCCGCGCCCTGGCCGCCGTCCACCGCATCGGCGACCTGACCGTGGGCGACCTCGCCGTCGTCGTGGCCGTCTCCTGCCCGCACCGCGGCGAGGCCTTCGAGGCCTGCCGGATGCTCATCGACGACCTCAAGCACGAGGTCCCGATCTGGAAGCACCAGCGCTTCTCGGACGGCACCGAGGAGTGGGTCGGCGCCTGCTGACGCCCGCCCGCGGCCGCCGTACCGGTCGGGGGGCGACGCACAGGCCCCCCGCCCGCGACGCACAGGCCCCCCGCCCGCGCCCCCGTCCCCCGCACGGAGTACTGTCCCACCCGATCGGCCGCGCAACACGCCCTCGATTTGCGTAACCCCCCCCTGGGCAGGAGCGTTGAAGCCACAACGACACGCACTTTCGGGGTAGGGAGGCACGTCCATGGCGTCATTGGCGTGGTTGCTGATTCCGCTGATCGCCGCGATAGGCGCGGCCATATGGGGAAGCTGGGCGGCCCGCGACCGCACCCAGGGCGACATATCCGAACTGGCGGGGTACGCGAGGTTCCGGGAAGCCATGGACAGGTCCGAGCGGACGACGGCGAAGGCAGCGGCCCACTCCGGTTCCGACACGGTCTGACGCGGTCGACGCGTCCCGCGGGAACCCCTGAGACCTCCGCGCCGGCCCGTGCGCGGCCCGGCCCCGGCGGCCGTCCCCGAGGCCCGTCCCGTACTGTCGATCCATGCCACGCCGCACTGCGACGATGCTCGCCGCCACCCTCATGCTGTTCGCGCTGCTCTGCACGGGGGTGTTCACCACGGTCCCGTACTCCGAGATGAGCCCCGGACCCACCGTGAACACGCTCGGCGACTCGCACGGCGAGCCGGTCATCAGCATCGGCGAGCGCAAGACGTACCCCACGAGCGGGCACCTGAACATGACGACCGTGCGCGTGACCGGCGCGGACTACGAGATGAACGTCCTCGAAGCGGTCTACGGCTGGCTGGCCGGCGACAACATCGTCGTCCCGCACGAGAACCTCTACCCGAACGGGAAGACGGAGCAGCAGTCCACGCAGGAGAACGCCGAGGAGTTCAGCCAGTCCCAGGAGAGCGCCAAGGTGGCGGCCCTGAAGGAACTGGGCATCGACGTCCCGACCCGCGTGGTGGTCTCCTCCGTCGTCAAGGGCAGCCCCGCCGAGGGCAGGCTGCACGCGGGCGACGTGGTCCGCTCCGTGGACGGCACCGCCGTCACCGCCCCCGCGGACGTGGCCAAGCTGGTCACCAAGCACAAGCCGGGCGAGCCCGTCACCTTCGCCGTCGTGCCCGCCGCCGAGGCGGCCGAGGCCCAGAAGGCGCACCGCGAGCCCACCGGCACCTCCGAGGTCACGATCAACACGGGCAAGGCGCCGGACGACGGCCACGCCATCGTCGGCATCCGCGCGGGCACCGCCCACACCTTCCCGTTCCCGATCGACATCAAGCTCGCCGACGTCGGCGGCCCCAGCGCGGGCCTGATGTTCTCCCTAGGCATCGTCGACAAGCTCACCCCCGGCGACCTGACCGGCGGCCGGTTCGTCGCGGGCACCGGCACCATCGAGGACACCGGCAAGGTCGGCCCCATCGGCGGCATCGAGATGAAGACCATCGGAGCCCGCAGGGCCGGCGCCGAGTACTTCCTGACCCCCGCCGAGAACTGCGCGGCGGCCGCCAAGGACACCCCCGACGGCCTGACCCTGGTCAAGGTCTCCACGCTCGCCGAGGCGAAGCAGGCCGTGGAGAAGATCGGCAAGGGGGACACGGCCGGGCTGCCGCGCTGCGCCACGTCCTGACCGCCCCGGCCGCCCCGCCCCGCGCGGCCCCTACGAGAAGGTCGCGGCCAGCGCCTCGGCCAGCCCCGGCACCAGGCCCGCGCCGGTGAGCACCTCGGTCGGGGAGTCCTTCTCGCGCAGCCGTACGGCCGACTCGCGCGAGCCGTCGCGCAGCACGGCCACGGTCAGCCGGACCTCCTGCCGCTCCGGGTGCCCGGCGACCCACTTCGCGAGCTGCTTGTCGCTCAGCCCCTCCGGTACGGAGGCCTCCGCCGACGGCGGCAGCATCAGCCGCTCCACGGTCAGCGCGCAGCCGACCACCGCGTCGGGCCAGGCCACGGTGCCGAGGAACTTGTCGAGGGGAGTCCCGGCGGGCAGCTCGTCCTGCTCGATCGGGGTCAGGGAGGACCGGCCGGCGTCATCGGTGTCGACGCCGAGCTGGCCGGCGAGGCGGGGCTCCTGCCTGCGGAGCCGGGCCGTGTCGACGAGCGCGAACAGCCGGGCCGGCTGGTCCCAGCCGAGGCCGGCCGCGTACTCGTCGATCTCGAGGCAGGCACGGGTCAGCGGGCTGGCCGCCATGGGGGTGCCGGGGGAGGGGGAAACGTTGGACATGGACAACATCCTGCCTCCTTTCCGGCCGATAACGGGAACTGACCAATGCCTCCGTAAGTTGCACGAGTGGGCTCTACGATCGGGTGCCCAGCTTTAGAAATGTCCAGTCACGAGACCCAGCTTTCGAGGTGCGCACCTTGGCTTTCCAGATGCCGGACCGCGGCTCAGGCCCCTCAGGGCCACGGATGAGAGTCGGCCGCCCCTCCCGGCGCGCCCGCACGCTTCTGATGACCTTGGGCGTGCTGGCCGTCCTGGGCATGGCCTTCATCATGTTCGCGGGCTTCTGGACCGACTGGCTCTGGTTCCGCTCCGTGAAGTACTCCTCCGTCTTCACCACCACCCTGTGGACCAAGATCGGCCTGTTCGCCGTCTTCGGCCTGCTGATGGCGGGTGCGGTCGGGCTGAACATCTGGCTGGCGTACCGGCTGCGGCCGCCGCTGTCCGCCATGTCGATGGAGCAGCAGAGCCTCGACCGCTACCGGATGAGCGTCGCGCCGTACAGGAAGTGGCTGCTCTTCGGCATCGCCGCGCTCGTCGGGATGATCGCGGGCGCCTCGGCGGCGGGCCAGTGGAAGACCTGGCTGATGTACGTGAACGGGGTGCCCTTCGGCACGAAGGACCCCCAGTTCCACCTGGACGTGTCGTTCTACACCTTCAACCTGCCCTGGTACCGCTTCCTGCTCGGCTTCGGCTTCGCCGCGGTCGTGCTGTCGGTGATCGCCGCGGTCGTCGTGCACTACCTGTACGGCGGGCTGCGCGTGACCAGCCCCGGCGCCCGGGCCACCGCCGCGGCGACCGGGCACCTGTCGGTGCTGCTGGGCCTCTTCGTCACGCTGAAGGCCGTCGCGTACTGGCTCGACCGCTACGGCCTGGCCGTGAAGTCCAGCGACTTCAAGGCGGCCGACAACTGGACCGGCCTGCGCTACGTCGACGCCAACGCCTACCTGCCGGCCAAGACCATCCTCGTCGCCATCGCCGCCATCTGCGCCGCGCTGTTCTTCGCGACGCTGTGGCGCCGGACCTGGCAGCTGCCGGTGATCGGCTTCGGCCTGATGGTGCTCTCGGCGATCCTCATCGGCGGGCTCTACCCGGCGATCGTGCAGAAGTTCCAGGTCCAGCCCAACGAGCAGGCCAAGGAATCGCCCTACGTCGAGAAGAACATCAAGGCGACGCGCGACGCGTACGGGATCGACGGCTCCGAGGTCAAGGACTACCCCGGCGTGCCGCAGAGCGACGACAAGGCCAGGCTGCGCCAGGCGGCCAACACCACGGCCAGCGTGCGCCTGCTCGACCCGAACATCGTCTCCCCGGCCTTCCAGCAGCTCCAGCAGGTCAAGGGCTACTACGCCTTCCCGTCCACGCTGGCCGTGGACCGCTACAGCGGCCAGGACACGGTGATCGGCCTGCGCGAGCTGAACATCGGCGGCATCCCGAAGAACAACTGGATCAACGACCACTTCAAGTACACGCACGGCTACGGCGTGGTCGCCGCCAAGGGCACCACCGTCGGCGAGCAGGGCGCCCCTGACTTCACCCAGTCCGACCTGCCCTCCAAGGGCATGTTCGGCACGGACTTCGAGCAGCGCATCTACTACGGCGAGCAGACGAAGCAGTACTCGATCGTCGGCGGACCGCAGAAGGAGCTCGACTACTCGGACGACAAGGGCGAGAAGGAGACGAGCTACAAGGGCGACTCCGGCGTCAGCCTCGACAACCCGGTCAACCGGGCCGCGTACGCCCTGACCTTCAGCGAGCCGCAGATCCTCTACTCCGGCGCCATCGGCGACGGTTCGCGGATCCTGTACCACCGCACGCCCAAGGAGCGCGTCGAGGCAGTGGCCCCGTGGCTGACCATCGACGGCGCCCCCTACCCGGCGGTCGTCGAGGGCCGCATCAAGTGGATCGTCGATGCGTACACGACGACCAACGGCTACCCCTACGCCTCGCGCACCACCCTCGGCCAGAGCACCGCGGACTCGCTGACCAACAGCCAGCGCGCGGTCGTGGCCCAGGAGAACCGGGTCAACTACATCCGCAACTCGGTGAAGGCGACCGTCGACGCGTACGACGGCACGGTCAGCCTCTACCAGTGGGACACCGAGGACCCGGTCCTGAAGACCTGGATGAAGGCCTTCCCCGGCACGGTCAAGCCGAAGAGCGAGATCGCCAAGCCGCTGATGGACCACCTGCGGTATCCCCAGGACCTGTTCAAGGTCCAGCGCGAGCTGCTGACCCGGTACCACGTCACGGACCCGCAGACCTTCCTCAGCGGCAGCGAGGCCTGGGACGTCCCGGACGACCCGACGACCAAGGCCGGCACGGCGGTCCCCCCGTACTACCTGTCGATGAAGATGCCGGACCAGAAGGAGAAGGACCAGGTCTTCTCGCTCACGACGACCTTCACGCCGAACGAGCGGGACAACCTGAGCGCCTTCATGGCGGTGAACGCCGACCCGGGCAGCACGGACTACGGCAAGATCCGCATCCTGAAGCTGCCGACGAGCAAGCCGGTCGACGGCCCCAAGCAGGTGCAGAGCAAGTTCCAGTCCGAGCCGAAGATCGCCGAGTCGATCCGGCTGCTGCGCGGCGGCGACTCCGAGGTGGAGTACGGCAACCTGCTCGCGGTGCCGCTCGACGGCGGGATGCTCTACGTCGAGCCGGTGTACGTGCGCAGCTCGGGGCTGAAGTACCCGCTGCTGCGCAAGGTGCTCGTGACGTACGGCGGCCAGACCGCGTTCGAGGACTCGCTGGAGAAGGCGCTGAACGTGGTGTTCGGGGCGGAGGCGCCGACGGTGCCGACGACCCCGGTGACCCCGCCGGGCACCACCACCCCGCCGCAGACGGCCCAGGACCCGACGGTCAAGGCCGCGCTCGCGGATGCGCAGAAGGCGCTGGAGGAGGCCGACAAGGCGATGAAGGCCGGCGACTGGGCCGCGTACGGCAAGGCCCAGGGCGATCTGCAGGCGGCGCTGAAGCGGGCGATCGACGCGGAGGCGAAGCTGACGGCGCCCAAGCCGGGAGGCTGAGCCGATATCCGGTAAGGCTCCGTCCCGCGTCGTGATAGTGTGGTTTCACCGACGCGGGGTGGAGCAGCTCGGTAGCTCGCTGGGCTCATAACCCAGAGGTCGCAGGTTCAAATCCTGTCCCCGCTACTGAAGGCCAAGGCCCGGATCCTGATGGATCCGGGCCTTCGTCATGCCCGCGATCGACACGTGAGGGTCACGGGGTAGCTGGGACAGGTGAGTTGGGGTGGGAGCGTGTTTGACTTGTCTCTCTGTGGGCATGTCGACAAAACGCTGTAGTGACCTCACAGGCTGCGACATACCAGGTGTACGCGGGTAGCAGGTGATGCGACGATGGGATTTATGGGGGACAGGTCAACTCTGCTGGAGACAGGGCGGTTTGTGAGGGCCGAAGCCGAAGCGGATGCAGCAGTCACCAAGGGGGCTCCGGTCGTTGACGCGCAGACCGCACTGACCGATGCGGGTTTTGCGGATGAGCTGTTCGCCGAGGCCGAGGCCGCCAGCGACACGGAGCTCGAGGCCCGCCACCGGGTCGCGGCCGACCGTGGCGACCCCGGCGCGATGAGCGTGCTCGGAGCCCTGCTGCTGCGCCGCGGTGACCTGGACGGAGCCGAGCCGTACCTGCGCGGCGCCACCGCGGAGGGGGACCGCGCGGCCGCGAACAACCTCGGCGTCCTGCTGCTCCAGCGCGGCTATCCCGACGAGGCCGCGGGCTGGTGGCGGGTCGCCGCCGTGGCAGGATCCGCCCCCGCCGCGCACGCCCTGGGCCGCCACTTCCGCGAGCGCGGGGACGAGCCCGCCGCCGAGTACTGGCTGCGCCAGGCGGCGGAATCCGGCCATGCCCTGGGCGCGTACGCACTGGCCGAGCTGCTGGAGCACCGGGGCGACAAGGGCGTGGAGCGCTGGCTGCGGCAGGCCGCCGAGCAGGGGCACCGCGAGGCCGCGTACCGCCTGGCCCGCCACCTGAGGAAGGGCGACCCCGCCGAGGCCGAGCAGTGGTACCGCCAGGCCGCCGCCCGCGGCCACCGGCGCGCCGCGCTCCACCTCGGCGCCCTGCTGGAGGCGCGCGGCGAGCTGAAGGAGGCCGGGCGCTGGTACCTGACCTCCGCCAAGCAGGGCGAGGCGCGTGCCGCCTGCGCCCTCGGATTCCTGCTGCGCGACGCCGGCGACGAGGAGAGTGCGATCTCCTGGTGGAAGCGGGCCGCCCAGGACGGCGACGGCAACGCCGCCAACGCGCTCGGAGCCCTGCACGCCGCCCGCGGCGAGACCGAGACCGCGGAGAAGTGGTACCGGATCGCCATGGACGCGGGCGACCAGAACGGGGCGTACAACCTCGCTTTGCTGTGCGCCGCACAGGACCGGACGGCGCAGGCCGAGCAGTGGTACCGGCGGGCCGCCTACGCCGGCCACCGCGAGGCGGCCAACGCGCTCGCCATCATGCTGCTCCAGGTCGGCGACGCCGCCGGGGCGGAGCCGTGGTTCTCCAAGGCGGCGGAGGCGGGCAGCGTCGACGCCGCCTTCAACCTGGGCATCCTCTTCGCCAGCCGCGACGAGGACCGCACCGCGCTGAAGTGGTACGAGCGGGCCGCCTCGGCCGGCCACACCGACGCCGCCCTCCAGGTCGGGATCGCCCTGGTGCGCGACGGCGAGGAGCGGGCGGCCGAGCGCCACCTGCGGTGCGCCGCGAGCGGCGGCAGCGCGGAGGCGGCGTTCCGCCTGGCCGCGCTGCTGGAGTCGCTGGCCCCGCCGCCGGAGCCGCCGGCGCTGGGCGAGCCGGTCGGCGGCGCCCCGCGCACGGAGAGCGAGGAGTGGTACGAGCGCGCCGCCGAACTCGGGCACCGGCGCGCGCAGGTCCGGGTCGGGATGCTGGCCGCGGCCCGCGGCGACACGGCCGTGGCGGCGCGGTGGTACCGGGAGGCGGCCGAGGCCGGCTCCCGCAACGGCGCGTTCAACCTCGGGCTGCTCCTGGCCCGCGAGGGCAACGAGCCGGAGGCCGCCCTGTGGTGGACCCGGGCCGCGGTGGCCGGGCACGGCCGGGCCGCCCTGCGGCTGGGGCTGCTGGCCGCCCGGCACGGCGACCTCGCCGAGGGGCAGAAGTGGTGCGTGCGCGCCATGGAGCTGGGTCCTGCGGAGGTCGCCGAGCGGGCCGCACGGCTGCGCGACGCCCTTGCCGAGGAGCAGTCCGCCTGATCGGAGCGAAGCGGACCGGCCCCGGGCCGGTCGGACGCCGTTCAACCGATTTGCATCTGTCGGGGGGCGTCCCGTACCGTTGGGTTCACCGACGCGGGGTGGAGCAGCTCGGTAGCTCGCTGGGCTCATAACCCAGAGGTCGCAGGTTCAAATCCTGTCCCCGCTACTGAAGACCGAAGGCCCGGATCCTCTGGATTCGGGCCTTCGGCGTTCCCTCTCCCCGGTCGGTGTTCCATCGGCCCCGGGCCGCGCCCGTGCAGAAGGGCCGGATCCCGAGGATCCGGCCCTTGTCTTTCCGCTTCTCCTTGCGCTCCCGCGCCGCCCGCGCGCTACGCGCCCGCGCACTCCGGGCACACGCCGCGGTAGGTCACCTCGACCGCGGAGACCACGAAGCCGAAGCGCTCGGCGTCCGGCAGGTCGGCCAGCGGGTTGCCGGCGGGGTGCACGTCCCGGATCGCGCCGCACTGCGCGCAGACCAGGTGCTGGTGGGGTCGGTGGGCGTTCGGGTCGTACCGCTTGGCGCGCCGGTCCGTGGAGACCTCCAGGACCTCGCCGAGGGACACGAGCTCGCCCAGGGTGTTGTAGACGGTCGCCCGCGAGATCTCGGGCAGCTTGTCCACGGCACGCGCATGGACCTCGTCCGCCGTCAGGTGCACGTGCTCGCCGTCGAGCACCTCCGCCACCACGCGCCGCTGTGCGGTCATGCGCCATCCGCGTTCGCGAAGTCGTTCCAGCAGGTCACTCATGGCACCAGCCTAACAGTGAGGGGACCGGGTGTAACTCCCGATCATGTGCGGACTTGGATGCTTGCTTGACTTAGACAAAGTCCATCGTAGGATCGAGTACGGAAAACGCCAGGGACAGGACAGGCCTGCACGGCATGAAGCAAGAACGCAGGAGGCGCACGTGACGCAGGGACCGCTCACCACGGAGGCCGGGGCTCCGGTCGCCGACAACCAGAACAGCGAGACCGCAGGCCTGGGCGGGCCCGTCCTCGTCCAGGACCAGCTGCTGCTCGAGAAGCTCGCCCACTTCAACCGCGAGCGCATCCCGGAGCGCGTCGTGCACGCCCGCGGCGCCGGCGCCTACGGCACCTTCACGGTGACGGCGGACGTCACCCGGTACACCCGCGCCACGTTCCTCTCCGAGGTGGGCAAGCAGACCGAAACGTTCCTGCGCTTCTCCACCGTCGCCGGCAACCTCGGTGCCGCCGACGCCGTGCGCGACCCCCGCGGCTGGGCGCTGAAGTTCTACACCGAAGAGGGCAACTACGACCTGGTCGGCAACAACACCCCGGTGTTCTTCATCAAGGACGCCATCAAGTTCCCCGACTTCATCCACACCCAGAAGCGCGACCCGTACACCGGCTCGACCGAGGCGGACAACGTCTGGGACTTCTGGAGCCTGTCGCCCGAGTCCACCCACCAGGTGACCTGGCTGTTCGGCGACCGCGGCATCCCCGCCTCGTACCGCCACATGAACGGCTACGGCTCGCACACCTTCCAGTGGAACAACGAGGCCGGTGAGGTCTTCTGGGTCAAGTACCACTTCAAGACCGACCAGGGCATCAAGAACCTCACCCAGGCCGAGGCCAACCGCCTCGCCGGCGAGGACCCCGACAGCCACCAGCGCGACCTGCGCGAGGCGATCGAGCGCGGCGAGTTCCCGACCTGGACCGTGCAGGTCCAGATCATGCCGGCGGCCGAGGCGGCGACCTACCGCTTCAACCCGTTCGACCTCACCAAGGTGTGGCCGCACGAGGACTACCCGCCGATCGAGATCGGCAAGCTGGAGCTCAACCGCAACCCGGAGAACATATTCGCCGAGGTAGAGCAGTCGATCTTCAGCCCGGCGCACTTCGTGCCCGGCATCGGCCCCTCCCCGGACAAGATGCTCCAGGGCCGCCTCTTCGCCTACGGCGACGCCCACCGCTACCGCGTCGGCATCAACGCCGACCACCTGCCGGTGAACCGCCCGCACGCCACCGAGGCGCGCACCAACTCCCGCGACGGCTTCCTCTACGACGGCCGCCACAAGGGCGCGAAGAACTACGAGCCCAACAGCTTCGGCGGCCCGCACCAGATCGACCGCCCGCTGTGGCAGCCGATCGCCGTCTCCGGCGTCACCGGCGACCACGCGGCCCCCGTCCACTCCGAGGACAACGACTTCGTCCAGGCGGGCAACCTCTACCGCCTGATGTCCGAGGACGAGAAGGGCCGTCTGATCGAGAACCTGGCCGGGTCCATCGCCCAGGTCTCCCGTGAGGACATCGCCGAGCGCGCCATCGACAACTTCCGCCAGGCGGACGGCGACTTCGGCAAGCGGCTCCAGGTCGCGGTCCAGGCCCTGCGCGGCTGACCGCTGCTCGCCGAGAGCCGAAGGGCCGGACCCCGCGACGGGGTCCGGCCCTTCGGGCTACGCGGCTACGGTGCTGCGCCGGGCCGGCACCCAGCAGCGGATGATGTCGCGGACGGACACGATGCCCACCGGCCCGCCGTGCTCCAGCACGATCAGGTGCCGGAAGCCGCCGTGGGCCATGGCCTCGGCGGCTTCCTGGAGCGTGGCCTGCGGGGTGCAGAACACCACGTTGTTGGTGGTGTGCGCACCCACGGACTCCCTGTCCGGGTCGTGCCCCGCGCCGAGGGAGTTGAGGATGTCCCGTTCGGTCAGGATGCCGATGCCGCTGTGGTCGGGGTCGAGGACGACGGCTGCGCCGACGCGGCGGCCGGACATCAGGCAGGCCGCCTGCCGGAGGGTGTGGGCGGGGCCGAGGGTGAGGATCACGGTGCTCATGGCGTCACGGACGATCATGAAGGGAGCCACCTCCTGGGAGTGTCCCTCCGCCTGGGCGGGGTGCGCCGCGCAGACCGCCCGTCGGGCCCGGCGGACCTGACTTAGAGAAGGCCTTCACAAGCGCACAAGCGGAGGATTCTCAGATTCCCATGGACACGGAGGGTAATCAAGAGGGCGCACGCGGTCGTCTGGGCGCAGCCCGGCGGCCGGCTCAGGCGCGCGGGCGCAGGTAGCCGAGCATCTCCTCGTGCAGCAGTCCGTTCGAGGCCGCCGCGTTCCCCCCGTGTACGCCCTCCACCCCCTCCAGGCTGGTGAACCGGCCGCCCGCCTCCTGGACGACGGCGGCGATCGCCGCCATGTCCCACAGGTTCAACTCCGGCTCCGCGCACAGGTCGAGCGAGCCCTCCGCGACCATCATGTAGGGCCAGAAGTCCCCGTAACCGCGGGTGCGCCAGCACTGCCGCGTCAGCTCCAGGAAGCCCTCCAGCCGGCCCTGCTCCTCCCAGCCGCTCAGCGAGGAGTACGCGAACGAGGCGTCGGCGAGGGATCCCACCTGCGACACGCCGATCCGCGCCGGTTCGCCCAGCGCACCGCCGGCGTACGCGCCGGAGCCCTGCGCCGCCCACCAGCGGCGGCCCAGCGCCGGCGCCGAGACCACGCCCACCACCGGCCGGAAGACCCCGTCCGGGCCCTCCTCCATCAGGGAGATGAGCGTCGCCCAGACGGGGACGCCGCGCACGTAGTTCTTGGTGCCGTCGATCGGGTCCACGACCCAGCGGCGCGGGCCGCTGCCCTTCAGCCCGTACTCCTCGCCGAGGATGGCGTCGTCCGGGCGCGCGGCCTCGATGCCCGCCCGCACGGTCTCCTCGGCGGCCTGGTCCGCCTCGCTCACCGGGGTCATGTCCGGCTTCGTCTCGACCTTCAGGTCCAGGGCGCGGAAGCGCTGCATCGTGACGGCGTCCGCCGCGTCGGCGAGTTCGAGGGCGAGGCGCAGGTCATCGTCATAGTCGGGCATGGCCGAACAGTATCGGGACGGCGCAGGGCGGGCGAACGCCGTCCACAGTGCGACCCGCAGGCGCCCTTGACAGGATCTGGCGGTCCGTCAAATCCTGGCGGGGAGTCGAGCGGGGAGGCGCGGATGCCGGCAGCCCGGGAGTCCTTGCTGGAAGCGGCGGGAGTGGCGCTCTTGGCGCGCCCCTGGCCGTCCGTGCGGATGGTCGACGTCGCGGCCGCCGCCGGGGTGTCCCGGCAGACCCTCTACAACGAGTTCGGCGGCAAGGCGGGGCTGGGCCGGGCCCTGGTGCGGCGCGAGGCCGACTGGTACCTCGACGGCGTGGACCGGGCCCTGCGCTCCCCGGCCGGCAGCGGCGAGCGCCTCGCCTCGGTCGCGGAGTGGACCGTGCGCGCCGCCCGGGCCCGTCCTCTCGTACGGGCCCTGCTGACGGGCAGCTGGGACGGGAACCTGCCCGTGCCGCCCGGCCGGGCGGCACGGCCCGGCGTGCCCGCGCCGGGGCCCGGGGACCTGGCCCGGGCCGTGCGGGACCGGGCCGCTGCCGCGCTCGCCGCGGGGGAGGGGGCCCAGCGCTGCGAGCTCGCCGTGCGCCTGGCGCTGTCGTACGTGATAGCCCCGGCCGAGGAGCCGGGGCTCGGGGAGCTGCTGGGGCTGCTGCGGCTGGTCAGTGAGCCGAGCCGGACAGCTGGAGGCCGATGACCCCCAGGATGACCAGCGAGATCGAGACGAGCTTGAGGGTGGAGACCAGGTCCCCGAGGAAGACCATGCCGTAGATGGCCGTGCCGGCTGCCCCGATGCCGGTCCACACCGCGTACGCCGGCCCGACGTCCAGCTTTTTCAGGGCCAGGGTCAGCAGCCCGAAACTGCCGAGCGCGAAGGCGGCGAAGGCGATCGTGGGCCACAGGCGGGTGAACCCGTGGGACAGCTTGAGGCAGACCGCGAAACCGGTCTCCAGCAGTCCGGCGGCGACGACCAGCAGCCACGCCATGGCGAATGCCTCCCCGCGTCAGGTGACATCGCGTCACACCGTGCGATGAAGCATGTAGCCCGACGATGCGTTCGGCAAACCCGCCCGAACCGGTACCGGACGACGGTCAGTCCCCTTCGCGGCGCTCCCGCGTGCCCAGCAGCCGCCGCAGCGAGAACAGCCGGGCGGGATCCGCATGGCCGTCCGCCACCCACGCGTCGAGAGCGCAGTCGGGCTCGTCGTGGCTGCACGCGCGGGGGCAGTCCTCCGTACCGGGGACCAGGTCCGGGAAGGCCAGGATCACCCGGGAGGGGTCCACGTGGTGCAGGCCGAACGAGCGCACGCCCGGGGTGTCGATGACCCAGCCGTCGCCGGAGGGCAGCGGCAGCGCCAGCGCCGAGGTGGTGGTGTGCCGGCCGCGGCCGGTCACCGCGTTGACGTGGCCCGTGGCGCGCTGGCGGCCCTCCGCCACCAGCGAGTTCACCAGTGTGGTCTTGCCGACGCCCGAATGCCCGACGAAGGCGGTGATCCGGCCGGCCAGCCGCTCGCGGACCCGCTCCGCCGCATCCCCGGCGGCGAGCTCCTCGCGGTTGGTCACCACGTAGTCCACGCCCAGCGTGGCGTAGATCTCCAGGATCTTGTCCGGCGAGGTGAGGTCCGACTTGGTCAGCACCAGCAGCGGCTCCAGCCCGGCGTCGTACGCGGCCACCAGACAGCGGTCGATCATGCGGGGCCGCGGCTCCGGGTCGGCCAGCGCCGTGACGATCGCCAGCTGGTCGGCGTTGGCGACGACCACCCGCTCGTACGGGTCGTCGTCGTCGGCGGTGCGCCGCAGGACCGACTTGCGCTCCTCGATCCGCACGATCCGCGCCAGGGTGTCCTTCCTGCCCGACAGGTCCCCGACGAGCCAGACCCGGTCGCCGACCACGGCCGCCTTGCGGCCCAGCTCGCGGGCCTTCATGGCGACGACCGTGCGGTCCTCCACCAGACAGGTGAGCCGACCCCGGTCGACCGTCAGGACGAACCCCTCGGCCGCGTCCTCGTGCTTGGGCCGCTTGCTGGTCCGCGGCCGGTTGCCCTTGGGGTTGGGGCGGGAGCGGATGTCGTCCTCGTCGGTGTGCTTGCCGTACCTGCGCATGACGCCGCCCTACGCTCCCGAGCCCGCGAGCATGTCCGTCCACATCCTCGGGAAGTCCGGCAGGGTCTTGGCGGTGGTCGCCACGTTCTCGATCTGCACGCCCTCCACGGCCAGGCCGATCACCGCGCCCGCGGTGGCCATCCGGTGGTCGTCGTAGGTGTGGAAGACACCGCCGTGCAGCGGGCGCGGCCGGATGTGCAGGCCGTCCTCGGTCTCGGTGACGTCGCCGCCGAGGCCGTTGATCTCCGCGGTCAGCGCCGCGAGCCGGTCCGTCTCGTGCAGGCGCAGGTGCGCCACCCCGCGCAGGGTGGAGGGGGAGTCGGCCAGCGCCGCGACGGCCGCGATGCCGGGGGTGAGCTCGCCGACCTCGCGCAGATCCACGTCGATGCCGTGGATCTTGCCGCTTCCGGTGAACACCAGGCCGGAGTCCGTCAGCTCGCAGGAGCCGCCCATCTCCGTGAAGATCCGCCGCAGCTCGTCGCCGGGCTGCGTCGTGCGGTGCGGCCAGTCCGGGATGGTGACCGTGCCGCCGGTGATCAGGGCCGCCGCCATGAAGGGCTGGGCGTTCGACAGGTCCGGCTCGACCACCATGTCGCGGCCCAGCAGCGCGCTCGGCGCGACCCGCCACACGTTCGGCTCGCCGCCCGCCTCGGGGGTGTCGACCTGGGCCCCGGCCGCGCGCAGCATCTCCACCGTCATCCGGATGTGCGGCATCGACGGCAGGGCCGCGCCCACGTGGCGGACCTCCACGCCCTGGTTGAAGCGCGGAGCCGAGAGCAGCAGCGCGGAGACGAACTGCGAGGAGTTGCTCGCGTCGAGCTCGACCGAGCCGCCCTCCAGCGCCCCGCCGCCGTGGACCGTCATCGGCAGGGCGCCCCGGCCCTCGTCGTCGATGCGGGCGCCCAGCCCCCGCAGGGCCTGGATGACCTGGCCGAGCGGGCGCTCGTAGGAGCGCGGGTCGCCGTCGAAGCGGATGTCGCCGGAGGCGAGGGTGGCGACCGGGGGCAGGAAGCGCATGACCGTGCCGGCGTTGCCGACGTCCACGGCGGCCGGGCCATGCAGGGCCGCCGGGATGACCCGCCAGGCCTCGCCGCCGGCGCCGTCGCGCGAGCTGGAGGAGGCGGTCTCCTCGATGCCCACGCCCATCGCGCGCAGCGCGTCCGACATCAGCTGCGAGTCGCGCGAGCGCAGCGGGCGCCGCACCCAGCCCGGCTCGGCGGCGAGCGCGGCGAGCACCAGGGCGCGGTTGGTGACCGACTTCGACCCGGGCACGGTGACGGTGGCGTGGACGGTTCCGTCGGCGTGCGGGGCAGGCCAGAGGGCGGGGAGCGCGGGGGTCTCGGTCATGGCCCCCACTTTAGTGGCTTCGTTGCAGCCCTCATCGTGTTCGAGCCGCGCCCGCAGCCCGGTCTCAGAGGGTGAGAAGCCAGCGCCCGCCGCCGATGAGCGAGCACAGCGCGACCACGTGGAACAGCAGCAGCCACACCACCGGGTGGGTGTGGGTCAGCCGCCCCAGCTGGTCCGCGTCCGAGTCCGGGGCCCCGCCGTGCCGGCGCTGCGCGCCCAGCTCGAACACCGGCCGGACCCCGCCCAGCAGCAGGAACCACACCACCGCGTACGCGAAGACCGCCTGGACCTCGGCGGAGGCCAGCCAGGACGCCGCCACGAAGGTGCCGCCCGTCACCACCACCGTCAGCAGCCCCCACGCGTTGCGCACCATCACCAGCAGCGCCAGCAGCAGCGCCGTCGCCGCCCACAGCAGCACCGTGATCCGGTGCGCGGACAGCAGTGCGGCCCCGCCGAGCCCGAGCAGCGGCGGCGCCGTGTAGCCGGCGGCGAGCATCAGCACCATCCCGAAGCCGGTCGCCCTGCCGCGGCTGAGGGTGACCCCGCTGGTGTCGGAGTGCAGCCGGATCCCCTGCAGGCGCCGGCCCGTGCACAGGGCGAGCAGGCCGTGGCCGCCCTCGTGGGCGATGGTGATCGCGTTGCGCGACACCCGCCACACCGGGTGCGGCCCGACGGCGGCCAGCGCGGCGAGGCCCGTCGCGATCACCAGCCAGAGGGCCGGCGGGGTCTGTATGCCGGTGAGCCGGTCCCACAGGCCGGCCGGGGTGGTGCTGTCCATGAGGTGGCGGACTCCTTGCGGTGGAGGTCTGGGGACATGGCAGTGTGGCAGCCATGTGCGGACGGTATGCAGTCAGCCGGGGGCCCGAGGAGCTGGCCGAGGCCTTCGGCGTCGAGCGGTGGGAGCCCGAGGAGTCCCTGGCCCCCGATTTCAACGTGGCGCCGACCAAGCAGGTCCACGTCGTCCTGGACCGCCCCCTCAAAGACGCCCCCAGCCGCCGCCCGGTTCGCCAGCTGCGCGTCCTGAGGTGGGGACTGGTGCCCTCCTGGGCCCAGAACCCCGACGGCGCCGCCCGGATGATCAACGCCCGGTCCGAGACCCTGGCCGAGAAGCCCTCCTTCCGCCGACCCTTCGCGCAGCGCCGCTGCATCATCCCCGCCGACGGCTACTACGAGTGGGTCACCGCCCACGACGAGCGCCGCCTGGAGGTCGAGGGCAGGAAGAAGAGGGCGCGCAAGCAGCCCTACTTCGTCCTGCCCGCCGACGGCTCCGTCTTCGCCATGGCCGGCATATACGAGTTCTGGCGCGACCGGACCCTGCCCGACGGCCACCCGCAGGCCTGGTGGGCGACCTGCTCGGTGATCACCACCGAGGCCGAGACCGGACCGCTCGCCGTCGCCCCCGCCGACGGGCCGCGCTCCCTGTCCGAGATCCACCCGCGGATGCCGCTCATGCTCACCCCGGACCGCTGGGACGCCTGGCTGGACCCGGGGAACACGGACACCGAGGGCTCCCTGCAGCAGCTGCTGGCGCCGCCGCCCGGGGGGCTGATGCGCGCCTTCCCGGTCTCCACCGCCGTGAGCAACGTACGCAACAACGGCCCCGAGCTCCTCCAGGAGCTGGCCGCGCCGGAGGAGGGCACCCTCTTCTAGCCCCGGCAGGATGGGGACCATGACCACGCGTACCCAGAGCCTCGACACCTCCGCCGGCCCCGCCCGCATCACCTGGCACACCGCCCCCGGCGACGCCCGGCTCGTCCTGGCCCTCGGCCACGGCGCGGGCGGCGGGATCGAGGCCCGCGACCTGCAGGCGCTGGCCGCCGCCCTGCCGCCCCGCGGCATCACCGTGGCCCTGGTCGAGCAGCCGTGGCGGGTCGCCGGCAAGAAGGTGGCCGCCGCGCCCAAGGTGCTGGACCAGGGCTGGCGGGAGCTGTGGCCCGCGCTGGCCGCGCCCGGCCTGCCGGTCGTGGCGGGCGGGCGCAGTGCCGGTGCCCGGGTGGCCTGCCGGACCGCCGCCGAGCTCGACGCGGCCGCCGTGCTCGCGCTCTCCTTCCCGCTGCACCCGCCCGGCAAGCCCGAGAAGTCCCGGGCCGCGGAGCTCACCGGAGCGGGACGGCCCGCCCTCGTCGTCCAGGGCGGCCGCGACCCCTTCGGGCGCCCGGACGAGTTCCCGCCGCCGACCGGGCAGGCCCCGTACGAGCTCGTCGAGGTGCCGGAGGCCGACCACGGCTTCGCCGTCCCGAAGAAGGCCGGGACGACCCAGGAGGAGGCCCTCGCCGTGATCACGGACGCGGTCGCCGGCTGGCTGGACCGGCTCGCCCCGTGACCCCGGCCCGGCGCTCCCGCACGGCGTGACGCCCGATGTGACAGACCCTGCACCGGAACGGCCCCGCCCGGGAATGCCGGGCCCGACCCCGGGCGTTGTGCCCGATGTCGGAATGCACGGAATCTCGTCGGAGGAGTGGGAGCGCATGACCCAGGTCATCAGCCAGAACCGTCCGCAGGCCGAGGGGCTGGAGTGGACGGTCCTGCCCGGGCCGCGGCGCAGCACGCTCCGGGCGGCGGAGGGCCGGGAAGGTCGACTATTCTCCGATTCGAGCGGGTCCGCTTTCGGAGCCGTCACGCAGTCGGAGGAGGTGGGTCCTGTCGCTGGGACCGACGAAGGCCACGCGGAGGAGACGTCCGCCGAGCGCAACGCGCGCTTCGAGCGGGACGCCCTCGGCTACCTCGACCAGATGTACTCGGCCGCGCTGCGCATGACGCGCAATCCGGCCGACGCCGAGGACCTGGTCCAGGAGACGTACGCCAAGGCGTACGCGTCCTTCCACCAGTTCCGCGAGGGCACCAACCTCAAGGCGTGGCTCTACCGCATTCTGACCAACACGTTCATCAACTCCTACCGCAAGAAGCAGCGCGAGCCGCAGCGCAGCGCCGCGGAGGAGATCGAGGACTGGCAGCTGGCGCGCGCCGAGTCCCACATGTCGACGGGGCTGCGCTCCGCCGAGTCGCAGGCGCTCGACCACCTGCCCGATTCCGATGTGAAGGAAGCGCTCCAGGCCATTCCGGAGGAGTTCCGCATCGCGGTCTATCTTGCCGACGTGGAGGGGTTTGCGTACAAGGAGATCGCGGACATCATGGGTACACCCATCGGTACGGTCATGTCGCGACTGCACCGTGGCCGCCGTCAACTCCGCGGAATGCTGGAGGACTACGCCCGCGAGCGCGGGCTGGTCCCGGCCGGCGCGGGAGAGTCGAACGACCTGAAAGGCTCGGGCTCATGAGCTGCGGAGAGCCGCACGAGACGGAGTGCTCGGAGGTACTTGACCACCTCTACGAGTTCCTGGACCACGAGATGCCGGACAGCGACTGCACGAAGTTCGAGACGCACTTCGGCGAGTGCAACCCCTGTCTGGAGAAGTACGGCCTGGAGCAGGCCGTGAAGAAGCTGGTGAAGCGCTGCTGCGGCTCGGACGACGTGCCGAGCGACCTCCGCTCCAAGGTGATGGGGCGGATCGAGCTGATCCGCTCCGGGCAGGCCGTGCCCGACCACGACGTCACCGCGGACCCCGCAGCGGGCTGATCCCGGCCGATCGAACACAGCCCCCGGAAGGGCCCTTCGTTCACCCGAAGGTGCTAATCCGGGGGCGCCCGTATGGCCTCGTACGAAAATGTGCCCCACTTCGCGGGAGGGGCCCACCTATTCTCCCCCTTCGGTACCGGTGCGATTCCGGTAGCGGCTTTCACCGCCCAGGGGAGGAGAGCGCCATGCGGGAACTGCACCCTGCGGCGCGCGGCCTCGTGCTGTGCACCGTCCTCGCGGCCTGCGCCTGCACCGCCCCCGTCTTCCTCGAACCCGCCGCGGCCGCCGCCGCGACCGGCGGCACCGCCTCCGCCCGGCCGTCCGCCGTGCTCCTCGCGCTGCTCTTCCTCGGCTGCGAGCTCGCCCGGGTCTGCCCGCTGCCGGGCGGCCGCCGCGCCCCCGAGGGCACCGGCCCCTTCTTCCCCGTGCTGCTCGCCGCCGCCTTCCTGCTGCCGCCGGCCGCCGCCGCGCTCGTCGCGGTGCCCGGCGCTCTCGCGGGGCCGGCGGGCCGGCCGCCCGCCGCGGTGCGCCGCGCCTGGCACGCCGCCCAGCAGGCCGTGGCCGCGTGGGCCGCGGGGTGGACGTTCGCCCTGCTCGGCGGGCCGGCCGCACTGCCCGGCGGGCCGGGGCAGGCCGCCCCCGGCGTCGCCGACTTCCCGTACGCCCTGCTCCCCGCAGCGGCCGCGGCCACCGTCTTCAGCCTGGTCCTGACCGCCCTCGACGGGGCGGTCCTCGCCGCCGCCGAGCGCCGGCCCGCCCGGACCGCCTGGCGCGGCCTGCTGGGCCGGTCCCTGGCACCGCACTGCGTGCACGGCCTCGCCGGGCTGATGACGGCCGTCCTGTGGCGCAGCCCGTACGGGCTGCCCGCGGCCCTGCTCGTCCTGCTGCCGATGTACGTCTCCGCCTGGGTCTTCGGCCGCTACCACCACGAGCGGGCCGCCCACCAGGCCACGATCCGGGCGCTGGTCCGGGCCGTCGACCTCAAGGACCGCTACACGCGCGGCCACGGCGAGCGCGTCGGACAGGCCTCCGTGATGATCGCCCGCGAACTGGGCATGGCCGGGGACAGGCTGGAGACCGTCCGCATCGCCGGGATCCTCCACGACATCGGCAAGCTCGGCGTCCCCACCCGGCTGCTGCGCAAGGCCGGACCGCTGACGCCGCAGGAGCGCCGCGTCATCGAGCTGCACCCCGAGTACGGGCACGAGATGGTCCGCGGCATCGGCTTCCTCGGCGAGGCCCGGTCGGCGATCCTCCACCACCACGAGCGGGTCGACGGCTCCGGGTATCCGTACGGGCTGACCGGCGACCAGATCCCTGTGCTGGCGCGGGTGGTGGCGGTCGCCGACGCCTTCGACGCGATGACCTCGACCCGCTCCTACAGCCGTGCCCGGCCGGTGCCGGCCGCGCTGGCCGAGCTGGAGCGGTGTGCGGGGACCCAGTTCGACCCGGCCATGGTGCGGGCCCTGGTCGACGCCGTCGGCCGGCACGGCTGGCACCCCGTCGCGGTGGGGGCCGCCGCCGAGGCCGACCTCCCGCCGGGCGCGCCCGGCGCGGGCGGCCCCGGAGCCGGCCCTGCTGCCGGGCCCGGGCCCCGGCCGGCCCCGGTCACCGCTTCCGGCGGGGCCGGCGCCGCCCCGGCCACTGCTGCCGGGCCGGCCCCGCTGTCCGGGCTGCCCGGGATGCCCGCCCAGGGCCGGGAGGCCGGCCGGACGGCCGCGGCCGAGGGCGGCGACGGCCCGTGAGGGGCAGGAGGGCATGGGGAGCATGAGGGGCATGAGGGGCGCGGGCGCCACCACGTGGGCCGTGCGCGCGGCCGCCGCCGTCCTGGCCGCGGCGGGCCTCGGGCACACCCTGTGGCACGGTCTGGTCGAGCCCGGCACCGCCCTGGCCTTCGGCGCCCTGATCGCCCTCGGCGAGCTCGCCTGCCGCGACACCGCGCCCGCCCGCGGCCGCGCCTCCGGGCAGCCGCCGGCCGCGGACCGCCGGCCTGCGCCGCTCGGCGCCGCCGGGGCCCTCGCGTACGCCCTGCTCGGCCGGGTCGCGGCGCAGCCCGCCCACCACGGCGTGCTCCAGACCGTCGCGGTCGTCGTGGCCGCCACGCTGGTCGGGATCGTCCCGCACATCGCCCGCGGCCGCGGGCCCGCCGCCGACCACCTGGCCCGCCGCGTCCTCACGACCGCCTTCGCCGCGGCCTGCTGCCGGCCGCTGTACAACGCCGGGCGCCTGGAGCAGTGGCTCGGCCAGGGCTCCGGGCCGGTCCTCCACCTCCTCCTCGTCCTCGCCCTGACCGCCCTGTGCGACGCCGTGCTCGCCGCCGCCCCGGCCCGGTCCCGCACCGGTCGGCCGTACGGGCCGCTGCTGCGCGACGAGCTGCGGGCCCGGCCGGGCATCGGCGCGGCCGTCGGCGCCACCGGGGCCGTGACGGCCCTCGGCACGGCCGCGGCGGGGCTGTGGGCGCTGCCCGTCTTCTGCGTGCCGCTGCTGCTGACCCAGCTGTCCTTCCACCGGATCGGCGAGGTCCGCACCGCCTACCGCCAGACCATCACCTCCCTGGCCCGCGCCACCGAGGTCGCCGGCTGCACCCGGCCCGGCCACGCCCGCCGGGTCGCCGCGCTGAGCTGCGCCGTCGGCCGGGAGCTGGGGCTGTCGGAGCGGGAGCTCACGGTGCTGGAGTACGCCGCGCTCATGCACGACATCGGCCAGCTGTCCCTCGTCGACCCGGTCCCGGGCGGCGCCACCGCCCTCCTGCCCGCCGCCGAGGCCCGCCGGATCGCCGGGCTCGGCGGGGAGGTGGTCCGCCAGACCGGGGTGCCCGCCGAGGTCGCCGTCGTCGTGGAGCGGCAGGCGGACCCGTACCGGGAGCAGCCCGTCGCGGCGCGCATCGTGCGCGCGGTCAACGCGTACGACGACCTGGCCGGCGGGGCCCGTCACCCGGGTGGCTCACTGGCCGCCCTGGAGCAGCTGCGGCTGGGTACCGGGCGCGACTACCAACCGGAGGTCGTGGAATGCCTCGCAAGGGTTCTGGCCAGGGGTGGACGTGACAGAGTTGTTCCCGTTCGACCTGGGTAACCCATGGGTAATGAGCGGCCGTCCGAGTGGGCATGGTTGGATGCCAGTAGGAGCGTCCGTGGGTGTCCGCAAGGCTGCACCGTTGTCCCCAAGCAGGCGGGAATCGTGAGGATCTTCGGGAAGGTACGGCATCGGCCCTCCGCCTCGTGGCGGCAGGCCACCGACCGCGCGTTCACGCTGATCGGCGACGGTCGGTACGAGGACGCGGGCGCCCTGCTGACCAGAGCCGCCGACCTGGAGCCCTGGCTCTCGGAGTCCTGGTTCAACCTGGCCCTGCTGCACAAGTTCCGCCACGACTGGGAACAGGCGCGGGCCGCCGGACTGCGGGCCGTGGCCCTGCTGGACCGCGAGGCCGGCGCACCGGACTGGTGGAACGTGGGCATCGCCGCGACCGCGCTGCAGGACTGGCCGCTGGCCCGGCGCGCCTGGCAGGCGTACGGCCTGAAGGTGCCCGGCGACCCGCACGGCAAGGGCGGCGAACCGGTGGGCATGGAGCTCGGCAGCGCCGCCGTCCGGCTGTCGCCCGAGGGCGAGGCCGAGGTGGTCTGGGGCCGCCGGCTGGATCCGGCCCGCATCGAGGTGCTGTCGATCCCGCTGCCGTCCTCGGGGCGTCGCTGGGGCGAGGTCGTCCTGCACGACGGCGTCCCGCACGGCGAGCGGGTCACCGCGGCCGGCCCCTCGTACCCGGTCTTCGACGAGATCGAGCTGTGGGCCCCGTCCCCGGTACCGACCTGGGTCGTGCTGCTGGAGGCGGCCTCGGAGGCGGACCGCGACGCCCTGGAGCAGCTGGCCTCCGACGCGGGCTTCGCCGCCGAGGACTGGTCCTCCTCGGTGCGGCTGCTGTGCCGGACCTGCTCGGAGAGCGTCATGCCGAGCGGCGAGGGCGACGGCGAGCACCTGGACCCCCACGACCACAGCGAACCCGGCCACCCCGGCCCGCTCGGGCACCGGACGGCGGGCTCCGGCTCGCTGTGGGTCCCCGAACGCGAATGCGGCATCGCCGCGCCCGCCGGACTGGTGCGCGGCCTGCTCGACGGCTGGGTCGCCGACAGCCCGGACACCCGCGAGTGGCGGGATCTCGAAGAGGTCTGCTGATTGCTGCACGTAGGCTGTACGGGCACACCAGTGACTTCAGGGAAGGCGTACGCGGGACATGGCGCAGCAGGAGAACGAGGTCCTCAAGGTCGATGACGACGGTTACGTCGTGGACACCGAGGACTGTGAGGCGCGTGAACTCGCCTACCGGGAGCGCGGCACGGCCCGCCCGATCACGGTCGTCGGCAACCCGGTCCTGCACCGCGAGTGCAAGGACGTCACCGAGTTCGGCGACGAACTGGCGCAGCTGATCGACGACATGTTCGCCAGCCAGAAGGCCGCCGAGGGCGTGGGCCTGGCCGCGAACCAGATCGGCGTGGACGCCAAGGTCTTCGTCTACGACTGCCCGGACGACGAGGGCGTGCGCCACACCGGTGTCGTGGTCAACCCCAAGCTCGTGGAGCTGCCGGCCGCCTCCCGCGTGCTCGACGACTCCAACGAGGGCTGCCTGTCGGTCCCGACCGCCTACGCCTCCCTGGCCCGCCCGGACTACGCCGAGGTGACCGGCCAGGACGCGCAGGGCAACCCGATCAAGGTCCGCGGCACCGGCTACTTCGCGCGCTGCCTCCAGCACGAGACCGACCACCTGTACGGCTACCTGTACATCGACCGGCTCTCCAAGCGGGACCGCAAGGACGCCCTGCGCCAGATGGCCGAGGGCACGCCGCGCTACGAGACCGTCCCGAACGAGTAGCAGGGAAGTCCCCGAGGCAACAGCGGACCGGCCGGGAGCCCAACAGGGCCCCCGGCCGGTCCGGTGGTGCGCCGGCGGTCCGTGGGAAGGACCGCCGGGTCCCGCAGTCCGCGTCCTAGAAGTCCTCGTCCAGGTCGACCGTGCCCTCGACGGCGACCTGGTATGCCGACGGGCGGCGCTCGAAGAAGTTCGTCAGCTCCTGGACACCCTGCAGCTCCATGAAGGAGAACGGGTTCTGCGAGCCGTACACCGGCGCGAAGCCGAGGCGGACCAGGCGCTGGTCGGCGACGCACTCCAGGTACTCGCGCATGGACTCGGTGTTCATGCCCGGCAGGCCGTCACCGCACAGGTCGCGGCCGAACTGGAGCTCCGCCTCGACGGCCTCCTTCAGCATGTCCGTCACCTGCTGCTGCAGTTCGTCGTCGAAGAGGTCCGGCTCCTCCTTGCGGACCGTGTCCACGACCTCGAACGCGAAGTTCATGTGCATGGTCTCGTCGCGGAACACCCAGTTGGTGCCCGTCGCCAGGCCGTGCAGCAGACCGCGGCTGCGGAACCAGTACACGTACGCGAAGGCGCCGTAGAAGAACAGGCCCTCGATGCACGCGGCGAAGCAGATCAGGTTCAGCAGGAAGCGGCGGCGGTCGGCCTTCGTCTCCAGGCGCTCGATCTTCTCGACCGAGTCCATCCACGTGAAGCAGAACTGGGCCTTCTCCCGGATGGACGGGATGTTCTCGACCGCGGCGAACGCGGCGGCGCGGTCGTCCGGGTCGGGCAGGTAGGTGTCCAGCAGCGTCAGGTAGAACTGGACGTGCACGGCCTCCTCGAACAGCTGGCGCGACAGGTACAGGCGCGCCTCCGGGGAGTTGATGTGCTTGTACAGCGTCAGGACCAGGTTGTTCGCCACGATCGAGTCGCCCGTGGCGAAGAACGCGACCAGGCGGCCGATCATGTGCTGCTCGGCCGGCGTCAGCTTCGCCAGGTCGGCCACGTCCGAGTGGAGGTCGACCTCCTCCACCGTCCACGTGTTCTTGATCGCGTCCCGGTAGCGCTCGTAGAAGTCCGGGTAGCGCATGGGGCGCAGCGTCAGCTCGAAACCGGGGTCGAGCAGGTTCTTGTCGGGCGTGGACGTCACTGGCAGGCCTCGCAGGACTCGGGGTTCTCAAGGGAGCAGGCCAGCGCTTCGGCGTCGAGGGCCTGCGGGAGCGGGGAGGAGGGGGTGGCGGCGGCCGGGACGGCGGCCCCGCCGGACGCCGCGCGGGCGATCTTCGTCGCCGGGCGCGAGCGCAGGTAGTACGTGGTCTTCAGCCCCTGCTTCCAGGCGTACGCGTACATCGACGACAGCTTGCCGATCGTCGGCGTCTCCATGAACAGGTTCAGCGACTGCGACTGGTCCAGGTACGGGGTGCGCGCGGCGGCCATGTCGATCAGACCGCGCTGCGGGATCTCCCACGCGGTGCGGTACAGCTCCCGGATCTCGGCCGGGATCCAGCCGAAACCCTGCACCGAGCCGGAGGAGTCGCGCAGCGCCTCGCGGGTCTGCGCGTCCCACACGCCGAGCTTCTTCAGGTCCTCCACCAGGTAGGCGTTGACCTGGAGGAACTCGCCCGACAGCGTCTCTCGCTTGAACAGGTTGGACACCTGCGGCTCGATGCACTCGTACACGCCGGCGATCGAGGCGATCGTCGCGGTCGGCGCGATGGCCAGCAGCAGCGAGTTGCGCATGCCGGTGGTCGCGATCCGGGCGCGCAGCGCCTCCCAGCGCTCCGGCCAGGTGAGCTCGACGTCGTAGTGGTCGGGGTGCAGCACGCCCTGCGCGGTACGGGTCTGATCCCAGGCCGGGAGGGTGCCGTGCTTCTCGGCCAGGTCCGCGGAGGCCTCGTAGGCCGCCAGCATGATCCGCTCGGCGATCCGCGTGGAGAGGGCCTTCGCCTCGGCGGAGTCGAAGGGCAGGCGCAGCTTGAAGAACACGTCCTGCAGACCCATCGCGCCCAGGCCCACCGGACGCCACTTGGCGTTGGAGCGGCCGGCCTGCTCGGTCGGGTAGAAGTTGATGTCCACGACCCGGTCGAGGAAGGTCACGGCGGTGCGGACCGTCTCGTCCAGGCGCTCCCAGTCCATCTCGCCCGTGTCGGAGAGCACGAAGGCGCCGAGGTTGACCGAGCCGAGGTTGCAGACGGCCGTCTCGCCGTCGTTGGTGACCTCGATGATCTCGGTGCACAGGTTCGAGGAGTGGACCACCGTGCCGGGCAGCGCGGTCTGGTTGGCGGTCCGGTTGGAGGCGTCCTTGAACGTCATCCACCCCTGGCCGGTCTGCGCGAGGGTGCGCATCATGCGGCCGTACAGGTCGCGGGCCGGCATGGTCTTCTTCGCCAGGCCCGCCGCCTCGGCCTTGACGTACGCGGCGTCGAACTCCTCGCCGTACAGGTCGACCAGCTCGGGCACGTCGGCCGGGGAGAACAGCGACCACTGGCCGTCGGCGTTCACGCGGCGCATGAACTCGTCCGGGATCCAGTGCGCCAGGTTCAGGTTGTGCGTGCGCCGGGCGTCCTCACCGGTGTTGTCGCGCAGCTCGAGGAACTCCTCGATGTCCGCGTGCCAGGTCTCCAGGTAGACGGCGGCGGCGCCCTTGCGGCGGCCGCCCTGGTTCACGGCGGCGACGGAGGCGTCGAGGGTCTTCAGGAACGGGACGATGCCGTTGGAGTGGCCGTTGGTGCCCCGGATCAGCGAACCGCGGGCGCGGATGCGCGAGTACGACAGGCCGATGCCGCCGGCGTGCTTCGACAGCCGGGCCACCTGGTGGTAGCGGTCGTAGATGGAGTCGAGCTCGTCCAGCGGGGAGTCCAGCAGGTAGCAGGAGGACATCTGCGGGTGCCGGGTGCCGGAGTTGAACAGCGTGGGCGAGGACGGCAGGTAGTCCAGCCGGCTCATCAGCCGGTACAGCGAGGCGACTTCCTCGACGGCCTGGACGCTGTCGTTCTCGGCCAGGCCGCAGGCCACGCGCAGCATGAAGTGCTGCGGGGTCTCGATGACCTGGCGGGTGATCGGGTGGCGCAGCAGGTAGCGGCTGTGCAGGGTGCGCAGGCCGAAGAAGCCGAAGCGGTCGTCGGCGCCCTCGGCGAGGGTGTGCTCGACCAGCGCGTCGAGACGGGCCGCGTGCTGCGCCACGAACTCGGCGGTGCGGTCGGCAATCAGGCCCTCGCGGTGGCCGACCGCGACGGACGCGGAGAAGGAGGTGGCCCCCTGGCCCGCGGCCTCCTCGGCGACGGCGAGCGTCAGCAGCCGGGCGGCCAGGCGGGAGTACGCCGGGTCCTCGGAGATCAGGCCCGCGGCCGCCTCCGTGGCCAGCCCGCGCAGCTCGGCCTCGTCGGCGCCGGCGCTGCGGCCGCGCAGCGCGGCGGCGGCGACCCGGCCGGGGTCGGTGTCGGGGAGGTCGGCGGTCAGCTCGGTGAGGGTCCGCAGCAGCGCGGCCCCAGGGCCCCCGCCCTCGGTTCCGTTGTCGGACGGGTCGGACTCGGCGCGCGGTGCGGAAGGCGCGATGGTCACGGGGGGAGCTCTCCCTCGCTCGGCTCCGGGAGACCGGCGGCGGGGGAGCGAGCGGGCGCACGCGGGCAGGGGCCCGCCAGGGCAGCACCGCGCGGCGTCCACCGGCCCAACCGCGGGGCCCGGACGTGGTCGGCACCCGGGTCGGTCGATCCGGGCGCACCGTCGGCAGGTCCTCGGACTTCGGTGACACCGATGGAGGCGTACGTCATACCGTTGCGGGACAGTTCCGGATTCGCACCGGATTCCCCTGCGTCGACAGCGAGGATGAGCATACATGTGGGGGGGCCTGTCTGTGCGACCCCCTAGATGTTGTGTCGGGCCCTTGCTGAGCGTGGTGTCACAGCTCCAGCCGGTAGGTGAGCAGCGTGAGCGCGGGGATCGGCGACCAGTCCAGTTCCGGGGTGCGGACGAAGCCCAGGCGGGCGTAGATCCGCTGGGCGCCGCGCATCGCCGGCTGGGTCGACAGGACGATGGCGGTGACCCCTTCGAGGGCGCGGGCCCGCTCGATGCACGCCCGGACCAGGGCCTCGCCGACGCCCTTCCCGCGGGCCTCGCGGGCCACGGCGAGCATCCGGAACTCGGCCTCGTGCGGCCCGGCGACGTCGGCGAGCGGGCTGCCGGGCGCGGCGAAGGTCACCCCGCCGAGCACCTGCCCGTCCTGCACGGCGACGAGCACCTCCCCGGCGCCGGCCCGCCCCGCGACGTCGCGCAGCACGTTCAGGTAGGTGTCGTCCTCGTTCTGGTCGAGCAGCCCGTCCCCGGTGTAGGCCTGCCCGGTGATCTCGCCCAACCGCCCGTATTCCGCGGGCTCGGCGGCCCGGATGTCGATGTCCATGCCACCGAGTCTGCCGGACGGGTGCCGGCGCCCGGCGCTATCGTCGGAAGCAGCACCGTCGAGGAAGGCGAGCGA
Organism: Streptomyces sp. NPDC046866; assembly: GCF_040704625.1. Taxonomy (NCBI): domain Bacteria; kingdom Bacillati; phylum Actinomycetota; class Actinomycetes; order Kitasatosporales; family Streptomycetaceae; genus Streptomyces; species Streptomyces sp. NPDC046866. The sequence goes on from NZ_JBEYXN010000004.1 coordinate 258,414, forward strand.
GGCATGAGCATCATGACCGACCGACGTCCCCACATGTTGACTGAGGAGTTCGAGACCCTCGCGCGTATAGCCGCCAGAGAGGTGGAGGGGCTGCGGCTGGAGTTCATCGACGGAAAGCTGGGGGTCAAAGCGGTGCCTGACGGAGATCACGACCGCATCGTTGTGTGGCTCTCGCGCATGTGCATGCAGCACCGGCCCGAGGTGTGGCTTCATGTGGAACGTGGCCTGAAGGTCGAGCAGTACCGCTCCGGTCGGGCACGCCCGGATGCGTCTCTTGCCCCGGACGGGGCATTCGAAGGGCAGGGGGAGTGGGCTGACCCCGCTCCCGTCCTGATGGTTGTCGAGGTCACCTCGTACGACTCCGACACCGACGAACGCGATCGCAAGGAGAAGCCCCGCGCCTACGCGGCGACAGGGATCCCCGTGTATCTCCTCATCGACCGGGACAACTGCCTGGTGCACGTCCACAGCGAGCCCGACGGGCAGCTGTATGAGACGGTCCGCACTGTCCCCTTCGGCAAGGACGTCGAACTGCCCGACCCTGTCGGCTTCACCTTCCCGACCGAGCCCCTCAAGGACTGGGTGCGCTGAGCCGGTGCGCGAGAAGGGCCCCGCCGATGCGGCGGGGCCCTTCGTCGTACGCGGGACGGCTCAGCAGCAGCGGAAGCCCGTGCGGGGGTCCGCCTCCCGGGCGTCCGTGCGGGCGCGTTCGAAGGCGCGGCGGGTCATGACCTCGGCGGCCGGGTCGTGGGAGCGGGCGTGCGCGACGTACCGGTCGTACGCCGCCTCGCCCGAGAACTCCCGTACGTAGTGCCGGGCCTTCGCCAGCGCCCCGCGGACGCCGCGGACCCGGCTCACGCCACCGGCTCCTTCGCGCGGCCGCCGCCCGAGTCCAGCCCCGCGGCGGCGAGCTCGGCCCGCTCCTCGGGCGTCGCGATGAGGCCGGCCGGGGCGATGATCTTCGACTCGGTCCACGGGACCTCGGACAGGCTGACCGCCCCCGGGTTGCGGACGGCCTTCAGGCAGGTACGGGCCGCGTCCAGCAGCACGACGACGATCAGGGCGGCGAACAGCGCCGACAGCACCCCGTCGACGGTGGCGTTGGTGACGATGGTGTGCATCTCGCCCGTGTTCTTCGCGGGCTTGAGCACCTGCCCGGCGTCGATGCCGGCCTGGTACTTGTCGCGCTGGGCGAAGAACCCGACCTTCACGTCGTCCGAGAAGATCTTCTGGTAGCTCGCGGTGAGGGTGACGGCCACGTCCCACGCGAGCGGAACCCCCGTCACCCAGGCCCACTTCAGTCGCCCGGACTTCACCAGCAGGGTCGTGCAGACGGCCAGGGCCACGGCCGCGAGCAGCTGGTTCGCGATGCCGAACAGCGGGAAGAGCTGGTTGATGCCGCCCAGCGGGTCCTTCACGCCGACCCACAGGAAGTAGCCCCAGGCGCCCACGACGAGCGCGCTCGTCACCCACACGCCGGGCTTCCAGCTGACGTCCTTGAAGGACTTGTGCACGTTGCCGAGGGTGTCCTGGAGCATGAACCGGCCCACGCGGGTGCCCGCGTCGAGCGTGGTGAGGATGAACAAGGCCTCGAACATGATGGCGAAGTGGTACCAGAACGCCTTCATCCCGGAACCGCCGAGCACGGAGGAGAAGATCTCCGACATTCCGAGTGCGAACGTCGGCGCACCGCCCGTACGGGAGAGCAGGCTGGCCTCCTCCACGTCCTTCGCGGCCTGGGCGAGGAACTCCGGCGAGATGGCGAAGCCGAAGTTGCCGACCGCCTGCGAGGCGGTCTGGACGGTCGCGCCGACGACGCCGGCGGGGGAGTTCACCGCGAAGAACAGGCCGGGCTCGATGATCGTGGCCGCGATCATCGCCATGACGGCGACGAAGGACTCGGTCAGCATGGCCCCGTAGCCGATGACCCGGACCTGGGTCTCCTTCTGGATCATCTTCGGGGTGGTGCCCGAGGAGACCAGGGAGTGGAAGCCCGAGAGGGCGCCGCAGGCGATGGTGATGAAGACGAAGGGGAACATGGACCCGGCGAAGACCGGGCCGTCGCCGCGGGCGGCGAAGTCGGTGATCGAGGGCATCTTCAGCGTCGGCATGGCGATGACCACGCCGAGGGCGAGCAGCGCGATGGTGCCGATCTTCATGAAGGTGGAGAGGTAGTCGCGCGGGGCGAGCAGCATCCACACCGGCAGCACCGAGGCGACGAAGCCGTACGCGACCATCCAGATGATCAGCGTCTCCTTCTCCAGGGTGAAGGTGGACGCGAGGGAGGACTCCGCCACCCAGCCGCCGGCGACGATGGCGAGCAGCAGCAGGGCGACGCCGACGACCGAGACCTCGGTGACCCGGCCCGGGCGCAGCACGCGCAGGTAGAAGCCCATGAACAGGGCGATCGGGATGGTCATGCCGATGGAGAACACGCCCCAGGGGGAGTGGGCCAGCGCATTGACGATGACCAGGGCCAGCACCGCCAGCAGGATGATCATGATGGCGAACACGGCGACCAGGGCGGCGGCTCCGCCCACCGGACCGATCTCGTCCCGGGCCATCTGGCCGAGCGAGCGCCCGTCGCGCCGGGTGGAGAAGAACAGGGTCACCATGTCCTGGACGGCACCGGCGAAGATGACGCCGGCGACGATCCAGATGGTGCCCGGCAGATAGCCCATCTGCGCGGCGAGCACGGGACCGACCAGCGGGCCCGCACCGGCGACCGCGGCGAAGTGGTGGCCGAACAGCACGCGCCGGTCGGTGGGGTGGAAGTCGACACCGTTGTCAAGGCGTTCGGCCGGGGTGGCCCGGGTCTTGTCCACCTTCAGGACCCGCTGGGCGATGAAGCGCGCGTAGAAGCGGTAGCCGATGGCGTACGAGCCCAGCGCCGCGGCGAGCAGCCAGGCGGCGGAGATCTCCTCACCGCGCGAGAGCGCCAGCATGCCCCAGCCGATGGCCCCGACGAGGGCGACGAGCACCCACACGGCGACCGACTTCGGCGACATGCGGCCCGATGCGGAAAACGAGTCCGGGCCCGTGCCCGAACTCGCCGCGTTCCGCTCTGTACCTGTTGCTTCCGGTTCCGGCATGATCCTCGTCCCCTCGTTGATCATCTGCGAAAGTGCAGGGAATCTACGGGGGCGCGCCCGATGAACGTAAGCCCCCGTCCGTATAGCGGAACGAGAGTCAACTACGGATCAGACGGCGGGGCGCTGCAGTCGGGCAACGAACTTGTATCGATCGCCGCGGTAGACCGAGCGGACCCATTCCACCGGCTCGCCGTCGGCGTCCAGGGAGTGGCGCGAGAGCATCAGCATGGGCAGGCCGACGTCGGTGCCGAGCAGGCCCGCCTCCCGCGGGGTGGCCAGGGAGGTCTCGATGGTCTCCTCCGCCTCGGCGAGGCGGACCCCGTACACCTCGGCGAGGGCGGTGTAGAGGGACGTGTACTTGGCCAGCGACCGGCGCAGGGCCGGGAAGCGCTTGGCGGACAGGTGGGTGGTCTCGATGGCCATCGGCTCGCCGCTGGCCAGGCGCAGCCGCTCGATGCGCAGCACCCGCCCGCCGGTGGCGATCTTGAGCAGCCCGGCCAGGGTGTCGTCGGCGGTGACGTAGCCGATGTCCAGGAGCTGGGAGGTGGGCTCCAGTCCCTGGGCCCGCATGTCCTCCGTGTAGGAGGACAGTTGCAGGGGCTGGGAGACCTTCGGCTTGGCCACGAAGGTGCCCTTGCCCTGGATGCGCTCCAGCCGGCCCTCGACGACGAGCTCCTGCAGGGCCTGGCGCACGGTGGTGCGGGAGGTGTCGAACTCGGCGGCGAGGGTGCGCTCGGGCGGTACGGGGGTGCCGGGGGGCAGCGTTTCCGTCATGTCGAGCAAGTGCCGCTTGAGTCGGTAGTACTTGGGTACGCGCGCGGTGCGAGTGGCCGCCCCGCCCTCCGGCTCGGTGGTCGCCCCTTCGGTGGCCATCGCCGCCCGCCTTCCCGACTCCAGTTTCGCTGCCGTCACCGGCTCCTCCGATATGTGCGGTCACATGGTGACACGGGTGGGAGGGCGGCCCTCCGCCCTCCCCCAGGTGTCGGTCCGGTAACGGACCCGGCACCCGATCATTAGACCCTTGACACCCCCAAAGGTCTAGGCCAAGCTCCCGGTTACTGGTCTACACCAATATGGATCAGATCCCGGCCCCACGGGCAGTACTTCGTACAGGTGTCACCGCGGCGGGCGAGGGAAGTTGCAGGCAGCATCCCTGAGGAGGGTGGCGTGAAGCGCAAGCTCATCGCGGCGGTCAGTGTCGCGGGCATCATGGCCGGTGTCGCAGCGTGTGGCAACGGGGGCGACGACAAGGGCAAGACCGACGCGGGCGGCGCCAAGGAGATCACCGTCTGGGTGATGGACGGTTCCGCGCCCAAGGCCTGGATCGACGAGGTCAACAAGGAGTTCTCGGCCAAGCACCCCGGTGTGACGGTCAAGGTCGAGGTGCAGGCCTGGAAGGGCATCCAGGAGAAGGTCACCACCGCCCTCAGCGAGAACACCCCGCCGGACGTCCTGGAGCTCGGCAACACCCAGACCGCCGGCTACGCGGTCACCGGCGGCCTCGCCGACCTCACCAAGGACAAGGGCAAGCTCGGCGCCGACGCCTGGCAGAAGAGCATGCTCGAGTCGGCCGAGTACGAGGGCAAGCTCTACTCCGCGCCGTGGTACGCGGCCAACCGCGTCGTCGTCTACGACAAGAAGGCCTTCGAGAAGGCCGGCGTCACCCCGCCGAAGACCCGCGACGAGTGGATCGCCGGCCTGGAGAAGCTGAAGGCCTCCGACCCCTCCGCGCAGCCGATCTACCTCCCCGGCCAGAGCTGGTACGTGCTCGCCGGCCTGATCTGGGACGAGGGCGGCGAGCTCGCCGTCAAGGACGGCGGCAAGTGGAAGGGCCAGCTCGGCACCCCGCAGGCCGCCTCCGCGATGGAGTTCTACAAGAAGCTGCAGTCCTACTCCACCGCGCCGAAGGACAAGGACGAGGCCACCCCGCAGCAGTCCACCGACGTGGTCCCCAAGGGCGGCGTGGCGTCCTGGATCGGTCTGGGCTGGGAGGCCGGCGGCGCCGAGAAGGCGCTGAAGGAGGCGGGCAAGGAGGCCGACTTCGGCTACTTCCCGATCCCCGGCAAGACCGCCGACAAGCCCGGCACCGTCTTCCTCGGCGGCTCCAACCTCGCCATCGCCGAGCGCTCCAAGAACAAGGAGCTCGCCAAGGAGTGGCTGGCCCTGGCCGCCGGCAAGGACCAGATGACGAAGTTCGCCGCCGAGGGCAAGGGCGCGTCGCTGCCGAACCAGGCCGCCGCCAACTTCACCCCGGCCGCGGGCTCCTTCGCCGAGGCGATGGGCAAGGCCGGCGCCAACGGCCGGATCACCCCGGTCACCCCGGGCTGGGCGAACGTCGAGACCGAGCCCAACCCGATCAAGGAGTTCATGACCAAGGTCCTGAAGGGTGAGGACGCCGCCAAGGCGGGCGCGGAGGCGGACAAGGAGATCGCGAGCCGCATCAACAAGTAGGGCCCGCGCAGCACCGAGCGCAGCACCCCTCAGCACCCGCAGCACCCAGCGCAGCACTCCGCAGTACCACCCGAGCACCACCCGCAGTACCGGCAGTGAAGCACCGGGGGGTGCGGCAGGCGCCCACGGCGTCCGCCGCGCCCCCGGTCGCGCATGGAGCCACAGTCAACCGCGAGGAAACCAAGACATGACCGTGCACTCCCAGGGGGCGGCGACCGCTCCACAGGACGCACCGCACCGGGCCGGAAAGTCGCTCTCGGGTCGACTGCCGTACCTGCTGGTCGCCCCGGCCGTCCTCAGCATGGCCGCACTGCTGCTGTACCCGCTGGCCAAGAACGTGGTCCTGTCGTTCCAGAAGGTCGACAAGATCGAGTTCATCCAGCGCAAGGCGCCCTTCAACGGGGTGGAGAACTACACCCGGCTGCTGGGCGACTCCCACTTCTGGACCGTCGTCGTCCGCACCTTCGCCTTCACGGCGGCCAACGTCGCGCTGATCATGGTGATCGGCAGCCTGCTCGGCCTCCTGCTGAACCGCCTCGGCACGTGGATGCGCCTGGTGCTGTCCCTGGCCCTGGTGATGGCCTGGGCGATGCCGATCGTGGCGTCCGTCACCGTCTTCCAGTGGCTCTTCGACGAGCAGTTCGGCGTCATGAACTGGGTCATGCGCACGCTCGGCTTCTCCGGCTACGAGCAGCACAACTGGTTCGAGACCGGCTGGTCCACCCTGGTGATCGTCACCGTCCTGGTGGTCTGGGGCTCCGTCCCCTTCGTCGCCCTCAACATGTACGCGGGCCTGACCACCGTCGGCGCCGAGCTGTACGAGGCGGCGCGGATGGACGGCGCGAACGGCTGGCAGACCTTCTGGCAGGTGGTCTTCCCCCACCTCAAGCCGTTCTTCCTCGTCACCACCTTCCTCGAGGTGATCTGGGTCTTCAAGGCCTTCACCCAGGTGTACGCGATGAACCGCGGCGGCCCCGACCGGGCCTCCGAGACCCTGCCCGTCTTCGCCTTCGTGGAGGGCCAGAGCCAGGGGCACTACGCCCTCGCGGCGGCGATCTCCGTCCTGACGATCGTGATGCTCGTGGTCGTCATGTCCTTCTACTTCCGCCTGATCCTGAAGCAGGAGGAGGAGCAGTGAGCACCACCACCGCGCCGAAGCCCGCCCCCGCCGCCGCCTCTTCCCCCGCCGGGCCGGCCCGCCCGGCGCAGAGGCTGCGCACCCGCCGCCCCGTCCGCCCGGCGGCCGTCGCGAAGAACCTCGGCGCCCTGCTCGTGGCCCTGGTCTTCGTCTTCCCCGTCTACTGGATGTTCTCCTCGGCGTTCAAGCCGTCCGGCCAGATCCTCGCCAAGGACCCGGTCTTCGTCTTCACCCCGACGCTCGACAACTTCACCAAGGCCACCGGCGTCGAGCTGTTCTGGACGTACGTGCGCAACAGCCTGACGGTGACCGTCGGGGCCGTCGTCCTCGCCCTGCTCGTGGCCCTCGCCGCGAGCTTCGCGATCGCCCGGACGAAGTTCAAGGGCCGCAAGGGCCTCGTCCTCGGCGTGATGATGGCGCAGATGGCCCCCTGGGAGGTCATGGTCATCGCCATGTACATGATCGCCCGGGACGTGGAAATGCTGAACAGCCTCGCCCTGCTCACCGCGATCTACTTCGTGATGGTCCTGCCCTTCACCATCTGGACCCTGCGCGGCTTCATCGCCGCCGTCCCCGTGACCCTGGAGGAGGCCGCCCAGATCGACGGCTGCACCCGCGGCCAGGCCTTCCGCAAGGTGATCTTCCCGCTGCTCGCGCCCGGCCTGATGTCCACCTCGCTCTTCGGCTTCATCACCGCCTGGAACGAGTTCGCGATGGTCCTGATCCTCAACAAGGACAAGTCCGCGCAGACGCTGCCCCTGTGGCTGACCCAGTTCCAGACCGCCTTCGGCAACGACTGGGGCGCCACCATGGCCGCGTCCTCGCTCTTCGCGCTGCCCGTCCTCGTCATCTTCGTCTTCCTCCAGCGCAAGGCCGTCGGCGGCATGACCGCCGGCGCGGTGAAGGGATAACGCCACATGACCGTCCTTGCGCACTCCGCCGACACCCTCACCCGGGACGCCCTCGCCGTCCTCCAGCCCGGCTTCGAGGGCACCACCGCCCCGGCCTGGCTGCTGCGGCGGGTCGGCGAAGGCCTCACCGCCGTCGGCCTCTTCGGCCGCAACATCGAAAGCCCCGGCCAGCTCGCCGCGCTCACCGCCCGGCTGCGCGCCGAGCGGGAGGACCTGCTCGTCGCCATCGACGAGGAGGGCGGCGACGTCACCCGCCTCGAGGTCCGCGGCGGCTCCTCCTTCCCCGGCAACCTGGCCCTCGGCACCGTCGACGACACCGACCTGACCCGCGCCGTCGCCCGGGAGCTCGGCCGCCGCCTCGCCGCGTGCGGGGTCGACCTCAACTGGGCGCCGTCCGCGGACGTCAACTCCAACCCCGACAACCCGGTCATCGGGGTCCGCTCCTTCGGCGCCGACACCCACCTCGCCGCCCGGCACACCGCCGCGTACGTCGAGGGCCTGCAGGCCGCCGGCGTCGCAGCCTGCACCAAGCACTTCCCCGGCCACGGCGACACCAACGTCGACTCCCACCACGCCCTGCCGCGCATCGACGCCGACCTGGAGACCCTCGCGGCCCGCGAGCTCGTCCCGTTCCGGGCGGCCATCGCCGCCGGCTCCAGGGCCGTGATGAGCGCGCACATCCTGGTGCCGGCCCTCGACCCCACCCGGCCGGCCACCCTCAGCCCGCAGATCCTGACCGGACTGCTGCGCAAGGAGCTCGGCTACGAGGGGCTGATCGTCACCGACGGCATGGAGATGAACGCCATCGCCGGGACCTACGGCATCGAGCGCGGCTCGGTGCTGGCCATCGCCGCCGGCGCCGACGCGATCTGCGTCGGCGGCGGGCTCGCCGACGAGGCCACCGTCCTGCGGCTGCGCGACGCCCTGGTCGCCGCCGTGCGCGAGGGCACGCTGCCCGAGGAGCGGCTCGCCGACGCCGCCGCCAGGGTCCGCGCGCTGGCCGGGTGGACCCGGGCGGCACGGGCCGCCCACGCCGCGCCGGGCGCGCCGGAGGGGAGCGCGCCCGGCATCGGCCTGGAGGCCGCCCGCCGCGCCTTGGCCGTCCACGGCACCGCGGCGCCGGTCACCGAGCCGTACGTCGCCACGCTCGCGCCCGCCCCGAACATCGCGGTGGGCGGTGAGACCCCGTGGGGCGTGGCCGCCGAGCTGGCCGCGCTGCTGCCGGGGACCGCGTCGGGCGTGTACGGCAATGGCTCCACGGCCGGGGAGATCCTGGCCGCGGCGGGCGGGCGCACGGTGGTCGCGGTGGTCCGCGACGCACACCGGTACCCGTGGATGGCCGAGGCCGTCGACGCGCTGGTCGCGGCCCGTCCGGACACCGTCGTCGTCGAGATGGGCCTGCCGCGGGCGGAGCCGCGCGGCGCGCTGTACCTCGCGACGCACGGAGCCGCGCGGGTCTGCGGCCGGGCGGCGGCCGAGGTCATCGCGGGGGTCTGACCAGCCCCCGGTCCGCACCCGTGCCCCCGGATGGCAGCCGGGGGCACGGGTGTCGCCGGCGGCGTCAGGACATGCTCCACACGGTCAGCCGGGTGAAGAACTCGGGCTTGCCGTCGTTCGGCTCCACCCGGTCGATCCGCATCATCGCGAGCTTGCCCTCGAGGGTGACGGTGCACAGCATCCGGCCCGCGGTGAGCTCCTTGTCGATGGTCGCTGCGTCCAGCCGGCCGGAGAGCGCATTGGCGCCCACCGCCGTGTGGCAGGCGTCGGGGGCGGGGGAGTCGCTCAGGCCGGTGGGGGTGGCGAAGACGATCTCGTGGTTGTTCGGCGGCCCGCCGACGGTGGCGTACGTCAGCTCGATCCGGCCGTTCTGCGCGCCCGACGGGAAGGCGCTGGGCGTGTCCAGGTCGAACTGCGTGTAGCCGGTGGACGGCCAGCGCAGGGCGAAGGCCTGGTTCTCGAAGACCACCTTGTACGTCTTGCCCTTCGGGGCGGCGGCGGACGCCGTGGCAGCGGCCGGGCCCGGGGACGCGGACCCCGAGGCGGACGCGGCCGGCCCCGCGGCGGGGGACCGGTCGCCCGCGCCCGGGTCGGCGGGCTGCCCGGCGGCGCCTCGGTCCGCGCCCTTGTCCGGGGCCTCCTCGCGCAGGTACACGTACCCGCCCGCCGTCAGGGCGAGCAGGGCCAGGGCGGTCACGCCCACGGTCAGCGGCCGGGGCCCGCGGTGCCCGCCCGCCGCCGGGGCCGAGGGCGGGGCAGAGGGCGGGGCCGGCGGTGCCGCCCCCGCGCCGCCGCCGGGCGGACCCCACCCGCCGGTTGCGGCGGCGCCGCCCGCGCCGGGTGCGTACGGCGCGCCCTGCGGCGGCAGCGGCCCGCCGCCCGTGGTGGCCCCGGCCGCCGGGCCGCCGGCCGGAGGCGCGCCCGTCGCGGGGCCCGCGGCCGGCGATCCGGTGCCGGCCGGGGCGTACGGCGGCTGCGTGGTCCCGCCCCCGTACCCGGCCGGGGGAGCCTGCGGCTCCGGCGGCTCCGTCCGAGCCAGCGCCTGGCGCCGGCGCAGGGCGATGTCCCGCGCCACCGGCCCGGGCAGCCAGCCGGCGAAGTCGCGCAGCGGCCGCCCGCTCAGGTCCTGGCACAGCCCGGCCAGTTCGGACGGGGTCGGGCGGGCGTCGGGGTCCGCGGCCAGGCAGTCCCGCAGGATGCCGCGCAGCGGCTCCGGGTACCCGCTCAGATCGGGCGGCCGGGTCGCGGTGTTGGCGATCTGCGTCGCCACGGTGATGGCCCCGGCCTCTCCGTACGGATGGCGGCCGGTCGCGCACACCGCGGCGATCAGGCCGAGCGAGAAGACGTCCGTAGCGGGCGTCAGCGGCAGGCCGCCCGCATGCTCCGGCGACATGAACTGCGGCGTGCCGATGAAGCCCCCGCTGCGGGTGAGTCGGGCGGCGTCGGCGGCCCGCGCGATCCCGAAGTCGATGACCCACGGCCCGTCCGATCCGATGAGCACGTTGCCCGGTTTGAGGTCGCGGTGGATCACCCCGGCCTTGTGCACGGCCTGGAGCGCCTCGGCCGCGCACCCCACCAGCTGGAGCGCCGTCGTCATCGGCAGCGGCCCGTGCAGGTCCAGCACCTCGTCCAGCGGCAGTCCGGGCACGTACGCGGTGGCCAGCCACGGCCGGGGCCCGCTCGTGTCGTGGTCCACGACCGGGACGATGTGGTAGCCCTGCACCTGCCGGGCCGCCAGCGCCTCCTGCTCGAAGCGGCGCCGGAACCCCGGGTCCTCCGCGTACTCGCGGCGGATCACCTTCAGGGCCACGGGCTGGTTGCCGCGGGTCCGGGAGAGGTACACCGCCCCCATTCCGCCCTCGCCGATCCGCGCCAGGAGCCGGTAACCGGCCACCTCCCGGGGGTCGTCGGGGCCGAGTCCCGCCAACGGGCGTCCTCCACCTGTGGTGTTGATGCGATCACCCTCCGTCGTCACGCCGGTGATGCTATATCTGGCCACGACGACGCCGACGGGAAAACCGCGGAATCCGCGGCAGCGCCGAGGAGGCACACCTGTGGAACGCCACCTGGCCGCCTCGGCCGAGACGGCCGACTACCTCATCGACCTCTCCAACATCGTGCGCCGCACGGACATCGGACCCAGGGGACCGCGGTCCCTGCTCCGGCTCGGGCTCGTCGTGCGCGCCCTGATGGAGGCCACCGGGGACCCGGACGTCTCGGCGTACGCGGTCGCCGACGCGAGCCTGCTGGGCGGGCACACGCAGTTCACCGATCCGCAGGACGTCCGCCGGCTGCGCCGCTGGGTGGCCGAGGAGCTGGTGGAGGAGGTCGGCGACGCGGACGAGCGGATCCTGGAGCTCGCCCGGATGACGGGCCTGCGCGTGGTGACCGGCGACCACTTCGTCGACCACCGGGCCGAACACGCCTGGATCCAGGGCAACACCTGGCAGTTCCTGCGCCCCGAGCCCCGCCCCGACGGCTCGGTCGCCCTCGTCGCGATGGACATGGGGGTCCGCTCGGCGGCGGACATCTCCCGCCACATGGAGTTCGCCGCGCTGAAGAAGCAGGGCCTGCTCGGGCCGGCCCGCACGCCCCTGACCCAGGTGCTGACGCGGAACTGGCGCTGTCCGGAGCCCCGTTGCTCGCTGTACGACAGCCGCACGGGCGACCGCGTCCTGCTGCCCCGCATGCGCGGGGGCGTACCGACCTGCGAGCTGCACGGCGCGCCGCTCGCGGACGACGGTCCGCGCCGCGGCACGACCCAGCTGAAGGTGGTGGTGGACGGGTCCTGCGTCGCGCGGTACACGCTGGACGAGGGGGCGCGGGCGCAGGTGGGGCGCTTCCCCGGCCCGGAGGGCATCGCCCTGCACAGCCTGCTCTCGCCCGAGGTGGCGGCCCAGGTCAGCCGGACCCACGTGACGGTCTCGGCGCAGGGCGGCGCGGTGCTGGTGCGCGACGTCAGCCGGTACGGGACGCGGATGCGCACGGCCGGCAAGGGCGGCGGGCCCGGGCCCTGGGCGCGGCTGCCGCCGGGCGCGGACCGGCCGTTCCGCCCGGGCGACGAGGTGGAGCTGGCGCCCGGGGTCGTCCTGACCCGCAGCGGGCGGCGCTTCCCCGCGGAGCTCGCGGACGCCTGGCGTGCGGGGGCCGGGCGGGGCCCCGTACCGACTCGGGCGAGCGCCACGACCTGGCAGGCCGACCACCCGCTGCGGCCCCCGGCCGAGGAGGACCCCGAGGCAGCGGCGGGCACGGACGCGCGCGCGGACGCGGGCCGGGACGGAGCCGGGGACGGGAACGCGGAAGGGCCGGACCCGACGCGCTGACGGCGCCGGCCCGGCCCGAACTCCCGTGGGCTCTTAGGCCTACCGGCCTACAGCCCCTGCCACGCGGGCTTGTTGGCGTAGGTGTGGCGGAAGTAGTCCGCGAGCTTCAGCTTGGAGGCGGCCGCCTCGTCCACGACCACGGTCGCGTGCGGGTGCAGCTGCAGCGCGGAGGCCGGGACCAGCGCGGAGAGCGGCCCCTCGACGGTCTGCGCGACGGCCTCGGCCTTGCCCTCGCCGGTGGCGAGCAGCACCAGGTGGCGGGCGTCGAGGATGGTGCCGATGCCCTGGGTGATGACGTGGTGCGGCACCTGCTCCAGGTCGCCGTCGAAGAAGCGCGCGTTGTCGACCCGGGTCTGCTGCGTCAGCGTCTTGATCCGGGTGCGGGAGGCGAGCGAGGAGCACGGCTCGTTGAAGCCGATGTGCCCGTCGGTGCCGATGCCCAGCAGCTGCAGGTCGACCCCGCCGGCCTCGGCGAGGGCGCGGTCGTACGCCGCGCAGGCGGCCGGGAGGTCCTCGGCGGTGCCGTCGGGGCCCATGAAGGAGGACTCCGACAGGCCGAGGGGCTCGACGACCTCGCGGAGCACCACGGCGCGGTAGGACTCGGGGTGCCCGGCCGGCAGGCCCACGTACTCGTCGAGCTGGCAGACGCGGGTCCGGGAGACGTCGACCTGCCCGGAGTTCACCTTGGCGGCCAGCGCCTCGTAGACGGGCAGCGGGGTGGAGCCGGTGGCCACACCGAGCAGGGCGTCGGGCTTGCGGCGGACGAGGGCCGCCATGGCCTCCGCGATGAGCTCGCCGCCTGCCTTGGCGTCCGGGACGATGACAACTTCCACGCGGGGCCTGCCGATCTGGGAGGGGGATGGGGCGGTGTGGTATAGACCAATCTAGCAGAGCCCGGGCGTCTGCGGCCCGGAAAATCGGCCCCGTTCCATCCTCGTCCCGATCCCGGGGCCGGGCCTCCCGGTGCCGGCCGCGCGGTCCGGGTGCCCCCGTCCGTCCCGGCCGGCCCGGCGCCGCGGCGCAGCCCGTCACATCAGCGCGAGCTGGAGCCCTCCGGTGGCGTCCAGGTGCTGGCCCGTCACCCAGCCGGAGTCCGGCGAGGCCAGGAACGCCACCACGGCCGCGACCTCGTCGGGCGTGCCCACCCGGCCGAGGACCGAGCGCGAGGACACGTGGGCCCGCGCCGCGGGATCCGCCAGCCAGCCCGCGTTCAGGTCGGTCTCGATGATCCCGGGGCCCACCGAGTTCACGGTGATCCCGCGGGGGCCGAGCTCGGCCGCCAGCGAGCGGGTCAGGGCGTTCACGGCGCCCTTCGCCGTGATGGCCGCCAGGATCGCGGGCAGGGCGATCTGCGGGGTGCCGGTCACGTTCACGATCCGGCCGCCGTCCGGCAGCCGCGCCAGGCCCTGCTGGATGATGAAGAACGGCGCCTTCGCATTGAGCGCGTGCACCCGGTCGTAGGTCTCCTCGTCCGTGTCCGCGATGCCGGCGAACGCCGCCGCGCCCGCGTTGTTCACCAGGATGTCGACCTGCTCCGTGTGCTGCGGATGGGCCTCGTACGCCGCCCACAGGGCCTGGGCGTCGCCCGGGACGCCGAGCTGCGCCCCGATCGCGAACGCGCGCCCCCCGGCCGCCTCGATGGCGGCCACCGTCTCCTTCGCCGCCTCCGCGTTGCTGCCGTAGTGCACGGCGACGAGTGCCCCGTCCCGCGCGAGCCGCTGCGCCACCGCCCGTCCGATCCCCCGGCTGCCGCCCGTGACCAGTGCCGTCCTGCCGTCGAGCACGCCCATGACGCGCCCCCCTTCGCATTTCCTAGTGGTCGCTACAGAAAGGCACCGTACCAGATTCCGTAGTGGGCGCTATAGAATGCGTGCATGGTGACCGGACAGCGCGGCAGGCCCCGCTCCTTCGACCGCGACGCCGCCCTGGACAAGGCGATGCTCGCCTTCTGGGAGAAGGGCTACGAGGCGACCTCGATCTCCGACCTGACCGGCGCACTGGGCATCAGCGCCCCCAGCCTGTACGCGGCCTTCGGCGACAAGCGCACGCTGTTCGACGAGGTCGTGGTGGTCTACGGCGGCCGGTACGGGGACTTCGCGGCCGTGGCCCTCGCCGAGGAGCCCACGGCCCGCGCCGCGATGGAGCGCATCCTGCGCGAGGCGGCCGAGGTCTACACCGACCCGGCCCACCCGCCGGGCTGCATGGTGATCAGCGCGGCCGTCAACACCACCTCCCGGGAGGTGGCGGAGGCGCTGCGCGAGCGGCGCACGGCCAACATCGAGCTGTTCGAGCGCCGGATCCGGGCGGACGTCGCCGCGGGCCTGGTCCCCGCAGACACGGACACCGCGGCCTTGGCCCGGTACGCGGTGGCGGTCCTCCAGGGGATGTCCCAGCAGTCGCGTGACGGGGCGACGCGGCAGGAGCTGGAGGCGGTCGCGGAACGGGCGATGCTCGCCTGGCCGCAGTGACGGCGGCGCACGGGGCGGAAGCGGCAGGCGCGGCAGCAGCGGCGGCGGCGGAAGCCGGGGGCGCCACGGGCGCGGCAGAAGTGGCGGGAGTTCCTCTGGGCCACGGTGCCGGGGCGGGACCCTCAACCCGCCCGGCACCGTAGCCCGGAGTACTAACGGCCGGCGGGTGTGCGGTTCCCGCGGCCGGTTGGGAGGCTGCCTGCGCGGTCAGGGCAGAGCGCGCGGCCGCCTCGATCCGTCCTCCTGTGCGGGGAGGGCGGAAGATTGTTGCCCATTGTGGACTAGACCATTCTGCTCTGTCCATCCAATGTCGGGCCGGCGAAACCCGTCACTTTCTCCAACAGTACGCGGAGTCACCCCTTCCTGGATACTCCCCAGTAGTCGCCGTGGGGAAAGTCATGGCCAAGCCCGGGGTACGCTCGGCCCGTGCCCTCCATGAACGACCTCGTACGCCAGCACACCGCTCTCGGTGAAACCGACCTGGAGTGGCTCCACCTGCTGGTCTCGGAGTGGCAGCTGCTCTCCGACCTGTCCTTCGCCGACCTCGTGCTGTGGGTGCCCACCCTCGACGGCACCCGGTACGTCTCGGTCGCGCAGATGCGCCCCAACACCGGCCCCACCTCCTACCAGGACGACATGGTCGGCCACCTGGTGCCGCGCGGCCGGCGGCCCCTGCTCGACGCCGCCCTCGACGAGGGCCGGATCGTGCGCGAGGGCGACCCCGAGTGGCGCGAGGAGGTGCCCGTCCGCGTCGAGTCCATCCCGGTGCGGCGCGAGGGCCGCGTCCTCGGCGTGATCGCGCGCAACACCAACCTGCTCACGGTGCGTACACCGAGCCGGCTGGAGCTGACCTACCTCCAGTCCGCCTCCGACCTCGCCCAGATGATCGCGGCGGGCGCCTTCCCCTTCCCCGGCCAGCAGGTCGACATGGACGCCTCCCCGCGCGTCGGCGACGGCCTGATGCGGCTCGACGCCGACGGGGTCGTCACCTACGCGTCCCCGAACGCGCTGTCGGCGTACCACCGGCTCGGGCTCGCCTCCGACCTCGTCGGGCAGCACCTGGGCACCACCACCGCCGAGCTCGCCCCCTCCCGCGGCCCCGTCGACGAGGCGCTCGTCAAGCTGGCCAGCGGCTGGGCCCCCCGGGAGACCGAGGTCGAGGGCAACGGCGGGGTGATCCAGTTGCGCGCCATCCCGCTGAAGCCCAAGGGCACCCGGATCGGCTCGCTGGTGCTGTGCCGCGACGTCACGGAGCTGCGACGTCGCGAACGCGAACTGATCACCAAGGACGCGACCATCCGGGAGATCCACCACCGGGTGAAGAACAACCTCCAGACCGTGGCCGCACTCCTGCGGTTGCAGGCCCGGCGGATGGATTCCGAGGGCGGCCGCGAGGCGCTCAACGAGGCCGTGCGCCGCGTCGGTTCGATCGCGATCGTGCACGAGACCCTCTCTCAGAACCTGGACGAGCGCGTCGAGTTCGACGAGATCGCCGACCGCGTGATCGCGATGGTCGCTGAGATCTCGCCGGGCAAGGTGGACTGCCGGCGGGTCGGCCGGTTCGGGATCCTGGACGCGGAGGTGGCCACTCCGCTGTCGATGGTCCTGACGGAGATCCTCCAGAACGCCCTGGAGCACGCCTTCACCCAGGGAGAGGGCGGCACCGTCGAGGTGACCGCGGCCCGCAGCGGCACCGGCCGCACCGACGGCCGGCTGCTGATCACGATCCTCGACGACGGCTCCGGACTGCCCGAGGGGTTCGACCCGCAGCGCGCCGGGAACCTCGGCCTCCAGATCGTCCGGACCCTCGTCGAGGGCGAGCTCGGCGGCACGTTCGACATGGTCCGGGCGGAGCCGCGCGGCACCAAGGTCGTCCTGGACGTCCCCGTCAGCCCGCAGAAGTAGCGCCGCAGCAGCGCGAGGGCCCGTCACTCACCGTGACGGGCCCTCGGCGGTGAGCCGGACCGCCCCGGACAGCACTGAGCCCCGGACCGTTCCGCCGCCGACGGTGGTCGGGGCGGATCGATCCGGGGCTCGAGAGCACGTTGCTGAGCGCTATCAGGTGTAACTACGCGCTGCGGCTCGAGGCTCGAAAGTCGATGTCAGGCGCTGGCGTTGCGCGCCCGGTTGCGAGCGGCGCGGCGCTTCATGGCGCGGCGCTCGTCCTCGCTGAGACCGCCCCAGACGCCGGAGTCCTGGCCGGACTCGAGCGCCCACTGCAGGCACTGCTCCATGACGGGGCAGCGGCGGCAGACGGCCTTGGCTTCCTCGATCTGCAGCAGCGCAGGACCGGTGTTGCCGATGGGGAAGAAGAGTTCCGGGTCTTCCTCGCGGCAAACGGCGTTGTGACGCCAGTCCATGGCTGCTCCATCTCCTTGTATTGCGGGCAGGTTGCTTGTGAATGTGAACGCTTTCACGAATCCCCCCGTGAGGGAAGGGCGACCGCCCGGCTAAGCGGAAGGTCAGTCGGAGACTCGTGGAGGGGTTCTGGCGGTCTGTCCGGGAGCCGGTTCTGCGGGCTGCCCCGATCGCCATGAAGAGATTCGCAAACCTCGGACGGGGATACAACCCCTTCCGGAAAGTTTTTTTTGATTCGTCGGTGTCTACTAGGTCACAGCCCTACATCTTGAGGGTGGATCGGCGCGTAAACGTTCGACTGAAAGGACTTTGGCCCCTTCTACTCACACAATCACACGCAGTGCACGGCGAACGCCTGTGAACCGAACGCTGGTGCGCAGACCGAGGTGGTCTCCGTCCATCTGGAAAGGAAGCGGAACCTTCGAATGCAAGGTGAAGTCGGTCAGATCGTGCAGAGACACTGCATGCTTGCCGTGCGGACCGCGCTCAGGAGTCGAGGTCAGGAGCTGTGCGGCGTAGCGCGCGACAGCCGGAGTTGACAAACGGCTGAGCGCCAGTACGTCAAGTGCGGTGTCGAACGACGCCTCCGGGGAGGCGTACAGGGGCCGATTGCCCAGGTACGTCCAGGGCGACGTGTTGCAGACTATCGACAGCACCAGGTCACTCACGGGAGCCGCGCCGGGACGCTCCAGCGTCACCGTGCCGTGCCGCCGGTTCGGCTCCTCCCAGAACTGGCGCATCAGCTGTCGTACATAGAGGGCGTGCGTCGAACGCTTGCCCCGCTCCCGCTGCTGCTCGACCCGCCCCACCACGCCCGCGTCGAAGCCGAAGCCCGCGCAGAACGTGAACCAGCGGGCCGGGACCGACTCGTCCTCCGTGCCCGGGGTGCCGGCCGCCAGGCCCAGGCCGACCGTCCGCTCCCGGTGCTCGCGCAGCGCGTCCAGCAGGGCGCCGGTCGCCTCGACCGCATCGTTGGGCAGCCCGAGCGCGCGGGCGAAGACATTGGTGGACCCCCCGGGGACCACCGCCAGCCGCGGCAGCCGGTCCGGATCCGGGCCGTGGTGCAGCAGCCCGTTGACCACCTCGTTGACGGTGCCGTCGCCGCCCAGCGCCACGACCAGGTCGACACCGGTCTCCGCGGCCCGGCGGCCCAGGTCCCGGGCGTGCCCCCGGTACTCGGTGGTCACCGCCTCCAGCTTCATCTCGCTGGCCAGCGCGTGGATGAGGACGTCGCGCGTGCGCGCACTGGTGGTCGTCGCTGCTGGGTTGGCCACGAGGAGTGCACGCATGAACACCAGCCTACCGACCCCGTCCTACCGCTCCCGTACGGCCCGTCCCCTCCGCCGCCGGGGCCGCGCGGCTACCCTGCTGGAGTGAGTACGAAGCCCACCCCCGCCCCGGACCGGCCGACCGCCCCCCTGCCCGGCCGGCTCACCGCAGCCGCCGCGCTCACCGCCCTCGAAGGCCTGGCGCTCGCCGGCCTCGGCATCTACATGCTGTTCGTGGGCATCGCCGGCGACCCCGACTCCCCGCAGCAGGCCGAGACCGGCGGGATCACCCTGATCGCGCTGGCCGCCCTGCCCCTGGTCGCGGCCCGCGGGCTGCGGCTCGGCCGCCGCTGGAGCCGCGGGCCCGCGCTGATCACCCAGCTGATGGCGCTGCCGGTGGCCTGGACCCTCTACACCACCGGCGGCGCGATGATCGCCGCCGCCGCGGCCCTGGCCGCGGCCGCGGTCGCCGTCGTGGTGCTGCTGGTCAACCCGACGGCCACCGAGGCCCTGGGCATCGGGCCGTCGTCCTCCTCCTGAGCGCCGCACGACCCACGCCGACGGGGCGTGCACGAGCCCGGCTCGTGCACGCCCCGTCGGCGTGGGTGCAGGCGCTGCCTACTCCTCGACCAGCAGCTTCTCGCGGAGCTGGGCCAGGGTGCGGGCCAGCAGGCGCGAGACGTGCATCTGCGAGATGCCGACCTCCTGCGCGATCTGCGACTGCGTCATGTTGCCGAAGAACCGCAGCAGCAGGATCCGCTTCTCCCGCGGCGGCAGCCCCTCCAGCAGCGGCTTGAGCGACTCGCGGTACTCGACGCCCTCCAGCGCCTCGTCCTCCGCGCCGAGGGTGTCCGCGACCGCCGGCGACTCGTCGTCGGTGTCCGGGACGTCCAGCGACAGGGTGCTGTAGGCATTGGCCGATTCCAGCCCCTCCAGCACCTCCTCCTCGGAGATCCCCAGCCGCTCGGCCAGCTCGTGGACGGTGGGGGAGCGGCCGTGCTGCTGCGACAGCTCGGCCGTCGCCGTGGTCAGGGACAGCCGCAGCTCCTGCAGGCGCCGCGGCACCCGGACCGCCCAGCCCTTGTCGCGGAAGTGCCGCTTGATCTCCCCGACCACCGTCGGCGTCGCGTACGTCGAGAACTCGACCCCGCGGTCCGGGTCGAACCGGTCCACCGACTTGATCAGGCCGATCGTCGCGACCTGCGTCAGGTCGTCGAGCGGCTCGCCGCGGTTGCGGAACCGCCGCGCCAGGTGCTCGACCAGCGGCAGGTGCATCCGTACGAGCCGGTTGCGCAGCTCGGCCTTTTCCGGCGAGCCGTCGGGCAGGGCCCGCAGCTCGACGAACAGGGCCCGGGCCCCGCTGCGGTCGCGCGGGTCGGGCAGCGGCGGGGGCGCCGGGAACTCCGGCGCCAGGTCCGCGTAGGCGTCCCGTTCCGCGTCCTGTTCCGTGTCCCGGTCTTCGGCCGTGGCGGCGCCCGCGGGTGGCCGGGACGCCTGTGGTTCTTCGTTCTGGTTCTCGCTCATGGGGCCCGCCCGTCGCTCCGCCGAGTCCAAAAAGCCGTTGTCCGCATCCGCGTCAGCCGGGTGCGGCCGGGCCTGCTGCTGCTCCGGGATGCCGCCGTCGACCTCGTGCCGTACCCGGGGCCGATCCCCGCCCCGCACCGGGATCTCCCCGCCGCTCACGCCGGGCCTGGACCCGCGCCGCGCTGTTTGTAGAGGCTGATGCTCACCGTGCGGTCGTCGCCGACCGTGGACTCGACCTTGCCGGCCAGCGCCGACAGGACGGTCCAGGCGAACGTGTCGCGCTCCGGGGCCCGGCCGTCGGTGGTCGGCGCGGAGACGGTCACCTCCAGCGAATCGTCGACCAGCCGGAACACGCAGCTGAGGACGGAGCCCGGCACGGCCTGCTGGAGCAGGATCGCGCAGGCCTCGTCCACCGCGATGCGGAGGTCCTCGATCTCGTCGAGGGTGAAGTCCAAACGTGCTGCGAGGCCGGCCGTGGCCGTTCGCAGCACCGACAGGTAGGCACCCGCAGCGGGCAGCCGGACTTCCACGAAGTCCTGAGTCGCGGGCTCGCCTGCGATCTGGGACACCCTCACCTCCAAGGTGGTACGAGCTCTCTTCGCCGGTGACGCTACCGCGATCCGGGCGATCGTGTCGCGGCACCCCTCATCACACCCGTCCGGGACGCCCGTGCCTACGGCCGGTGACCGATGGTATGCCCATCGGCACGCACAGTGGCTAGGGGTCTGCGGGCCCAAATGAGGGGAACCGGCGGAGGGTTGAACTACCCCGCCTCAGACGATCGAACCGTCCACGAAGCACCACCGCCAGGTCTCGCCCGGTTCGAAGCTCCGCATCACCGGATGGCCCGTCGCGTGGTAGTGCGCAGTGGCGTGCCGGTGCGGGGAGGAGTCGCAGCAGGCCACGTGCCCGCATCCCAGGCACATCCGCAGCTGCACCGGGTGACTGCCGAGAACCTGACATTCAGTGCAGGTCAGGGCAGTCGGGACGGGCTCGGGGCGCGGCAGTTCGGGAACGTGGGTGCACTCGCTCATGATGGCCAGCGTACTGACGTGCGGGCGCTGCAGGACGAAGGCCGATCGGCCACGACGAGCGAGGGTGATCTTCGATGGAGGTATTGCAGCTGGTGGCCTTGGTGGCGGGCAGCGCGGCCGTTGCAGGGTTCGCCCGCCGCACCCCGGTGCCCGCGCCCCTGCTGCTGGTCGCAGCGGGCCTGTTGGCCTCGGCCGTGCCCGGGGTGCCCGCGTACACGCTCGACCCGCACATCGTGCTGCCGCTGCTGCTCCCGCCGCTGCTGTACACGGCCGCGGTCGACAGCTCCTACCTGGACCTGCGGGCGAACATCCGGCCCGTCGCGCTGCTGTCCGTCGGGTACGTGCTGTTCGCGACGCTGGCCGTCGGGTACGCGGCGTACCTCGCCGTGCCGGGGCTGTCGCTGCCCGTGGCGCTGGTCCTGGGTGCGGTGGTGGCGCCGCCCGACGCGGTCGCCGCGACCGCGATCGCGCGCCGGCTCGGGCTGCCGAACCGGATCACGACGATCCTCCAGGGGGAGTCCCTGGTCAACGACGCCACCGCCATCACCGCCTACAACGTGGCGCTGGCCGCGGCGGTCGGCGTCGGCGTCGGCTGGGCGGGCGGGATCGCGGAGTTCCTGCTCGCGTCGGTGGGCGGCGTCGGGGTGGGCCTGCTGCTGATGGTGCCGATCCACCACCTGCGCAAGCGGCTGCGGGAGCCGCTGCTGCAGAACACGCTGTCGCTGCTCATCCCGTTCGTGGCGTACGCCGCGGCCGAGCGGGTGCACGCCTCGGGCGTGCTCGCCGTGGTCGTGGTGGCCCTGTACCTCGGCCACCGCAACTGGGAGGTCGACTTCGCGACCCGGCTCCAGGAGGAGGCGGTGTGGAAGATGGTCGCCTTCATCCTGGAGTCGGTGGTCTTCGCGCTGATCGGGCTCCAGCTGCCGGTCGTGCTGAGGGGCCTGGGGGAGTACCAGGGGGTGCACGCCGCCTGGTACGCGGTGGCGGTCTTCGCGGTGGTGGTCGTCACCCGGTTCGTGTGGGTCTTCCCCGCGACCTTCGTCCCCCGGTGGGCTTCGGAGCGGATCCGGCTGCGGGAGCCGGACACCACCTGGAAGGCGCCGGTGGTGGTCGGCTGGGCGGGGATGCGGGGCGTGGTCTCCCTGGCCATCGCCTTCTCGGTGCCGATGGGCGTGCCGCACCGCAACCTCATCCTCTTCCTCACCTTCACCACCGTCATCGGCACGCTGGTCGTGCAGGGGCTGACCCTCCCGCCGCTGATCCGGCTGCTGAGGCTGCCGCCCCGGGACGCCAAGGAGCAGACCCTCGCCGAGGCCCAGGCCCAGAGCGAGGCCTCCCGGGCGGCGGAGGAACGGCTCGCGGAGCTGCTCGCCGCCCCGGAGAACGCCCTGCCGCCGCCGCTGGCGGAGCGGCTGCGCACGGTGCTGGAGCGGCGGCGCAACGCGGTGTGGGAGCGGCTGGGCGAGGTCAACGCGGTCACCGGGGAGTCGGCGGACGACGTCTACCGGCGCCTGGCGCGGGAGATGATCGAGGCGGAGCGGGAGGTCTTCGTCTCCCTGCGGGACCGGCGCCGCATCGACGACGAGATGCTGCGGGGTCTGCTGCGGCGGCTGGACCTGGAGGAGGCGGCGGCCTACCGCGAGGACACCGCCTGACCACTCCGCGGGGGTGCCGGGTGCCGGGTGCCGGGTGCCGCTGCGCGGAGCCGTTCCCCTCCCCGCCCCTTCCCGAAACCGGGCTCCGCCCGGACCCGTCGAAGATCGGAGGCTCCGCCCCCGGACCCTCCCCGAGAGGGCCGGGCGGAGCCCCGCCACGCGGCGGAGCCGCATGTCCGGCACAGCGGGAAGGGGCGGGGAGGGGACGGGCTCCGCGCAGCGGCGGCCGGGGCGGCAGCGGCGACGGCGGCGGTGGTGGTCAGGGGCGGCCGGTGATCACGGCGGTGACGGCGGTGCCCCGCGGGAAGGCGCCCCGCTCGGCCAGGGCCGCCAGGGCCCAGAGGAGCTTCGCCACATAGATCCGCTCGACCGGAACGCCGTGGCGGGCCTCGAAGTCGGCGGCGAAGGCCTCCAGGGCGGCCGGAACCCGGGCGTAGCCCCCGTGGTCGAAGCCCTCGGCCAGGCTCCACTCCCCGGCCGGGCCCCCGAAGGCCCGCTCCTGGAGGGAACGTATCTCCGCCGCCAGGAACCCGCCCGCCAGCACCGGCACCCCGAGCGCCCGCTGCCCCGGGGCGAGGCCCGCGGCCAGGCCGGCCAGGGTCCCGCCGGTCCCGCAGGCCACCGCGACCGTGTCGGATCCGCCGCGCAGCTCGCGGCCCAGCTCCGCGCAGCCGTGCACGGCGAGCGGGTTGCTCCCGCCCTCGGGGACCACGTACGCCCCGTCGGCGCCCGCCGCGGCGAGCAGCCGGGCGAGCACCTCGGGCTCGCCCTTGCGCCGGTAGTCGCCGCGCGTCACGAAGTGCAGCCGCATCCCGTCCGCGGCGCACCGCGCGAGCGAGTCGTTGAGCGGCTGCCCGGCGAGCTCGTGCCCGCGCACGATGCCGACGGTGGCCAGCCCGAGCAGCCGCCCCGCTGCCGCGGTGGCCCGCAGGTGGTTGGAGTAGGCCCCGCCGAAGGTCGCCAGCTCCCGCTGCCCTGCCGCCACCGCGGCGCGCAGGTTGGGCGCGAGTTTGCGCCACTTGTTGCCCGGCAGCTCGGGATGGACGAGGTCGTCCCGCTTGAGCAGCAGCCGCACGCCGCACCGCTCGAACCGCTCGTCGCGGACCTCCTGCACGGGGGACGGCGGGCGCGGGCGCAGAAGCGGCTCGGGGTTCACGGGGCGGTTCACCCGTCCATTGTCGGCGCCTGCCGGGGCGGGGGCGTTATTTCAGGCGCTCGCCGACGCGGGTGCGGAAGGAGTTCATCGTGAAGCCCGCCGGGTCGATCTTCCCGGGCTGCCATTCGAGGTGGCCGATGACCGAACGCTCGGTCCAGCCGTGCACGCGGCACACGGCGGCCGCCGCGCGGGCCATCGCGTCGAGCTGGACGGCCGGCCAGGGGTCCTCGCCGTCGCCGAGGTTCTCGCACTCGAAGCCGTAGAAGTGGCGGTTGCCGTCGGTGTTCGCGCGGTGGTCCGGCGGCAGCCGCTTCTCCGCGATCACCGCCGCCAGGACGTCGGAGTCACCCGCGCCGGCGTGGTTGGCCCGGCCGTAGCCGACCAGGTGGACCCGGCCGTCCTTGGTGATCACGCCGTGGCAGAGCGGGCCCGGCAGTTCCTCGTCGCCGTCGCGGCAGAGCCTGACGGTGTACGAGGTGCCGTGGGTGACGGTGTGGTGGATCATGACCCCGTGCACCGGGCCCCACGGCCCCTTGTGGTTGCGGTTGTGGGTGCGCCAGGCGCCGACCTCGACGACGGTCAGCCCCTCGCGGCGCAGGGCTGTGATGAACCGGTCCGCGGACATGGGAGCGGCCACGGCCGCCTCCTCTCCGGTAGCGCGACGGTCACCTCGCGTGTCCGCCTCGTTGCTCTCCGGTGTAGTGGAGGAGTTCCTTCCGCGGCTAGGGCGTTCGTACGGCGAGCGAGCCGATCCGGACAGCGGACGGCGGTCCCGGCCGGCCCGCGCGCCCCGTGCGTCGCGGCCCTTACGCGGAGGCCAGCCACAGGTCCGGGCCGAACACCTCGTAGTGGATGTCCGCCGCCGGCACGCCCTTCGCCAGCAGCTGCGCGCGCACCGCCCGCATGAAGGGGAGCGGGCCGCACAGGTACGCCCGGGTGCCCGGGGCCACCGCGACGTCCGCCAGGTCCATCAGGCCCTCGCCGTCGCCCGGTTCGGCGCCGGCCTCGTACCAGAACCGGGCCGTGCCGTCGGCCAGCTTGTGGGTCAGCGCCCGGTGGTCGGCGCGCAGCGGGTGGTCGGCGGGGGAGCGGTCCGCGTGCAGGACGGTGACCGGGGACGGGTGCCCGGTCTCGGCCAGGTGCTCCAGCATCGACAGCATCGGGGTGCAGCCGATGCCGGCCGAGGCGAGCAGGACGGGCGCCGCACCGCCGCGCAGGACCAGGTCGCCGTACGGGGCGGAGACGCGCAGGGTGTCGCCGACCGCGACCCGCGCGTGCAGGTGGTTCGAGACCTCGCCGTCGGGCCCGGCGGCGGCCGGCCCGTGGACCCGCTTGACGGTGATGCTGCGCAGCTGCGACCCGGGCGCGCAGGACAGGCTGTACTGGCGGATCTGCCGGGCGCCGTCGGCCAGTTCCACCTGGACCGACACGTACTGGCCGGGGGCAAAGCCGGGCGCGGGGGCGCCGTCGGCGGGGGCCAGGTGGAAGGTGGTGCAGTCGGCGGTCTCCTCCACCCGGGCGGTGACCGTCCACGGGCGCCAGACGTCGCCGGCCAGGACCTGCTGCTCGGCGTACAGCCGCTCCTCGATGGCGACGAGGGCGTTGGCCATCAGCCAGTAGACCTCGTCCCAGGCCGCGGCGACGTCGGGGGTGACGGCCTCGCCGAGGACCTCGGCGATCGCTGCGAAGAGGTGGCGGTGGACGGTCCCGTACTGCTCGCGCGTGACGCCGAGGGAGGCGTGCTTGTGCGCGATGCGGTTCAGCATGACGTCGGGCCGGGTGTCCGGGTGGGCGACGAGGTGGGTGGCGAAGGCGGCGATGGAGCCGGCGAGGGCCTGCTGCTGCAGGCCGGCGTTCTGGTTGCCGCGGTTGAAAAGGTCGCGCAGCAGCTCCGGGTGGGCTGCGAAGAGCTTCGCGTAGAACAGCTCCGCGATGTCGCCGACGGCCGCGCCCACGGCGGGCAGGGTGGCGCGGACGGTCTCGGCCGACTTCTCGGACAGCATCGGTGACTCCTTGCGTGAACGGGCGCAGTGCGGTGCGTTCTGCGGTTTTTTTGGTATCCGATATTCAAGTTTTGAGGCGCGATCAGGCTAGGCGGACCGGTGGGCGGTGCGCACCGGCCGACCGGCCCGACCCTCAGGGACCTTCGGCCCGGACGGCGGAGCCGCGGCCCGAAAGGCCCAGCAGCAGCGGCCCCGTGGGCGCGGTGACCAGGTCGGACACCGTCAGCGGGTCGAGCGCGGCGAAGAAGGCCTCCTGGGCCCGGCGCAGCGCACCGCGCAGGATGCACGCGCCGCGCAGCGGGCAGGGCGTGGTCCCGTCGCAGTCCACGACGTCGCCCGCGCCCTCCAGTTCGCGCACGACCCCGCCGACGGACGCGGCCCGCCCGGCGGCGGTCAGCGCGAGCCCGCCGCCGCGGCCGCGGCGCGCCTCGACGAGGCCGAGGTGCTGGAGCCTGGCCACCACCTTGGCCGTGTGCGTGTACGGGACCTCCATCGCCGCCGCCACCTCGCGCGTGGTGGGTAGGTCCTCCTCCGCCACGGCCAGGCGCATCAGGGTGCGCAGGGCGAGGTCGGTGAATCGGGTCAGCCGCATGGCCGTCACCGTAGAGAAACTTGACTGCCCGATGCAAATTAAGCCGCGGAAGCGGGGTGGGCGGGATCGAACCCCAGAGGATGCCCAGCGGGCGGCCGACTAGTCCCACCCTTTTGTGTAATGGTCCCACCGCGTTCCGTGCTGAAAGGCTTCTGCCGCAGATCCACGGAGTGTCGAAAGGGAAGCGCATGTCGGTCCAGGCAGGTTCCGAATCCGAGGTCCAGACCCCCCAGCGGAGCCTTGCGACTTCGGCCGCGCGGAACTTGGCAACCACGACCAAGTCCGTACCGCAGATGCAGGAGATCTCCGACCGGTGGCTCCTGAAGACGCTCCCGTGGGTCTCCGTCCAGGGCGGCACCTACCGGGTCAACCGCCGGCTCAGCCACACCGTCGGCGACGGCCGCGTGGAGTTCGTCAAGACCGGGAGCCAGGTCCAGGTCATCCCCGCCGAGCTGGGTGAACTCCCGCTGCTGCGCACCTACGAGGACCTCGACGTGCTCACCGAGCTCGCCCGGCGGTGCCGGCAGGTCGACTTCGAGCCCGGCCAGGAGCTGACCTCCTTCGGCAGCGTCTCCGACCAGGTCTTCCTGCTCGCCCACGGCCGCATCGAGCAGATCGGCCCCGGCCCCTACGGCGAGGACGCGGTCCTGCGCACCGTCGCCGACGGCGCCTACTTCGGCGAGGACTCCCTCGTCGACGACGAGGCCATCTGGGAGTACACCGCCCGCGCCGTCACCTCCGGCACCGCCCTCGTCCTGACCCGCCAGGACTTCCGGCTGCTCGCCGACCGCGCCGACTCGCTGCGCCGGCACGTGGACTCCGTACGGTCGAGGCCCGAGCGGCGCACGAACGCCTTCGGCGAGGCCGCCATCGAGCTGTCCGCCGGCCACGAGGGCGAGCCCGTCCTGCCCGGCACCTTCGTCGACTACGAGGCCAGGCCGCGCGAGTACGAGCTCTCCCTCGTGCAGACCGTCCTGCGCGTGCACACCCGCGTCGCCGACCTCTACAACCATCCGATGAACCAGACCGAGCAGCAGCTGCGGCTCACGGTCGAGGCGCTGCGCGAGCGCCAGGAGCACGAGATGGTCAACAACCCCGAGTTCGGCCTGCTCCACAACGCGGAGTACGACCAGCGCATCCAGCCGCACGACGGCGGGCCCGGCCCGGACGACCTGGACCAGCTGCTCAGCATGCGCCGCGGCTCCACGATGTTCCTCGCGCACCCCAAGGCCATCGCCGCCTTCGGCCGCGAGTGCAACAAGCGCGGGGTGTACCCGGACCCGGTCGAGGTCGGCGGCCGGATGCTGCAGGCCTGGCGCGGGGTGCCGATCTACCCGTGCGACAAGATCCCGATCAGCGACGCCCGGACGACCTCCATCCTCTGCATGCGCACCGGCGAGGAGGAGTCGGGCGTGATCGGCCTGCACCAGCCGGGGATTCCGGACGAGATCGAACCGAGCACGTCGGTGCGGTTCATGGGCATCAGCGAGCAGGCGATCATCTCCTACCTGGTCACGGCCTACTTCTCCGCCGCGGTGCTGGTGCCGGACGCGCTGGGCATCCTGGAGAACGTCGAGATCGCCCGCCGGTCCTGACCGGCCGGCCGAGGAGCACCG
This sequence comes from Streptomyces sp. NPDC046866, assembly GCF_040704625.1. NCBI lineage: Bacteria > Bacillati > Actinomycetota > Actinomycetes > Kitasatosporales > Streptomycetaceae > Streptomyces > Streptomyces sp. NPDC046866. The sequence goes on from NZ_JBEYXN010000004.1 coordinate 286,500, forward strand.
GGGATCGGGGGCACGCCATGGGCGCCACGGAGGCGATCGCGACCGGCGAGGGGCAGGAGGCCGAGGCCGCCGCCCTGCTGGAACGGACGAGGGGAACGGTCGACCCGGAGCTGCGCCGCGCGCTCGCGGGCCTGCCCGGCGGGATGCGGCGCGTGGCGATGTACCACTTCGGCTGGGAGCACGCGGACGGCACGCCGGCCGCGGCCCCCGCGGGCAAGGCGATCCGACCCGCCCTGGTGCTGGCCGCCGCCCAGGCCGTGCAGGGCCAGGGCGGCACGGCCGGGGCCGGCGCCGCGGGCACGGCCGACGGGGCGTCGGCGGCGGCGGTGGTGGCGGCGGTGGCTGTGGAGCTCGCGCACAACTTCACGCTGCTGCACGACGACGTGATCGACAAGGACGTCACCCGGCGCGGCCGGGCCACGGCCTGGACGGTGTTCGGGATCCCGGACGCGGTGATCACGGGCGACGCCGTCATGGCGCTCGCCCTGAAACTCCTCGCGGAGGACCCGCACCCCGCCTCGGCGGCGGCCTCGGCCCGGCTCGCGGCCTGCATGGTCGAGCTGTGCGCGGGACAGCAGGCGGACTGCGCCTTCGAGCAGCGCCGGCACGTCTCCCTCGACGAGTGCCTGGTCATGGCCACGGCCAAGACCGGGGCCCTGCTGGGCTGCGCCTGCGCGCTCGGTGCGCTCTATGCGGGCGCCGGGCCGGAGGAGGTGGACGCCATGGACGCCTTCGGCCGGGAGGCGGGCCTCGCCTTCCAGCTGATCGACGACCTGATCGGCATCTGGGGCGATCCCGGGCACACCGGCAAGCCCGCCGGGGCCGACCTGCTCGCCCGCAAGAAGTCCCTGCCCGTCGTGGCCGCGCTCACCTCGGGCACCGCGGCCGGCGAGGAGCTCGCCGCGCTGTACGCCGGCCCCATGACGGGGCGCGACGTACACCGGGCGGCCGACGCCGTGGAGCGGGCCGGCGGGCGGGACTGGGCGCAGGCCCATGCCGCGGACCGGATGGGCCGGGCGGTGCAGCAGCTGTCGCGGGCCGTGCCGGACCTCGGTGCGGCGGGCGGGCTGCTGGCGCTCGCGGAGTTCGTCACGCGGCGCACGCGGTGACCCCTTAGCGCACCCTGGCCGGTGCGCAAGCCCTGTTCCGGCACCGCATGGTGCCGGAACAGGGCTATTCGCGGTTTCGGCGCCAACTCTAGGATCTGCCGAGCCGATTGAGACTTCAGTGAAGGGTGTGGAACGTGGTGCTGGACATACGCCGGGCCGGCCAGGCGGACCGGGACGCGGTCGCCCGACTGCTGGACGAGGCCTTCCGCGACGACCCGGTGAGCAGCTGGGTCTTCCCGGACCCCGAGCACCGGGCCGCGGTGCACGGCCGGTTCCTCGGCGTCTTCGTGGACGTGGCGCTGGCCGAGGGCCGGATCGACTGGGCGGCGGACGGGTCGGCGGCCGCGCTGTGGCTGCGGGTCCCTGCAGGTGAGCCGGAGGGTGAGGACGAGACGCCGGCCCGGATGCGGGCCGTCGCCGACCCGGACAACGAGCGGTGCGAGCTGGTGGGCCGGCTGACCGGGGCGGTGCACCCGACGGCCGAGGAGCACGAGTACCTGCTGATGATCGCGGTCGCCCCGGGCCGGCAGGGCGAGGGGCTGGGCACCGCCCTGATGCGGCCGGTGCTGGAGCGGTGCGACCGCGACGGCGTGCCGGCGTACCTGGAGGCGAGCAGCGAGCGCAGCATGCGCCTGTACGAGCGGCTCGGCTGGGAGTTCACGGGCGAGGCGGTGCAGCTGCCGGAGGGGCCGCTGATGTGGCCGATGTGGCGCAAGCCGCAGCCGCCGGCCGCCGCGGCGGCACCGCCCCTTGCCTAACCACTACAGCTGAAGTACTTTAACTGGCGTGCCCCGGAGCGGTGGCACTGCCGAACGGAAGAGAATCGCTTGCGCAAGCTCACGTACTTCATCGCCACCACGGTCGACGGCTTCATCGGCGGCCCGGACGGCGATGCGGAGTTCATGTACTCCTGCGTGGACGAGGAGTTCGTGGCCCACCTGGTGGCCGAGTACCCGGAGACGATCTCCGCGCTGGGCCGGACCCGGCTCGGCATCGAGGACGTGCCGCCGAAGCGGTTCGACACGGTGCTCATGGGGCGGCGCACCTACGAGCCCGGCCTCAAGGCGGGCATGACCAGCCCCTACGGCCACATGCGCGAGCAGTACGTCGTCTCGCGCTCCCTCACCGAGCCCCTCGACCCGCAGGTGCAGCTGCTCGACGGGGACATCGCCGCCGCCGTCCGCAAGCTGAAGGCGCAGGACGGCCTGGACATCTGGCTGTGCGGCGGCGCGGACCTCGCGGCCCAGCTGCACGAGGAGATCGACGAGTACGTCGTCAAGACCTACCCGGTCATCGCCGGGACCGGCATGCCGATGTCCCGGACCGGCTTCGGGGTGCGCGAGCTGGAGCTCACCGGCTGCACCGCCCTGAGCGGCGGCCAGGTCATCACCTCGTACGCCGTCAAGCGCTGAAACCCGCCGAACGCGCGGAACCGGCCTACCGTGGTGGTATGACCGGTGAAAAGCGGCAGTCCGATCCGCGCCACGGGCGAGCGCACGAGACGGTCGCCCCGCAGGCCGGGCACGAGCAGTACACGTGCCCGGTCTGCGGACGCGCCGTCGACACGGTCGTCAGGCGGCGCAAGGCGCTGGGGATCTTCGTTCCGGAATGGGTCCCCGGTCCGTGCAGGAACCCGGAGTGCCCCCAGTACGCACCCGAGGCGGGACGGCTGCCCTAGCGGCCGCCCCCGGAACCAGGCCTGCCGCGGCGGCAGGCCTCAGCTCTTGGTGCCCAGCCCCGAGGCGACGAGCCCGTTGGCCCACAGCTGGTTCACCCGGGCCCGCTCGGTGCTGTTGGGGTAGGCGTTCGTGCAGGAGGTGCCCGGGCCGCCGCCCGACATCAGCTCCGAGCACGGGCCGGAGTAGTGGTCGGGCAGACCCAGCACGTGCCCGGTCTCGTGCGCGGTCACGCGGGTGGAGTTGTACTGCTGGTTCTGCTGGTAGTCCAGGAAGATGTAGCCGCGGCCGTGCCCGTCCGTGCTCGCGTACGAGCCGCGCGGGTCGTTGCCCTCGCGGTAGGAGAAGCTGCCGCCGGAGGACACCTCCTGGAGCTTCACGTTGGTCACCGAGCTGTTCCATATCTGGGTGGAGCGGGCTATCTGGGTGCGGAAGCTCGGCGCGTTGCGCGTGTTGTAGGTGACGGTCACCACCTGGATGCCCGGATTCGCGGCGCGCTGCTCGGCGACCGAGCGCTGCACGGCCTCGAAGAAGGCCCGGTTGGCGTCCTGGTTCTCCTGCGAGCGCTCGTAGGCGGCGTAGCTCTGCGCGCTTCCGGCGGCGGGGACGGTCGCGGCGCCGGCGGTGGGGACGACGCCGCCGAGGACGGTGGCCACGCCGAGGCCCACGGCGGCGGCCAGCAGGGTCTTGCGGGAGGTGTGGCGGGAGTGGCGCATGTGGGGGCTCCTACTCAACTCCGGTGCGGGGGGTGGTGGTTCGGTACCGGAGTCTGCGGGAGCCCGACGGGCCCGCGGATGATGTCAGCCACCGATAACGCCGTCCTATCGGCAGGTTTCGGCGAAGCGGCTTGCGTGAGAATGGCGTGAATCGGCGGGGTGTCAGTGGCTGGTGAAATCAAACGGGGCCGCCCTACCCTCGGGGCATGGAGCTCGAGGTGAGGCACCTGCGCGCACTGTGCGCCATCGCCGACGCCGGCAGCCTGCACAAGGCCGCGCGGCAGCTCGGCGTGAGCCAGCCCTCCCTGACGACCCAGCTGCGCCGCATCGAACGGGCCCTGGACGGCGAGCTGTTCCTGCGCGAGCGCACCGGATGCCGGCCCACCCCCTTCGGGCGCACCGTCCTCGGCCGGGCCCGGCCCCTGCTCGACGGCATGGCCGCCCTCGTCGCCGAGGCCCGGGCGGTGGCCCGCGGGCCGCGGCTGCGGCTCGGCTCCACGGCCAGCCGCGCCCTGCCGGGGTGGCTGCGCCGGCTGCACCGCCGGTGGCCGGAGACGGAGACCTCGCTGGTGGTGGACGTCTCCGCCAACGCCCTGCTGCGGATGGTGGCTTCGGGGCAGCTGGACGTGGCGTTCGTCCACGAGGTGGAGGGCAGCCCGCTGCGGATCCCGGACGGGCTGGAGGTGCGGGTGCTGGTGGAGCGGGAGCCGCAGTTCGTGTCGATGTCCCTGGACCACCCGGCGGCCCGGCGGCCGGTGGTCGAGTTACGGGACCTGGCCGCCGACCGGTGGACCGTGGACCCCTCGGTCGACGGCGAATGGGACGGCCTGCGGCGGGTCTTCGCCCTGGCCGGCGTGGACCCGCCGGTCCTGCACGCCGACTACCACACGGCCGCCTCGCTGATCGTCTCCGGCGAGGCCGTCGCCCCCTGCCAGCCGACCTCCGGGCCGCGCGACGACATGGCCATCCGGCCCCTGTCGGGCGACCCCCTGGCGGTGCGCCTGCTGCTGGCGACCCGGCCCGGCGCCCACCCGGAGGCGTACGAGGACCTCCGCGCGGCCTACCGCGAGGCGGCCCTGCGCACGCCCCCGTACCGCGCCTGGCTCCACCACCACGCCAGCCCCCTGCTGGCGGCGTCGTAGGGCCGCGGCCGGAGGGGCCCGCGCGGCCCGTGCACGAGGCCCGTCCACGAGGCCCGTCCACGACTACGGCCCGGCCGCATCGGCGGCCGGGCCGTAGTCGTGTGCTCCGGGCGGCAGAGCAGGAGAACCGGGGCTGCCCGGATCAGGCCTGCTTGGTCTCCCAGAAGATGCGGTCGATCTCGGCGATGAGGTCGAGGGCCTTCTGGCCGGTCGCCGGGTCGTTGGACGCCTTGGCGGCCGACAGGGCCTTCAGGGTGTCGTTGACCAGCGTGTGCAGCTGCGGGTACTTCTCGAAGTGCGGGGGCTTGAAGTAGTCGCTCCACAGCACCGACACGTGGTGCTTGGCGAGCTCGGCGCGCTGCTCCTTGATGGTGATGGCGCGGGCGCGGAAATCGGCGTCCTCGTTGGCCTGGTACTTCTCCTGGACGGCCTTGACGGACTGGGCCTCGATGCGGGCCTGGGCAGGGTCGTACACGCCGCACGGCAGGTCGCAGTGGGCGGAGACCTTCGCCTTGGGGGCGAAGAGGCGGGAAAGCATGGAGTTGTCCTCCTCGTGATCGTCTTCTCAAGGGCGAGGTTACTCCGTGGGAGGGCGTATTTCGCGAGCGGCCCCATGGGCTTAGGACAAAAGTCCAGGGTCGGCCGGGGACCGGTGAGCGAACGTACGGGAGTGTGCGGCAGCATGCCTGGTGAGGTGCGAGTGCGCGAGGAGGTCGGCCATGGCGGAGCAGAGGCGCCCCCGGTTCGAGGTGCTGGAGGTGGCGGGGCCCTCGATGGTGCCGACGCTGCTGCACGGCGACCGGCTGGTGGTCCGGTACGGGGCCGCGGTGCGCCCGGGTGACGTGGTGGTGCTGCGCCACCCGTTCCAGCAGGACCTGCTGGTGGTCAAGCGGGCGGTGGAGCGGCGGCCGGGCGGCTGGTGGGTGCTGGGCGACAACCCGTACAACGAGTCCGGCGACAGCACCGACTACGGGGCGGTGCCCGAGGAGCTGGTGCTGGCGACGGCGGTGCTGCGCTTCCGGCCGCGCCCGGCGGATCAGAGCTCGCTGAGGGCGCGGCTGTCCTGGGCGGTGTCGGCGCTGCGGCCGCTGCGGGCGGACGCCTCGGCCTCCAGCCGCTTGCGGGCGCGGTAGGCGGCCACGTTCGCCCGGGTGGCGCAGCGGTCCGAGCAGTAGCGCCGGGAGCGGTTGGTGGAGGTGTCGAGGTAGGCGTTGCGGCAGGGCGGCGCCTGGCACAGCCCGAGCCGGTCCGGGCCGTGCTCGGTGAGGTGGAACGCCAGCCCGAAGGAGGCGATGGCCGCGTACCCGGCGGAGGCGTTCGAGGGGTGGTCGGCGAGGTGGATGTGCCAGTCGGGACGGCCCTCGTCGTCGAGGTACTCGTGCCCCGAGACCTGGGGGCTGACCGGGAACTCCATGAGCAGGGAGTTCAGCAGGTCCACGGCGAGCACGTGGTCGCCGCCGTCGGCGGCTTCGAAGACGGCGCGCAGGCGGCCGCGGACGTTGCGGAAGCGCGTCACGTCGGTCTCGGTGACCCGGCGGGCCATCTGCGTGCTCGTGCCGAAGAGGGCGCGCACGGCCTCGACCGAGGTGAGCGCGTCCTTGTTGCGGGCCGGCTCCTCGGTGTTGACCAGGCGCACGGCATAGTCCGAGTAATGGGCCAGTTCCACTTGTAGTCCTTACGGCTGCCGATTAGTGTCTCGGGTAACGGCTGATATGTCTTCGAGGGTATTACGCGCGGAGGGGTTCGCGATGGCTGACGTCACGACGACCGACTGGCAGGCCTGGCAGGACAGCTGGGACCGGCAGCAGGAGTGGTACATGCCCGACCGCGAGGAGCGGTTCCGGGTGATGCTGGACATGCTGGAGGCACTGGTCGGACCCACCCCCCGGGTGCTCGATCTGGCGTGCGGTACGGGAAGTATTACGGACCGCGTCCTCAAGCGGTTCCCGAACGCCACGAGTACCGGGGTCGATCTGGACCCGGCGCTGCTCACCATCGCCCGCGGACACTTCGCCGGCGACGGCCGCGCCGCCTTCGTCACCGCCGACCTCAAGGACCCCGACTGGGTCGCCGCGCTGCCCCACGCCTCGTACGACGCGGTGCTGACCGCCACCGCCCTGCACTGGCTGCACAGCCCGCAGCTCGCCGTCCTCTACCGGCAGCTCGCCCCGCTGGTGCGCGAGGGCGGGGTCTTCATGAACGCCGACCACATGCCCGACCCGGCGACGCCGAGGATCAACGCCGCCGAGCACGCCCACCGGCACGCCGCCATGGAGCGGGCCCGGGAGGAGGGCGCCCTCGGCTGGGCCGAATGGTGGGCCCTGGCCGCGGCCGACCCCGTCCTCGCCGAGCCGACCAGGCAGCGCTACGAGATCTACGGCGAGCACGCCGACGGCGACACCCCCGCGGCGGACTGGCACGTCCGCACGCTGCGCGAGGCGGGCTTCGCCGAGGCCCGGACCGTGTGGAGCTCGCCCTGCGACGCACTGGTCCTCGGTCTGAAGTAGGACCTTTGGAGGAAAGTGAGAAATCGAAAAAGCCGCCAGGGGCGGTACGGGACCCGATCGGGATCCGTACCGCCCCTGGCGCCGTACTGCAGGAGCGGGCGCGGGAGCGCTCAGAGCACCTTGGACAGGAACGCCTTGGTGCGCTCGTGCTGCGGGTTGCCGAGGACGTCGCGCGGGTTGCCGGACTCGACCACCACGCCGCCGTCCATGAAGACCAGGTTGTCGCCGACCTCGCGGGCGAAGCCCATCTCGTGGGTGACCACGACCATGGTCATGCCCGACTCGGCCAGGTCCCGCATGACGTCGAGGACGTCGCCGACCAGCTCCGGGTCGAGCGCCGAGGTGGGCTCGTCGAAGAGCATCAGCTTCGGCTCCATGGCCAGCGCACGGGCGATCGCCACGCGCTGCTGCTGGCCGCCGGAGAGCTGGGAGGGGTAGTTCCCGCCCTTCTCGCCGAGGCCGACCCGGTCGAGCAGCTTGATGGCGCGCTCGCGGGCCACCGCCTTGGACTCCCGCTTGACCATCACGGGGGCTTCCATGACGTTCTCGATGGCCGTCATGTGCGGGAAGAGGTTGAAGCGCTGGAAGACCATGCCGATGTCCCGGCGCTGGGCCGCGACCTCGCTGTCCTTCAGCTCGTAGAGCTTGTCGCCCTTCTGGCGGTACCCCACCAGGTGGCCGTCCACCGACAGGCGGCCGGCGTTGATGCGCTCCAGGTGGTTGATGCACCGCAGGAACGTCGACTTGCCGGAGCCGGACGGGCCGACCAGGCAGAAGACCTCGCGCGGGGCGACCTCGAGGTCGATGCCCCGGAGGATGTGGGCGGCGCCGTAGGACTTGTGGACGCCTTCTGCCTTGACCATCGGCTGGGCGGTCATCGCGCGACCTCCGTACGGCGGAACATGTTCAGGTTGGCCTTGAGCCGCTGGAACGGCGTGGGCGGCAGGCTGCGCAGCGAACCGCGGGCGAAGCGGCGCTCCAGGTAGTACTGGCCGACGCTGAACACGCTGGTCAGGGCCAGGTACCAGATGGAGGCCACGAACAGCATCTCCATGATGGCACCGGCGGTGTTGCCGATGTTCGACGTGGCCCGCAGGAGTTCTGTGTACTGCACCGCCGAGACCAGGGAGGAGGTCTTCAGCATGTTGATGAACTCGTTGCCCGTCGGCGGGATGATCACCCGCATCGCCTGGGGCAGCACCACGCGGCGCATGGTCTGCGTCTGGGTCATGCCGAGCGCGTGCGAGGCCTCGGTCTGGCCCTCCTCGACGGACTGGATGCCCGCGCGGACGATCTCCGCCATGTAGGCGCCCTCGTTCAGGCCGAGGCCCAGCAGGGCCACCATGAACGGGGTCATGACGTCGACGGTCTCGTTCTTGTAGATCGGACCGAGGTTGATGTACTGGAAGATCAGCGACAGGTTGAACCACACCAGCAGCTGCACGTACACCGGGGTGCCGCGGAAGAACCAGATGTAGAGCCAGGCGACCGAGTTCGTCACCGGGTTCTTCGACAGGCGCATCACGGCGAAGAGGATGCCGAGCGCGAGGCCCAGCGCCATGGAGGAGACGCTGATGATGACGGTGTTGCCGAGGCCGCTGAGGACCGCCGGGTCGAACAGCTTGTCGCCGACCGTCTTCCAGATGATGTTGCCGTTGGCGAAGGCGTACACCAGCCAGCCCAGCAGCGCGACCACGACGACGCCGCTGACCCAGCGGCCGTAGTGCCGCACCGGGATGGCCTTGATGGCCTCGTAGGGGGTGCCCGAGGGGCCGGGTCCGGCCGGCGGGGTGGCGGCCGGACCCTTGTCGATCTTGTCAGTCACAATGACTGCCCTTCAGTGGAGCGTGGAGCGCGGGTCTTACTGGCCGGCGTTGATCGTGGCGGACTTGACGGCGCTGTCCTGCACGTTCCACTTCTCCAGGGCCTTGGCGTAGGAGCCGTCCTTGATCGCGGCGTCGAGGGCTTCCTTCAGCGCGTCGCGGAGCTGGGTGTTGTCCTTGCTCACGCCGATGCCGAAGAGGCCGACGTCGCTCTGCTGGCCGGCGATCTCGAAGTCGTTGCCGCCACCGGAGGTCTTCACCGTGTAGGCGGCGACCGGGTAGTCGTTCAGGTCGGCGACGGCGCCGCCGGCCTTGACGCGGGTCTGCGCCTCGGCGTCGGTGTCGAAGGCCTGGATGGTGAGCTTCTTGTCGCCGCACTTCTCGGCCTGGGCCTTGAAGGTGTCCTCGTAGATCGTGCCGCGCTGGACGGCCACGGTCCTGCCGCAGAGGTCGTCCATGGACTTGATGCCCTCGGGGTTGCCCTTCTTGACCAGGAGCGACAGACCGGAGGAGAAGTAGTCGACGAAGTCGACGCCCTTGCCGATCTTCTGGCCCTTGTCGTCCAGGCCCTCCTGGCGCTTCTTGTTGTCCGTGATCGAGGACATAATCGCGTCCTCACGGCCGGTGTAGATCGAGGTGATCAGGCCGTCGAAGGTGCCGGCGGTGAACTGGAACTTCACGCCGAGCTGCTTGCCGAGCGCCTCGGCGATGTCCGGGTCGACACCGACGATCTTGCCGTTCTCGACGAACTCCATCGGGGCGTACGCGGAGTCCGTGCCGACCTTGATCACGCCGGCGTCCTGGATCTTCTTCGGGAGCTTCGAGAAGAGCGGAGCCGAGCTGTCGGCCTTGGCGCCCGTCGACGGGGTGCTGGAGCCCTTCTCCGTCTGGTCACCGCAGCCGGTGAGGATCAGGGCGCCGGCGACCGCGATCGCGCCGACCGCGGCGATCCGGGACCGGGCGGCGGTCGTACGACGGGTGGTGCTTGCGGTCATGAGCAGGTTCCTCCGACTGGCTGGGAAAAACAAGCGGGAGAGGGTCGGGCACGCACCTTCGAGTGTCGCGACCTCGTGTGATTACGGCATCTTGCCATTCGGACTGACGCATTCAGGCAGTTCGTCAGGTCAAAATCGGATAACGGGTGTCCCGGTGTGCCCAACAGGGCTGCGGACAGACCGCCCACGGACCGCAGAAACCGCTGTGACCTGGCCTTTTTGATGGATTATTTGCGGTGCGTCTCACCAGTCGGACAGAGCGGTTTGGACCTTTCGCCGAAATCCGGACAAGAGACATCCAGTCCAGCCGGAATCGACTCGTCTGGGTGAGTGTTCTTCGGGTACAACGGATCCTTACACCCCTCATCCGGGGCTCAGGGCGCGCGTGCGGCGCGCCCCGCGCGTACGAACCTCCCCTTCGCGGAGACGGGCCAACCGTCGATGCGGAGTACGAACGCGGTGCCCGCCCACCCCTTAACCAGGAGTGGCCACCCTCAACGATTCAAAGACTTAAGGGGTCAAGAACAGTGGCAGCGGAGATCGTCAATCCTCGCAGCGACAGCGTTACGGACAACAACCCGGACGCGGTGTTCGCGCTGCACCGGGGCGGCAAGATGGCCATCGAGGCCACCGTGCCGGTCCAGAACAAGGACGACCTGTCCCTCGCCTACACGCCCGGCGTGGCGAAGGTCTGCACCGCGATCGCGGAGCAGCCCGAGCTGGTCAACGAGTACACCTGGAAGTCCAACGTGGTCGCCGTCGTCACCGACGGCACGGCCGTGCTCGGACTCGGTGACATCGGACCCGAGGCCTCCCTCCCCGTGATGGAGGGCAAGGCCATTCTCTTCAAGCAGTTCGGCGGCGTGGACGCGGTCCCGATCGCGCTCGCCACCAAGGACACGGACGAGATCGTCGAGACCGTCGTCCGCCTCGCCCCCTCCTTCGGCGGCGTGAACCTGGAGGACATCTCCGCACCGCGCTGCTTCGAGATCGAGCGCCGCCTGCAGGAGGCCCTCGACATCCCGATCTTCCACGACGACCAGCACGGCACGGCCATCGTGACGCTGGCCGCCCTGCGCAACGCCGCGAAGCTCACCGGGCGCACGCTCGGCGACCTGCGCGCCGTGATCTCGGGTGCCGGCGCGGCGGGCATCGCCATCGCCAAGATCCTCGTGGACGCGGGCATCGGCGACGTGTGCGTCACCGACCGCAAGGGCGTCGTCTCGGCGGACCGCTCCGACCTGACGGACGTCAAGGCGGAGATCGCGGGCCTGACCAACAGGACCGGACAGACCGGCTCCCTGGAGGCGGCCCTGAACGGCGCGGACGTGTTCATCGGCGTCTCCGGCGGCACGGTGCCCGAGGAGGCGGTGGCCTCGATGGCCAAGGACGCCTTCGTCTTCGCCATGGCCAACCCGAACCCGGAGGTCCACCCCGACGTCGCGCACAAGTACGCGGCGGTCGTGGCCACGGGCCGCTCGGACTTCCCGAACCAGATCAACAACGTGCTGGCCTTCCCGGGCATCTTCGCGGGCGCCCTGAAGGTCCGCGCCAGCCGGATCACCGAGGGCATGAAGATCGCCGCCGCCGACGCCATCGCCGGTGTCGTGGGTGACGAGCTCGCCGCCGACTACGTGATCCCGTCGCCGTTCGACGAGCGCGTCGCCGAGGCCGTCGCCTCCGCGGTCGCCGCGGCCGCCAAGGCCGACGGCGTGGCCCGCCTGGGCTGACGGACCGACGGGCCCGCCGCGTGAGCGGCGGAGCCTGCTGCCTGCCGCAACGCGAAGGGGCCCGGCCGGATGATTCCGGCCGGGCCCCTTCGCGTATGCCGGCTTGCAGGGCGCACCCTCCCCGCCCCCGAACCGGGAGGGGTCGCACCGCAGCGGCGCGTGGGGGGAGGCGGGCCCGTCCGGGTGGCGCGCAGGGCGCCGCAGGCAGGCCGGCGCACTGCGCCGCTGACGTGCGGCCACGTGACAGGCTCATGACGAGCCGGGCCGCACGGCCTGAATATTACCGCCCTGCGAGGCCTGATCTTGACGTTCCGCTTCCGTGTCGCCAAAGCGCAAGAGTGCACGTACAGACCGTAGTTGGGAGGGTGACGGACAGTTCCGTTCTTGATCGGTTCGGGCCATTCCGGACGCGTCCTGACCCCCTTCCGGTTCCCGTCCGAGGCCCCCGTTCCGTCGGCGGGCAGTGCGACGAAGGCCTCACCCGCGAAGCGGCGGCAGCTCTGGCCCCCGCGCGCTACCGGGCGGTAGCGTCGCGGCATGTTCGCTGCCTATGCCGCCCGAATCGACCGTGACCAGCCGCTGAGCGGCCTCGAGCTGGGCGAGCGCCCGGCCCCGCAGGCCCGCCCCGGCTGGGTGACCGTGAACGTCAAGGCCGCCTCCCTCAACCACCACGACCTCTGGTCGCTGCGCGGGGTGGGCCTCGGCGAGGACAAACTCCCGATGATCCTCGGCTGTGACGCCGCCGGCGTCGACCAGGACGGCAACGAGGTCGTCCTGCACTCCGTGATCGGCCAGAGCGGGCACGGCGTGGGCCCCGACGAGCCGCGCTCGATCCTGACCGAGCGCTACCAGGGCACGTTCGCCGAGCAGGTGACCGTTCCCGCCTGGAACGTGCTGCGCAAGCCCGCCGAGCTGTCGTTCGAGGAGGCCGCCTGCCTGCCGACCGCGTGGCTGACGGCGTACCGGATGCTCTTCACCAACGCGGGCGTGCGGCCCGGCGACGCGGTGCTGGTCCAGGGTGCGGGCGGCGGCGTCGCCACCGCGGCCATCGTCCTGGGCAAGGCGGCCGGCCTGCGGGTCTACGCCACCAGCCGGGACGAGGCCAAGCGGAAGCGGGCGGTGGAGCTCGGTGCGGTCGAGGCCTTCGAGCCGGGGGCGCGGCTGCCGCAGCGGGTGGACGCGGTCATCGAGACGGTGGGCGCGGCCACCTGGTCGCACTCGGTGAAGTCGCTGCGGCCCGGGGGGACGCTGGTCATCTCCGGCGCCACGAGCGGGGACCGGCCGGCGCACGCGGAGCTGACCCGGATCTTCTTCCTGGAGCTGAAGGTGGTCGGCTCGACCATGGGGTCCAAGGACGAGCTGGAGGACCTGCTGGCGTTCTGTGCGGCGACCGGGGTGCGGCCGGTGATCGACGAGGTGCTGCCGCTGGATCGGGCGCGGGAGGGCTTCGAAAAGCTGGCGTCCGGCGACCTCTTCGGCAAGGTCGTCCTGACGGTCTAGGCGACCGCCCCCGCTCCTGCCGCGGCCTCGGGGGCCGGTGTCCGCCGCGGCACGAGGCCGCGGCCCCGCTGCCGCTGTTCCGCTGCGCGGAGCTGTCCCCTCCCCGCCCCTTCTCCCCCAGCTACCGCTGGGAGGTGCCCCCAGAAACCGGGGCTGCGCCCCGGGCCCCGTTCCGTGCACTTCGCGCCCGGTGCGCTCAAACGCCGCGCGGGCTGAAATCAGCCCCGCCGGCGTTTGAGGCGCTGGGGGTACCCCAGCGGTAGCTGGGGGAGGGTCCGGGGGCGGAGCCCCCGGCTGCGGGAAGGGGGGTGGGGGAAGGGTTCCGCGCAGCGGCGGCGGTACCGGCCGGCGGGAACGGCTTACGGCTCAGCGGGACGGGCCGAGCAGGGCGGTGATGCGGTCCGCTGCCGCGGCCAGGTGGGTCCGGGCCTCGGCCAGTTGGCCCGCGCTCACCCCGTGGTCGCGGGCCGCGTCCCGGACGTCGTCCCGGAAGCGGTCCAGGAGCCGGTCGAGGTCCCGGGCCGGATCCCCGGTGGAGGCGAAGTCCTCCGCCCAGCGTGAGTCCGGCGCGGGCGTGTCCCTGCCGGAGCCGGTGGCCGCCGGGCCGGCGGGGGCGCCGGTGCCGGTGCCGTGCGCGTCGGGGCCCGGGGCGGGGGAGTCGGCGGTGTCCGGGCCCGGGGCGGTGGGGCCGGGGTTCAGCCAGCTGCCCGCCAGGTTGCCCAGCATGCCGCCGGACTTGGCGAACTGCTCCTGGAGCTGTGCAGCGATCCGCATGACCTCCTCGCGTGCCCGCTCCTGCGCCTCCTTGGCCTGGCGCCGTGCCGCCTGTGCCTCCTCGCGGGCCCGCCGGCTCTCGTCCTTCGCCCGCCGCGCCTGCTCCTTCCACTCCTGCCGGGCCCGCCGCAGCTCCTCCTTGGCCGCCGTCCAGGAGTCGTCCTCCACGCGGGTGGCCGACGCGGAGGCCGCTGCCTGCATCTCACGCCGCAGCGCCCCGGCCGCGCCGCGTACGTCGTCGCGGATCTCGGCGGCGAGTTCGGAGACGGAGTCGCGGATCTCCAGTTCCAGGTCGGCGAGTTCGCCGCCGCGGTCGGCCAGCTCGGCGCGGCCGGCGTCGGTGATGGAGTAGACCTTGCGGCCGCCTTCGGTGGCGTGCGTGACCAGGCCTTCGGCCTCCAGCTTGGCCAGCCGCGGGTACACCGTGCCGGCGGAGGGCGCGTACAGGCCCTGGAAGCGCTCCTCCAGCAGGCGGATCACCTCGTAGCCGTGGCGCGGGGCCTCGTCCAGCAGCTTGAGGAGGTACAGGCGGAGGCGGCCGTGGGCGAAGACGGGCGGCATGTCAGAGCACCTTCTTGTCAAGTGCGAGCGGAGCGGCCGGGTACGGCGCATCGGCCGCCGGGCGCCGCAGCAGGGCGATGGAACCGGAGACGGTGGTGGCCCGCAGGGTGCCGGTGCCGGCGCCGAGGGTGCCGGTGATCCGCTTGGCGCTCAGCTGGCCGGAGACGTGCAGGTCCTCGAAGGCGTTGGAGACGCCGCCGCTGGCGGTGTTGGCCTCCACGCGCGCGTCGGCGGGGTGCGGCAGGCGGATCGCGACCTGCCCGGAGACGGAGTTCAGCGCGATGTCCACGGGGCGGGGGGCCTCCGGGTCCGCGTCGAGGTCGATGAGCATGTCCCCGCTGACCGAGTCGGCCCGTACGGTCAGGTCCGCACCGTCGACGACGGTCAGGCCGCCGGAGACCGAGTGGAAGCCGAGCTCGCCGGTGACGGACTGGGCCTCGACGGCGCCGGAGACGGTGCGGGTCGCGACCGTGCCGGAGAGGCGGACCAGGGTGGCGTCGCCGGAGACGAGGCTGACGTCGGTGCCCCCGGAGATGCCGGAGACGACGCAGGCGGCGCCGACCGCGGCCACCTGGACGCGGGCGGACGCCGGGACGGTGAGGGTGACGACGGCGCTGCGCTCCCAGGCCTTGCGGCCGGACGCGGACCCGGACCAGGCCTTCCACGGCTTGGACTCGAACCACTTGCGCAGTCCCTGGGAGCCGTTCCAGGGCAGGTCCTCGTAGGAGACGGTGAGGGTGTCGCCCTCCTGGACGACGTGCAGCGGCGGCCCCTCGACCTCGGCCACCTCCAGCCGGGCCGGCCCCTCGTCGGCGACGACGTTGACGGTCCCGCCGACGAGCCGCACCCGGAGCTCCCCGACGGGCCCTTCGAAGCCGAGCTTCTGCGGTTCCCCCACCGACCACGTCTTCTGCTCTGCCATGGCGTCCTCCTCGGCGCACGCAACATATCGCGTTTCTGAGGAACACGATATATCGCGGTCTGTGGAAGTCAAGGCCGCCGCACTCCGCCGTCCATCCGCCGGCCGCCGGGACGGGAGAGTGCGTTTTGCGCCATTTCGCCAGCGGAGGGGGAAGGTCCCGCAACGACGGAGGGGCCCGACCCGTGGAACGTGTCCACCGGTCGGGCCCCTCGGCCACCGCCGGGCCCGCGCGCGTACGCCGCAGGCCCGGGCGGGCTCACTCGTCCTCGTCGTCCTCGTCGTCCAGGCGGGCCAGCCAGGTGGCCAGCCGCTCCACCGGGACCTCGAAGTCCGGGTTCAGGTCGACGAACGTGCGCAGCTGCTCGGCGAGCCACTCGAAGGTGACCTCCTCCTCGCCGCGCCGCTTCTCCAGCTCCTCGATGCCGCGATCGGTGAAGTACAAGTCGGGCTCCGTGCCGTGATGAAGGTGTGCAGGGGGATGTTTCCCGCCAGGATAATCCGCATACCCGCCGGGACCTCCCCCCGTCACGGCCCCGGCGCTAGCCTGGAATGCCGTCGACCGGAGGGGGCGGGGGATGCAGGACGGGCGCACCGGCGGCTCCGCACGCGCCTTCGAGCTCCTCGAGCCCCTCGTCCAGGCCGCCACCGTACGCGTCCACGCGGCCCCCGGCGGGTATGCACACCCCGACGGCCACCGGACCGCCCCCACGTGGGGCAGCGGCTTCTTCATCGCCCCCGGCTGGGTCCTGACGTGCGCGCACGTGATCGGGGAAGGGGGTGCGGCGGTGCGTCTCGTGGGACGGGAGCTCGGCATCACCTTCTCCTCCGGACCCGGCACCACCGGGACCGTCACCGGCCGCGTCGAATGCGTGCTGCCCGAGCGGCTCGAAGAGCAGCGCCCCGCCCGGCGCGCCCTGTGGGACCTGCCCGACCTGGCCCTGGTCCGCGTCCTCGCCCCCGTCTCCCACGCCTGCGTACGCCTGACCGACCGGGCCCGGGCCCGCCCTGGCGAGGTGGCCTACTTCGGCGTCACCGAGGACCTCGGCACCCCCGAGATCACCGGCCGCACCACCCGGCTGCGCGGCACCGCCGCGGCCGGCGCCGCCCTGCGCCTCGGAGACGACGACGAGATCGAGCCCGGCATGTCCGGCGGCCCCGTGGTCGACCTGGCCCGCGGGGAGGTCGTCGGCGTCGTCAAGGCCCGCCGGCGCACCGGCGGCGGCGGACTCGCCGTCTCCGTCGTGCAGTTGCGCACCCTGCCGCTGCCCGCCACCGGCCAGGTCGGCCTCTACCGCCGGGTCATCCAGGCCCACGACCTCTACCACTACGACCAGCACCGCAGTGACCTCGACAGCCGCCGCACCTGGACCGACGTCCACGGCGAACTCCCGCCGCCCGACGAGCCGTACGAGGGCCGCCGGCGCCTCACCCCCGCCGAACGCACCACCCTGTGCGGCCTGCTCGCCGAACTCCCGCCGCCCAGCTCCTCCGAAGCCGTCCGCGCCCTGGTCGAGGCCGCCCGCGGCGAGGAGCCCGACCCGGCCCTGCCCGCCCCGCTGAGCTGGCGCGACGGCCTCGGCATGCTGTTCGACCCGCCCGGCGGTGCCGGCGAGGCCGCCGCCATGCTCCGCTACGCCACCGACGTCAGCGTCGCCGACCACCGCGAACCGCCCTCGCCCGGCGCCGACGAGGAGCTGTGGGACTGGGTCCGGGCCACCGCCGAGCGGCTGTGGCGGCCGCTGCGCCGCGAGCTCGGCGAACGCCACGAGCAGGGCCTCGCCGCCCGCGACCGGCGCCGCCGCGCCCGCGCCGGACAGCCCGTCCCCGCCCCCGGCCGGCCTGCCGGGGCCCTCGCCCCGGGACCCTCGGTGCTGCTGGAGGCCTGGGCGCACGGCTGGGAGGACGTCTACGACTGGCGGGTATCCGTCCTCGCCGGGCCCGCCCACCCCGGCCGGCTCACCCCCGTGGGCTCCGGCGTCCACGTCAGCCGGGCCCGGCTGCCCGAGGCGGTCCGCGACGCCCTCGCCGAGGCCTTCCGCCGCTGCGACACCCACGAGGCCCCCGCCCTCCTCGAAGTCGCCGTGGCGCCCGAGCTGTTCGGGCTGCCCGTGGACACCTGGACGGTGGCCGGTCGGATCCCGCTCGGGGTCCAGCGGCCCGTCGTCCTGCGCTACCCGGCCGGCGGCGACGGCCCGGCCGCCCCGGCCGCCACCGCCCACGGCCCCGCCCCGTACGCCGACGCCGACACCGACGCGCACCGCAGGGCCGACCGCTGGGCCCGCGTCCAGGCCGGCCCGCTGCTGGACGAGCGGGTCGACTGCGACCGCGGCCGACCCCGCAGCCCCGCCCCCGAATGGCTGGACGCCCTCCCCGACAACACCGTGCCGGTGCACTGCCGGGCCGCCGACGCCGAACCCACCCGCGGATCCCTCCACGCGGTCCGCGACGCCGGGTACGGGGTGGCGGTCACCCGGCGGCCCCCGGCCGACCCTGGGGAGTCCTGCGCGCCCTTCCACCGCGGGCTGCGCGAGGAGCTGACCGAGGCGGGGCGGGGCGCGCCCCTGCCGGTGCGCATCCAGGCGCTGCGGGCCCGCGCCCACGCGGCCGACCCCGACGCGTTCTGGGCCGACGGCATGGCCCTCGTCTGGGACGACCCGGCCCGCGCCCTGCCCGAGGACGAGCCGCTGCAGGGGGATCTGTGACGGGCGGGAGGGGACAGAAGTGAACGAGGAATGGCTCATCTACCGGGGGATCGGCGAGCCCCACGACGGGATCGACGCCCTGCCCGACCCGCCGCCGTGGCGGGACTTCGACGGGGGCCCCGTGGGGGAGGCGCCCGACCCGGCCCGGGCCGCGGACGGCAACGTCGCCCGGCGGCTCGGCGCGCACCGGCAGGCCGCCGAGCTGCACCGGCCCGAACCGGAGGAGCTGGAGGCCATCAACGCGGCCCTCTACCTGCGGCGGCCGCTGCTGGTCACCGGCTACCCGGGCACCGGCAAGTCCACCCTCGCGCACGCCGTCGCCCACGAGCTGAAGCTCGGCCGGGTCCTGCGCTGGCCCGTGGTCTCCCGGACCGTGCTCCAGGAGGGCCTCTACCGCTACGACGCCATCGCCCGCCTCCAGGACGTCCAGATCGCCGCGTCCGGCGGGAACCCGGCCGGCGCGCCCGGCATCGGCAAGTACATCCGCCTCGGGCCGCTCGGCACCGCCCTGCTGCCCACCGCGCGGCCCCGCGTGCTGCTCATCGACGAGCTCGACAAGAGCGACATAGACCTGCCCAACGACCTCCTCAACGTGCTGGAGGAAGGCGAGTTCGCCCTGCCCGAACTGGAACGCGTCGCCGACACCGAGCCGGAGGTGCAGGTCCTCACCGACGACGGCGCCAAGGTCACCGTCCAGGGCGGCCGGGTCCGCTGCCGCGCCTTCCCCTTCATCATCCTGACCAGCAACGGCGAACGGGACTTCCCCGCCGCCCTGCTGCGCCGCTGCATCCAGCTCAAGCTGGGCCAGCCCGGCGAGAAGCGGCTCGCCACGATGGTCCGGGCCCACCTCGGCGAGGACGCCGCCCGGCTCGGCGCCGACCTCATCCGGGAGTTCCTCAGCCGCTCCCAGTCCGAGCTGGTCGCCGCCGACCAGCTGCTGAACGCCATCTACCTGACGCACTACGCCGCCCCGCCGACCCGGGAGGACCTCGCCGACCTGCTCATCCAGCGCCTCGACCGCCCGAGGTGACCCGTGCCCGCCACCCCGCCCCCCGCCACCCCGCCCCCCGCAGCCCCGCCGCCGTCCGGGTCCGTGCCGCCGCCCGGGGCGCCGGCGCCCCCGCCCCTGCCCGGATTCCGGGAGCTGGCCCGGCTGCTGCGCGCCGCCGGGCTCGACCCCTCCGCCGAGGAACTCGCCGACGCCCTCTGGCTCGCCGGGCGGATCGGCCCGCCCGCGCAGGCGCCCGCCGGCCCGGCCGACGAGCTACCCGCGCACCGGACCCCGCCGCAGGACGAGCCGCCGCCCGAGGAGGAGCCCGTCCCCGCCCCGGCCGACACCGAGGACCCGGTCCGGCTCTACGCCTCCCGGGTCCGCGGCACCGTGGCCGAGGAGGCAGCCGCCTTCCCCGCCGGCGCCGGCGTGCCCGTCCGCGTCCCCGGCGCCGCCGCCCTGCCCCGCATCCTGGAGATCCAGCGCGCCCTGCGCTCCCTCCAGCGGCACCGCCCGCCCGGCCGGCCCACCCGCCTCGTCCTCGACGAGCCCGCCACCGCCGAGGCCAGCGCCCGCGCCCTCGGCCTCGTCATCCCGGTCATGCGGCCCGAGACCCGCCGGGAGGCCACCGTCCGGCTGGTGATGGACGCCTCCCCCTCGATGGCCGTCTGGCAGGACATGTTCGAGGAACTGCGCTCCGTCTGCGAACGCCTCGGCGCCTTCCGCGACGTCCAGGTGCACTACCTCCACCGGCTCGCCGACGGCCGGGCCGCCCTCGGCCGCGCACCCGGCGCCGGCGGCCGCCTGCGCTCCGGCGACCAGCTGCGCGACCCCAGCGGGCGGGCCCTGACCATGGTCGTCTCCGACTGCGCCGGACCGCTGTGGCGCGAGGGCGAGGCCCAGCGCGTCCTGCACCGCTGGGCCGAGTGCACCCCGTGCGCCGTCGTCCAGCCCCTGCCGCAGCGGCTGTGGGCCCGCAGCTGGCTGCCGACCGAGCGGGGCACCCTCGCCCGGGTCGAGGGCGCCACCGCCGCGCGGCTGCGCTTCCGGGCCGACCGGCCCGCGCGGCCCGGGCGGCCCGCCGGCGGGCTGACCGTGCCCGTCCTGCCGCCCAACGCCAGCGCACTCGGAGCCTGGGCCCGCCTCGTCGCCGGCCTGGGAACCGGGCCCGTACCGGCCGAGGTGGGCCGGGTCCTCGCCGACCACCCGGCCGCGCCCGTTCCGCCGCCGCGCGCCGCCCGGCCGCCCCGCGACCTCGTGCGCCGCTTCCGCTCCTCGGCCTCGCCGCGCGCCGTCCAGCTCGCCGTCTACCTCTCCGCCGCCCCGCTGACCCTGCCGGTGATGCGGCTCGTCCAGCGCACGATGCTGCCCGACTCCGAACCCTCCGACCTGGCGGAGGTGCTGCTCAGCGGGCTGCTGCGGCGCGGATCCGCGCCGGGGCAGTGGTACGAGTTCGTGCCCGGCGTGCAGGACGTGCTGCTGGGGCCGCTCGGCCGCGACGAGGCCGCGCTCGTGCTCAAGCACTGCTCGGAGTACGTCCTCGCCCACTTCGGCAGCGGCGTGCGCAACTTCCCCGCCCTGGCCGTCTCCCAGCTCACGGGCGCCCCCGTCGTCGAGGAGGGCGGCGACGGGCGGGTCCCGGCCGGCCGGCTCCCGCAGGCCTTCGCCGAGGTCTCCGCCCGCGTCGTACGCCGCTACCTGCCCGGGCCGGCCGCCGAGGACACCGCCGACCGCGAGCCGCCCGCACCGCCCCCCGGACGGGCCTGGGCCGTGCGCACCGCCCGCGAACGCCTCGCCGCCCAGGACGCCGAAGGGGCCGGCGGCCGGCGCGGGCTGTACGAGGCCGTCGCCGTCCTGCGCCGCGCCGTGGCGGCCCCCGCGGCCCCCGACGATCCAGCCGGCGAGGCCGAGTGCGAGCTGGCCGGAGCCCTGCTGCGGCTGTGGGCGCAGCAGCGCGACCCCGAGCTGCTCGCCGAGGCCGGGCAGCTGCTGGCCGGGCTGCCGACGGCGCCCGCCCGGGCCCTGCTCGGCCGCGTCCTGTACGCGCGGGCCTTCGCCGACCGCCCCGACCGGCCGGACCGGCCGGACGCGGAGCTGCTGGCCGCCGCCGCACGGGAGTTCGCGGCCGCGGCCGCCGCCCCCGACGGGGACCCGCCGCTGCGGCTGGACTGCGTCCTGCGGCGCGCCCGGACCCTGGTCGCGCTCGGCGAGCTGCGCGAGGACACCGGCGCGCTGCGCGAGGCGCGGGCCGCGCTGGAGGCCCTCGCCGGCCCCGACCCGGGGGCGGCCGGGCCGGCCGTACGCAGGGCCCTGGGCCGGGTCCTGGTCGCCCTGCTGCCCCGCACGCCCGACCCGGCGGAGCGCACCGCCCTGGCCGAAGGGGCCGCCGGGCACCTGGAATCCGTGCTGCACGGGGCGCCGCAGGCCCCCGGAGCCGAAACCCCGGCCGAGACCGCCCGCATCCGGGTCGACCTCGCCACCGCCCTGCGGTACCTGCCCCCGCGGCTGGAGGAGGCCGCCGGCCAGCTGGACCTCGCCCTCGCCGAGTCCGCCGGCGACCCCGAGCTGCTCCTGGCCGCCCTGGTCTGCCTGGCGCGGGTGCACCGGGCCCGGCACGCCCGCGACGCCGACCCGGCGGCCCTGGAGGCCGCGGCCGAGGCCTACGCCCGGGCCCGCCGGCTGATCCCGCGCGACGGGGAGGCGTACGGGGAGCTGCTGCCCGAGTGGGGCGACGCCCTGCTGGACCGGGCCCGGGCCGCCGGCGGGCGCCGGTTCACCTCGCAGGCCGTACGGGTGCTGCGCGACAGCCGGTCGGCCGTCCCGCAGTCCGACCCCCGCTCCGCGCACCGGCTGGTACGGCTCGCCGAGGGGCTGCGGCTGCGCCACGGCTACGAGGGCGACGTGGTGGACCTGCGCGAGGCGGAGTACCTGCTGGAACTCGCCGTCCGGCAGAGCCGCAAGCCGCTGGAGCAGGCCCGCGCGTGGCGGGAGCACGGCGACGTCCAACAGGAGATCCACGCCCACACCCGGGCCCTGGACCGCCTCGACCGGGCGGCCGACTCCTACCGGCGGGCCTGGCGGGCCGCCCTGGACGCCGACCGCACCGACCGCACCGGACTCGACGACGGCGCCGACGCCACCGGCGGCGCCGAACGGCCCGGGGCCGCCGTGGAAGTGGCGGCCCGGGCGCAGGAGATGCGCGGCGAGGTGCTGGAGCGCCTGGCACGGCCGCGGGCGGCCCTCGACGCCTACCGCTCCGCCCTGGAGCTGTGGCGCCGCCTCGGCGAACGGGCCGCGGACCGGCGCGAGGCGCTCGGCTCGCGCATCCGCACCCTGGAGGCCGGGATGTGAGTCCCGCAGGAACGGCGCGAACAGGCAGCAGACCATCACCAGACGGGGGGACGGGCAGCCCATGGCAACGCGGCACCGCACACGACCGACGGACCCGGAAGCGGACGCCGCGACGGAGGCGACGCAACCGGCCCCCGGCCCGGGGGCGCCCCCCGCGCCCCGCAGCCCGGCCGCAGCCCCGCCGGCTGCCGCCGCGCCCGGGCCGGCCCCCGCGGAGGGCCGCGCGCCGGGCCGGGCCGAGGGTTCAGCGCCGGGACCGACGCAGACCCCCGCGGGATACGGGTGCGGCGGTGGGCTGCCGGATCTGTCCGGTTTCGATCTGGCCGCGCTGCGCGGGATCGAGCACCCCGTGCTCGCCCGGGTCATCGAGGGACTGCTCGAACGGGTCCGGGACCCCGCGGAGATCCTGAACGCCTTCGACTCCGGCGTCAGCTGAGCGCCCGCTCACGCACCGCATCCCCAACGCCACGCAGCGCACCCACAGTTGACCCGTTTCCGCCGTTAGGCCGCGGCGAACCCCGGGCAGGGATGGACCGTCCGCCGGGGAATCCGCCCGGCGGCGGCCGGGGAGGGGGACGCAGGCGACGATGGGCCGCACCGACAGCAGCCGCTCCGTGCTGCCCGCACACCGGGCCCGCGCGCCCTGGCCCTACGCCCGGCTCGACGTGCCCGCCCTGCGCGCCGCCGGCCACCGGCCCCACCCCGTCCGGCAGTTCGTGCTCAAGACCCGCAGCCGCTGCAACCTCGCCTGCACCTACTGCTACGTCTACGAGATGGCCGACCAGAGCTGGCGCGGCCGCCCCGCCGCCATGTCGGCCGCCACCCGCAGCCGCGCCGCCGGCCGCATCGCCGAGCACGCCGCCGCCCACCGGCTGCCCCGCGTCGACCTCGTCCTGCACGGGGGCGAGCCGTTGCTGACGGCCCCCGCCGAGCTCGCGGCACCCGTCGACGCCGTACGGGCCGCCCTGCGCGCGGCGTCACCGCAGACCGCGGTCACCGCCACCGTCCAGACCAACGCGACCCTGCTCACCCCCGGCCGGCTCGCCGCGCTGGCCGCCGCCGGGATCCGCGTCGGCGTCAGCCTCGACGGCGGGCTCCCCGGGCACAACGCCCGCCGCCTGGACCGCACGGGCCGGCCCTCCTTCGCCGCCGCCGCCCGCGGGCTGCGCCTGCTCGCCCGGCATCCCGAGAGCTACGCCGGCCTGCTGTGCGTCGTCGACCCCGCCCAGGACCCGGTGGAGACGTACGAGTCCCTGCTGGCCTTCGCCCCGCCCGCCGTCGGGCTGCTGCTGCCGCTGGCCAACTGGAGCAGCCCGCCGTCCGGCCACACCCCGCCCTCCGGCCGCGCCCCGCACACCGGCCCCGCCCCGCAGCCCACCCCGTACGCAGACTGGCTCATCGCCGTCTTCGAGCGCTGGTGGCACGACGCCGTGCCCCGCACCCGGATCCGGATGTTCGAGGAGGTCATCGCCCTGCTGCTCGGCCTGCCCGCCGCCACCGAGACCCTCGGCCTCGCCCCCGCCGCCACCGCCGTCATCGAGACCGACGGCACCCTGGAGCAGACCGACTCGCTCAAGTCCGCCTACGAGGGCGCCGCCGCCACCGGCATGGACGTGCGGACCCACAGCTTCGACGCCTTCCTCGACCACCCCGGCATGGCCGCCCGCCAGATCGGCCTCGACGCCCTCGCCGACGAGTGCCGCGCCTGCGAGCTCGTCGCGGTCTGCGGCGGCGGCCACTACCCGCACCGCTACCGGGACGGCGAGGGCTTCCGCCGGCCCTCCGTGTACTGCGCCGACCTCCAGGCCCTCATCCGGCACGTCGCCGCCTCCCTCCACCGCGCCGCCGCCCGCGCCACGGCCGTCCCGGGCGACGGCCCCCCGGGCCCCCCGGCCGCCGGCCGGGCGCAGCCGCGGGCGGCCGCCTCGTGACCCGGCCGCCGGCCGCCTTCAGCGTGCCCTCGCCGCTGCTGCGCGCCCTCGCCTCCACCGAGCCGTCCGCCGAGGGCACCCGCCTGATCGGCGACATCCGACGCTCCAAACGGCTCGTCCTGCTCCGCGGCATCCTCGACGCCGCCCCCGGCCCCCGCGCCGGCGAGGCCGCCGACCACTGGGCCCTGCTGGAGGAGGCCGAACGGCACGACCCCGAGGCCGTGCGCGACGTACTGCACTACCCCGCCACCGGCGTCTGGGCGGAGGAGACCCTGCGCCGGCTGCACGCCCCGTCCGGGCCGCCGCCGGACCTCGGCCACCTCGGCGCCCTCGCCGTCGCCGCCGCCGTGCGCTCCGGCATCGCCTTCAAGGCCGCCCTGCGGCCCGTGAACGGCCGCCTCGTGCTGCCCACCCTCGGACTGCTGCGCCCGCCCCGCCCGGGCCCCCTCGCCCTCACCGAACGCACCTGGGACCCCGAGGACCCCGCCACCCTCCCGCTGCACACCCTGCCCGGCGGCCGCACCGCCCTCGACGACCTCGACCCCTACCGGGCCTGCGGCAGCGCCCGCCCCGCACCCGTGCGCGCCGCCCGCCGGCTCACCCCCAAGGGCCACAAACGCTGGGACACCCAGTGGACCGGCGCGCTCACCCTGCTGGAGCGCTACGACACCGCCCGCGCCGAAGAGGTCGCCCGCCTGCTGCGCTCCGTCGTGCCCCTGGCCGGCGGCTCCCGCTCCCACGGCGCCACCCAGCCCGCGGCCCCCGGCTCCGTCCTGGCCCGCAACCAGGCCCCGCCCGCCCTGGCCGCCACCCTCGTCCACGAGGTCCAGCACGGCAAGCTCACCGCCCTCGCCGACGTCCTCACCCTGCACACCGCCGACCGCACCGCCCGCCACTGGGCCCCCTGGCGCACCGACCCCCGCCCCCTGGAGGGGCTCCTGCACGGCGCGTACGCCCACCTCGCCCTCGCCGGCTACTGGCAGCGCGCCGCCCTCTACGGGGCCCGCGGCGCCTGGGCCCAGCACGCCCGGATCCGCGCCCAGGTCGCCGCCGTCCTCCCGGTTTTGCGCGCCCAGCCCGAACTGACCGTGGCAGGACGGGAGTTCGCCGACGCCATGGCCGCCGCGGAACGGTCCATGGACGAGCTGCCGCCCCCCGGCGACCAGCACGCCGTCGCCCGCCGCGCCGTCGACCGGGCCCGCCGCGCCTGGTACGGGCAACACCCGGAACTCGCGCCGTACGCAGAGGGCTGACACACCGTCGGCTGCGGTACCTTTCAAACCCGTCCACCGCCCGGATCCCAGGGAGACGGCCGCATGACCACCGGCATCCGTCAGGAGCGAGACCCGGCCCCGCACATGCCGCAGCGCTTCGTCATCAGCTTCGCGGGGTTCAACCGGCCCTGGGCCGTGTGGATCGCGCACCGCCTGGAGGAGCACGGCCACCGCGTCGCCCTCGCCCGCTGGGACCCGCAGGCCGAGGGCGGCCTCACCCAGGCCCTCGACGACCTCGCCCGCAGCGGCAGCCGGGTCCTGCTCATCCTCAGCGAACGCTACTTCTCCGGCGGCGCCCACACCGACGAGGAGTGGAACACCGCCCTGCGCGCCGTCACCGACAGCCACCCCGACCGGTTCGCCGCCGTCTGCCTGACCGACGCCCCGCTGCCCAGCGCCGTCGCCGTCCTGGAGAAGACCGACCTGTGGGGCCTGGACGCCTACGAGGCCGAGTACCGCGTCCTGCGCCGCCTGGAACTGCCCACCGACCGGGTCGGCACCGAGACCGGCCGCCGCGGACCCCGCTTCCCCAACGACCCGCCCGAGATCTGGGGCCGCGTCCCGCGCCGCAACCCCCGCTTCACCGGCCGCAACGACGTCATCGGCAAGCTGCGCGCCGCCCTGTCCGAGGCCCCGCCCGGCGCCTCCACCGTCACGCTGCTCGGGCTGTCCGGCGTCGGCAAGACCCAGGTGGCCACCGAATACGCCTACCGCTTCGCCTCCGAGTACGACGTCGTCTGGTGGGTCCCGGCCGAGGACCGGCCCACCCTGCGCGAACGGCTTGCCGACCTCGCCCCCGAGATGGGCCTGCCCCGCGGGGCCGGCAGCTACGGCGAGCAGATCCGGGCCGTGCTGGAGGCGCTGCGCCGCGGGAACCCGTACAGCCGCTGGCTGGTGGTCTTCGACGGCTGCGACAACCCCGACGACCTCACCGACCTGCTGCCCTCCGGCGCCGGCGACGTCATCATCACCTCCCGCAACCGCGAATGGGCCTCCCGGCACACCAGCCTCGTCGAGGTCCCCCTCTACGCCCGCGCCGAGTCCATCACCTTCATCCGCCGCCGCGCCCGCCGGCTCACCGGCGACGAGGCCGACCAGCTCGCCGAGGCCCTGGAGGACTACCCGCTCGCCCTCGACCAGACCGCCGGCTGGCTCGCCGACTCGCCCCTGACCGTCGGCGACTACCTGGACCTGCTGCGGCGCCGGCTGGACTCCCGCGAGGCCGTCACCGTCTCCGACGACTACCCGCTGCCCTTCCCCACCGCCCTGGCGATACTCCTCAACAACGTCCGCGAGAACTTCCCCGACGCGCTCGCCCTGCTGCGGCTGTTCGTGTTCTTCGCACCCGGCCCGGTGCCCCTGCGGCTGCTGCGCGAATTCCCCGCCGACGACGTGCCCGAACAGCTCGCCGGGCTCATCAACGACCAGATCCGGTGGAACGCCGCCCTCAACAAGCTCGTCCAGTTCTCCGTCGTCCGACTGGAGTACTCCGACCTGGCCGTCGAGGAGGGCGGCGGCGGCCTGGAGACCGTCCAACTGCACCGCATGGTCCACGGCATCGTCCGCGAGAACCTCTCCGAGGACGAGGCCCGGCCGCTGGCCCGCGCCGTCCGCCAGGTCCTCGCCGCCGCCGACCCCGGCCGCCCCTCCGACTCCCGGCTGTGGCCCCGCTTCGCCGAGCTGATCCCGCACCTCGAAGCCGCCGGCGTGCTCACCAGCAGCAACCCGCGGATCCAGAACTTCCTGCTGAACTGCCTGCGCTACCTCATCCTCGCCGGGGAGTACCGCACCTGCCTGCGGCTCGCCGAGCAGACCGACGCCGTGTGGCGCGCCATGCTCGGCGACGACCACGACCAGGTCCGCGAGCTCAGCTACCACTACGGCGGCGCCCTGCGCATGCTCGGCCACTTCAAACGCGCCGAGACCCTCGCCAAATCGGTCGCCGACCGGCTCCTCGCCGAGCGCGGCGACCGCGACCTCGAGACCCTGCGCGCCACCAGCACCTACGCCGGCGTCCTGCTCGGCACCGCCAAGTTCGAGCAGGCGCGCGAGCTGCTGGAACACGCCTTCGCCCGGTACCGGGAACTGCTCGGCGAGGACGACTCCACCACCCTCAACGCCGAGAACAACGTCGCCGTCGTCCTGCGGCTCCTCGGCCGCTACCAGGAGGCGTACGAGACCGACCTCGACACCCTGCGCCGGCGCGAGCGGGTGCTGCGGGTCCGGCACATCGCCACCCTCTCCTCCGGGATCGGCTGCGCCATGGGGCTGCGGCTGATGGGCCGCTACCGCGAGGCCCTCGCCCGGCAGGAACAGGGCCTCAAGCTCAACTCCCAGGTCCTCGGCCCCAACCACCCCCAGACCCTGCGCGCCGAGCACAACCTCGGCATGTGCCTGCGCCGGTCGGGGGACATCCCGGGCGCCGGCGCCCGCCTGCGCAGCGTCCTGGAGCGCTCCACCCGGGTCTTCGGGCCGGACTTCCCCTGGACGTTGATGGTCGCCTCCGACTACGCGACCTACCTGCGCGAGTACGGGGACATCGGCGAGGCCCGGCGGATCTCCGAGGAAGTGGTGCGCGGCTACCAGACCCAGCTGGGGCTGGCCCACCCGTACAGCATCGGGACGGTGGGCAACCTCGCCCTGGTGCTGCGCGCCCAGGGAGAGCGGCTGGAGGCGCTGAACCTGGCCGAGCAGGCGCTGGTCGGCATGCGGGGGGCCGTCGGCGAGCGCCACCCCTGGACGCTGGGCTGCGCCCTGAACGCCACCGGGCACCGGAACATCACCGGGCGCCTGGACGACGCCCTGTCGCTGAGCCGGGACACGCTGCGGGCCTGCGAGGCGGTCCTCGGCCCGGACCACCCCATGACGCTGAGCGCGCAGATCGCGCTGGCGGCGGACCTGCGGTCGGTGCGCGAGGACGTGGAGGCGGCCAAGCACGAGGACGCCGGCCTGAAGGCCCTGACCCGGACCCTGGGCCCGCAGCACGTCCACACGGTGTCGGCCCGCCAGCAGATGCGGCCCTACTGGGACTTCGAACCCCAGCCGTAGCCTCCGTTTCCGCTGCGCGGAGCCCCTCCCCGCCCGGCCCTTTCTCCGTATCCCGGGACTGTCGCCCCGGCCCCCCTTCGCCTCAAACGCCGGCACATCCGGCCTCGCCGAACATGCCGGAAGGCCCGGTCCCCGTGGTGGGTACCGGGCCTTCCGACGTTCCAGCCAGCGCAGCGACTAGGCCTCGAAGACCTCGTTGATCAGCTGCTGCTGCTCCGCCTGGTGCCGCTTGGCGGAGCCGACCGCCGGGGACGAGCCGTGCGGGCGGGAGATGCGCCGCAGCCGCTCCGCCGGCGGCAGGTCGGCGCCGACCGCCAGGTCGAGGTGGTCGATCAGGTTCAGCGCGATGAACGGCCACGCACCCTGGTTCGCCGGCTCCTCCTGCGCCCAGATGTACTTCGCCGCGTTCGGGAACTTGGCGATCTCGGCCTGGAGCTCCGCACCCGGGAGCGGGTACAGCCGCTCGATGCGGATGATGGCGGTGTCGGTGATGCCGCGCTTGACCCGCTCGGCCTCCAGGTCGTAGTAGACCTTGCCCGCGCAGAACACGACCTTGCGGACCGCGTTCGGGTCCACCGCCGTGTCGCCGATGACCGGGCGGAAGGTGCCGCTGGTGAACTCCTCCGCCTTCGACGCCGCCGCCTTCAGACGCAGCATCGACTTC
Organism: Streptomyces sp. NPDC046866; assembly: GCF_040704625.1. Classification (NCBI taxonomy): domain Bacteria; kingdom Bacillati; phylum Actinomycetota; class Actinomycetes; order Kitasatosporales; family Streptomycetaceae; genus Streptomyces; species Streptomyces sp. NPDC046866. The sequence continues at coordinate 315,916 of NZ_JBEYXN010000004.1, forward strand.
GGGGTGAAGACGATCAGCGGCTTGTGGTGCGGGTTGTGGACCTGCCAGCGCAGCAGGTGGAAGTAGTTCGACGGGAGCGTCGGCATCGCGACCGTCATGTTGTTCTGCGCGCACAGCTGCAGGAACCGCTCGGGGCGGGCCGAGGAGTGGTCCGGTCCCTGGCCCTCGTAGCCGTGGGGGAGCAGCAGGGTGACGCCGGAGGTCTGGCCCCACTTCTGCTCCGCCGAGGAGATGAACTCGTCGACGACGGTCTGCGCGCCGTTGACGAAGTCACCGAACTGGGCCTCCCACAGCACCAGCGCGTCCGGGCGGGCCAGCGAGTAGCCGTACTCGAAGCCCATCGCCGCGTACTCCGACAGCAGCGAGTCGTAGACGTTGAAGCGGGCCTGGTCGTCCGACAGGTGCTGCAGCGGGGTGTAGTCCTCGCCCGTCGCGCGGTCGATGAGGACCGCGTGGCGCTGGCCGAAGGTGCCGCGGCGGGAGTCCTGGCCGGACAGGCGGACCGGGGTGCCCTCCATCAGCAGCGAGCCGAAGGCGAGGGTCTCGCCCATGCCCCAGTCGATGGTGCCGTCGTCGATCATCGCCGCGCGGCGCTGCAGCTGCGGCAGCAGGCGCGGGTGGACGGTGTGCGCCTCGGGGATGTTGACCTGGGACTCGGCGATCCGCTTGACGACCTCCGGGGAGACCGCGGTGTTGACCGCGACCGGGAAGTCGGCCTGCTCCGAGGGGGCGACCGGCGGGGCGCCCACGGGCTGGGTCGCGGCCTCGCGGACCTCCGCGAACACCTTCTCCAGCTGGCCCTGGAAGTCCTGCAGCGCCTGCTCGGCCTCTTCGAGGGTGATGTCGCCGCGACCGATGAGGGACTCGGTGTAGAGCTTGCGCACCGAGCGCTTCTTGTCGATCAGGTCGTACATCAGCGGCTGCGTGAACGCCGGGTTGTCGGACTCGTTGTGGCCGCGGCGGCGGTAGCAGATGAGGTCGATGACCACGTCCTTGTTGAACGCCTGGCGGAACTCGAAGGCGAGCCGCGCGACGCGGACCACGGCCTCCGGGTCGTCGCCGTTCACGTGGAAGATCGGCGCCTCGATCATGCGGGCCACGTCGGTCGCGTACATCGACGAACGCGAGGACTCCGGGGCGGCGGTGAAGCCGACCTGGTTGTTGATCACGACGTGGACGGTGCCGCCGGTGCGGTAGCCGCGCAGCTGCGACATGTTCAGCGTCTCGGCGACGACGCCCTGGCCGGCGAAGGCCGCGTCACCGTGCAGGGCGACCGGCAGGACGGTGAAGTCCGTGCCGCCCTTGTTGATGATGTCCTGCTTGGCGCGGGCCACACCCTCGAGGACCGGGTCGACGGCCTCCAGGTGGGAGGGGTTCGCGACGAGCGAGACCTTGATCTGCTCGCCGTCGAGGCCGGTGAAGGTGCCCTCGGCGCCCAGGTGGTACTTCACGTCGCCGGAGCCGTGCATGGACTTCGGGTCCAGGTTGCCCTCGAACTCGCGGAAGATCTGCGCGTACGACTTGCCGACGATGTTGGCGAGGACGTTCAGGCGGCCGCGGTGGGCCATGCCGATGACGACCTCTTCGAGGCGGGCCTCGGCCGCGGAGTCGATGACCGCGTCGAGCAGCGGGATGACGGACTCGCCGCCCTCCAGGGAGAAGCGCTTCTGGCCGACGTACTTCGTCTGCAGGAAGGTCTCGAAGGCCTCCGCAGCGTTCAGGCGGCGCAGGATCCGCAGCTGCTCCTCGCGCTCCGGCTTGGAGTGCGGGCGCTCGATGCGGTCCTGGATCCAGCGGCGCTGCTTGGGGTCCTGGATGTGCATGAACTCGACGCCGGTGGTGCGGCAGTACGAGTCGCGCAGCACGCCGAGGATGTCGCGCAGCTTCATCATCGACTTGCCGGCGAAGCCGCCGACGGCGAACTCGCGCTCCAGGTCCCACAGGGTGAGGCCGTGCTCGGTGATGTCGAGGTCGGGGTGCTTGCGCTGCTTGTACTCCAGCGGGTCGGTGTCGGCCATGACGTGGCCGCGGACCCGGTAGGAGTGGATGAGCTCGAAGACGCGGGCGGCCTTCGTGACGTCGTCGTCGTGGGACGTGTCGATGTCGCGCATCCAGCGGACCGGCTCGTACGGGATCCGCAGCGCCTCGAAGACGTCGTCGTAGAAGCCGTTCTCGCCGAGGAGCAGGTTGGCGACGATCCGCAGGAACTCGCCGGAGGCCGCACCCTGGATGACCCGGTGGTCGTAGGTCGAGGTCAGGGTCATGACCTTGGAGATGCCCAGCTTGTTCAGGGTGTCCTGCGAGGTGCCCTGGAACTCGGCCGGGTAGTCCATGGAGCCGACGCCCATGATGACGGACTGTCCGGGCATCAGGCGGGGCACGGAGTGCACGGTGCCCAGGCCGCCCGGGTTGGTCAGGGAGACCGTCACGCCGGTGAAGTCGTCCATCGTCAGCTTGCCGACGCGGGCGCGGCGGACGATGTCCTCGTAGGCCTGCCAGAACTCGAAGAAGTTCAGGGTCTCGGCCTTCTTGATGCCGGCGACGACGAGCTGGCGGTCGCCGTTCGGCTTGACCAGGTCGATCGCGAGGCCGAAGTTCACGTGCTCCGGCTTGACCAGGGTCGGCTTGCCGTCCTTCTCCTGGAAGGAGTAGTTCATCGACGGCATGGCCTTGATGGCCTGCACCATCGCGTAGCCGATCAGGTGCGTGAAGGAGATCTTCCCGCCCCGGGCGCGCTTGAGGTGGTTGTTGATGACGATGCGGTTGTCGAACAGCAGCTTCACCGGGACGGCGCGGACGGACGTGGCCGTCGGGACGTCGAGGGAGGCGTTCATGTTCTTCGCGACCGCCGCGGCCGGGCCGCGGAGCGTCACCAGCTCGGGGCCCGCCGGGGCCTCGGTGGCGGGCGCGGCCTTGGGGGCGGCGGGGGCGGCGGCCGGAGCCTGGGCCTGAGGGGCGGGCGCGGCCGGTGCGGCGGCCGGGGCCTGGGAGGTGACAGTCACAGCAGGGGCACCAGAGGGGGTGGCAGGAGCAGGGGCAGGAGCTGACACAGGCGCGGGTGCGGCGGCAGGAGCGGGCTTCGCGGCGCTCGCCGCCCCCGTGGCGGCGGCGTCGGAGACCTGCGGGGTGGCGGCGACGGCGGTGGAGGCCTGTGCGGAGGCGCCATCCGTCGTCGGGGACTTCACCGGCTCGTCGGCCTTGGCGGGAGCGCTCGCGCCCCCCGGCTTGTAGTCGGCGAAGAAGTCCCACCAGGCCCGATCGACCGAATTCGGGTCCTGGAGGTACTGCTGATAGATCTCGTCGACGAGCCACTCATTGGCGCCGAAGCCTGAGGCAGGGGTCTTCCCGCCTTCTGCTGCTTCGGTCGTCGTGCTCGAGTTACTGGGGGACTGTGGCGACACGGCGGCAACCGCCCTCTTCCGCTTCACAAGGTATGGACAGCGGGAATAAAGGCTACGCCTCCCCGGCGGGGAGATGCAGACCGGGCGGGACTTCCGTCATGTAGGTCACACCGAACGGCGGGTTTCACGGTGCTGAATGGCGGGAAACCAGCCTGGTTCGGGTAGCGCGCACCAGGGTTGCGGCCCCCTGGCTTCGCACCCCTGACGGACCTCGGGCACGTGTGGCCGAGATCATGTCCTTCCCAGTCGAACCCTACGTCAATGCGGCGCCGCAGGACTGCCCGGGAGCGTGACGAGGATGCGGCAGCCCCGTGACGATTCGGCCACGCCGATCCGGCCCCCGTGCAGCTCGACCGCCCAGCGGGCGATCGCCAGGCCCAGCCCGGTGCCCCCGTCGCCGCCGCTGGCGCTGCCCCGGTTGAACCGCTCGAAGACCCGGTGGCGCTCGGCCTCGGGGATCCCGGGGCCCTCGTCCACCACCTCCAGGGCGAGGCTGCCGGGCGCCTCGCCGGCCCGGGCGCGGACGGTGACCCGGCCGAGCGCCGGGCTGTGCTTGACCGCGTTGTCGATCAGGTTCGCCACCACCTGGTGCAGCCGCTCGGCGTCCGCGTACGCCGTCAGCCCGGGCGGGAACACGTCCAGGTGCAGGTGCACGTCGTTGCGGGTGTGCCCGCCGGAGCCGGAGGCCAGCCCCGGCCGGCCGGCCGCCGCGAGCCCCGATTCCTTCAGCACCCCCGACAGGTACGGCCACACCTCGAAGCGGCGGGCCTTCAGCGGGACCACCCCGTTGTCCACCCGGGACAGGTCCAGCAGCGTCCCGACCAGCCGGCCGAGGCGCTCCGTCTGCTTCAGCATGGTCCGCATCGTCTCCGGATCGGCCTCGGAGACCCCGTCCACCACGTTCTCCAGCACCGCGCGCAGCGCCGCGATCGGCGTGCGCAGCTCGTGGGAGACATTGGCGACGAGCTCCCGGCGGTGCCGGTCCACGGCCTCCAGGTCGTCCGCCATCAGGTTGATCGTGGAGGCCAGGTCGCCCAGCTCGTCGCGGCGGCCCGCCCCGCGCACGCGGCGGGTGAAGTCCCCGTGCGAGATCGCCCGCGCCACCCGCGTCATCTCGTCCAGCGGGGCGGTCAGGCTGTGCGCCACGAACTGGGTGATCAGCATCGAGGCGATCACCGAGAACACGGTGATGAAGCGCAGCTCGGTGTCGGTGCGCAGGGCCACCATCAGCAGCCCCGTGGTGATGAAGACCGACACCACCACCAGCGTGCCGAGCTTGGTCTTGATCGAGAAGGGGGAGAACGGGCGCAGCCCGCCGCTGAAGGCATCGGCTCCAGCGGAGCGGCCGGCGCCGCGCCCCCTGCCGGGGCGGGCGCCGCTCACGCCTGCGCCGGGGTCTCCAGGGCGTACCCGACGCCGTGGACCGTACGGATCCGCTCCGCACCGATCTTCCGGCGCAGGGCCTTGATGTGGCTGTCGACCGTACGGGTGCCGGAGGCGTCGGCCCAGTCCCAGACCTCCGCCAGCAGCTGCTCCCGGGAGAGCACCGCCCGCGGGGTGCCCGCCAGGCAGACGAGCAGGTCGAACTCGGTCGGCGTCAGGTGGACGTCCTCCGCCTGCACCCGGACCCGGCGCTGCGCGTGGTCGATCTCCAGGTCCCCGAGCCGCAGGGTGGCCCCGCGGGGGGCGGTCGCGGCCAGCGTGGCGCGCTCCACCCGGCGCAGCAGGACGTGGACCCGGGCCGCCAGCTCGCGCATGGAGAACGGCTTGGTCATGTAGTCGTCCGCCCCGACCCCGAGCCCGACCAGCATGTCGGTCTCGTCGTCGCGCGCGGTCAGCATCAGCACCGGCACCGGGCGCTGGGCCTGGACCCGGCGGCAGACCTCCAGGCCGTCGAAGCCGGGCAGCATCACGTCCAGGACCAGCAGCTCCGGCTGCCAGCTCTCGGCCGCGGCCACGGCGGCCGGCCCGTCGAAGGCCGTCTGCACCTGGAAGCCCTCGGCGCGCAGCCGCGCCGCGATGGCGTCGGCGATGGTGCGGTCGTCCTCGACCACGAGCACGCGCCGCTGGGCGCCGGGAGTGGCCGCGGCGCCGCCGTGGGTGGTGTGCGTCGTCTGTTCCATGTCCCGCCCCTGAAGATCCGCGTGATGGGGGCAGCGTAGAGGAGCCACCGGCCTGCGGCTATGAGGGGTTCAGACAGCGAAAACGCCGGAGTCATTGGTTCCGCTTGGGGGCGGAATCGGGATATGGGCGGTGATGCCGGGCCTGGTGAACGTGCTCGAAACGTTACCTCGGCAGCCCGGCGGACCCGGCGCCTCCGGCACGGCGGACCCGGCCCGCCCGGGCCCGGGCTCAGGGGGCCTCGAACGGGGGAAGCGCAGACAGGACGTCCGACAGCCCCGCCGGGATGCTGCCGTCGGCCGCCATGACCTCGAAGCCGCCGTACACGAAGGCGTACGTGAACCCGTCGTACACCGTCGGGCCGCCCGTCGGCACCCGCGGCAGGTGCGGGAAGTCCGCCGCCGCGAGCGCGCCCCGCAGCCGCGCCAGGCCGTCCGGCGACAGCCTGCCCGCGCCGACCTGCCGGGCCCTGCCGTCCAGCCGGAGCCAGGAGCCGTCGCCCTTGACCAGCAGGCTCCAGGTCCGGCCGGCGAAGCCGCCGCTGCGGGTGACGGTCACCAGGCGCTCGGCCGCGGAGGTCGGCCCGGCGGTCGGCGATGCCTCCGGCGGCGTGGCCGGGGGCCGGGGCGGGGCGGTCGCGGGTGGGGCGGCGGTCGGGGGCGGGGCCGACGGGCCGGGGCCCGTACGGCCGGCGGCACTCCCGGAGGAGGGGCTCGCAGGGGCAGCCCCGTCCCCGCCGCCCGCGCCGCACCCCGCCAGGACCACCACACCCAGCAGCACCGCTGCCGTCGCTCTGCTCGCGCGCACACCCCACCCCCGCAGGAACCCGGGCCGACCCCCGAGTATGGAGTCGGCCGCGCCCGTACGGAAAGCACCCGGAGGACGACATCCGCACCGCAGTCACGCGATGCCCGCCTCCGCTCCTCGCCGCGCTCCTCGGCCTGTGGGGCCTCGCGCGCGGCGGCGGGGGCGGCAGCATGTGGCGCGACGAGGCCGTCACCTGGGAGGTCGCGCACCGCCCGCTCGGCGGGCTGGCGGAACTGCTCGGGCACGTCGATGCCGTCCACGGCCTCTACTACCTCCTGATGCACGCGGTGTTCCGCGCCGCCGGCGGCGATCCGGACGGCGCCGCGGGAGCCGCCGCGGCCCTGTGGGCGCTGCGCCTGCCGTCCGTTGCCGCCACCGCCCTCGCCGCCGCCGGAGCGGCCGCCGTCGGCCGGCGGCTCGCGGGGGAGCGGGCCGGGCTGCTCGGCGGGCTGGTCTACGCCGTACTGCCGCCCGTACAGATGTACGCCCAGGAGGGGCGCTCGTACGCGCTGGTCGCGGCGGCCGTCGTCTGGGCCACGTACCTGATGCTGTGCGAGCGCTGGACCGCCTACGGCGCGGTGCTGCTGCTCGGATGCTGGCTGCACGAGTTCGCCGCCCTCGCGCTGCTCGCGCACGCCGTCACCGCCCGCCGCTCGCCCGGCTGGCGGCGCGCGGCCGCCGCGGTGCTCGCCCTGACGCTGCCCCTGGCCGCCGTCAGCGCCCGCCAGGCCGAGCAGCAGCTCGGCTGGCTCGGCCGGCCGAAGTGGCAGGACTGGGCGGCGTACGCGGTCCTCGCGGCCGCCGTGTGGCTGCTCACCCGGGGCGGCGCGCTGCCGCGGGACCTCGTCCGGGTCGCCGTGCCGCTGGCACTGCTGCCGCCCGGGCTGCTGATGGCGGTCTCGCTGGTCCACCCCTGGTACGTCGACCGGTACGTCCTCTACGCCCTGGCCGGACTCGCCCTGGCCGCCGGGGCCCGCCTCGCGGCGCTGCGCACCTGGCGGCCGTGGCTCGGGGTCGCCCTGCTCCTGCTGCCGATCGGGTGGTGGTCGGTGTGGCTGCGCACCCCCGAGAGCCGCAAGGACGACGCCCTCGCGGTGGCCGCCGCCGTCCGGGAGCGGGCCCGCCCCGGGGACGCGGTGCTGTTCATGCCGGCCCGGCGGCGCGCCTGGCTGCTGCCCTCGCCCGGGGTCTACCGCAGCCTGCAGGACCTGGCCCTGGACCGCTCCCCGGCGGCCTCGGCCTCCCTGTGGGGCACCGAACTGCCGGCGGCGGAGATCAGGGAGCGGCTCGCGGCCGCCCCGCGGGTGGTGGCCCTGCTCGATCCGGCTGGGCAGCCGCTCGACCCGTACCCGGAGGAGGCCGCGAAGCGGGAGGCGCTGGCCGCCCGGTTCACGCTGTGCTCCGTGGACGAGGTCCGCGGGGCCCGCATCGCCGTGTACGCAGCCCGCCCGGGCACCTGCCGCTGACCGGCGGCCGCCCGGTTGCCGCTTTCGTCGCGGCCCGCGGGCGCCGCCGCGCGGACCTGCTCCCCGCCCCGCCCTTCCGCCGCTTCCCGGAGCTCCGTCGCGGTCCGCGTCCGCCTCGAACGCCGGCGGAGCCGGAAGATCCGGCCCTCCGCCCGGTGACCGGGGCCGGCCCGTGCGGCAGGCGGGCGGGGCAAGATGAGGGCGGCACTTGCATCGGGGATTCGGGGGACGCACCGCATGGACACGGCACGCACGACACCGCACGCGGCCACGGGAGTCGGGCACGAGGAGGTGGGTCCGCTGGTCGGGGCCGACTGGCTGGCCGCCCGGCTCGGCAGCCCCGGACTCGTCGTCTTCGACGCCTCCGTCGGCGCCCACCGCGGCGCCGGCCGGCGGATTCCCGGGGCGCGGCCCTTCGACCTCGACGGGGAGCTGTCCGACCACGACGCCCCCGCCCCGCACACCATGCCCGGCGCCGCCGCGTTCACCGAGACGATGCGGGCCCTCGGCCTGGACGACGCCGCCACCGTCGTCGTCTACGACGGCGCCGGGATCTACTCCAGCGCCCGCGCCTGGTGGATGCTGCGCGCCATGGGCTTCGACCGGGCCGCCGTCCTCGACGGGGGCCTGCCCGCCTGGACCGCCGCCGGGCTGCCCGTCGAGGCCGCGCAGCCGGCGTACGAGGGGCCCCGCGGCTCCTTCACCGCCCGGCCGCGGCCGGGGCTGCTGGTCGGCAGCGATGCCGTCGGCGCCGCCCTGGCCGACCCCGCCGCGGCCGTGGTGGACGCCCGGAGCCGGGAGCGGTTCGCCGGGACGGCGCCCGAGCCGCGGCCGGGCCTGCGCGGCGGGCACATGCCCGGGGCGGTCAACCTGCCGTTCGGCGAGCTCCAGCGGGAGGGCGGCCTGATGCGGCCCGCCGCCGAGCTCCGCGACGCCTTCGCGGCGCTGGTGGGGGAGCGCGAGCAGCTGGTGTTCAGCTGCGGCTCGGGGGTGACGGCCTGCGTCCTCGCGCTCGGCGCGGCCCTCGCCGGCTACTCCCGCCTCGCGGTGTACGACGGCTCGTGGACGGACTGGGCCATGCGGCCGGAGCTGCCGGCGGTGACCGGCCGTAGGGCGGAGCTGTTCGCGGGCGGCCCCGCGTCCGGGGAACGGTTCGCCGGCCCGGCGACGGGGGACGAGCGGAGCATCCTGACCGGCGTCCTGGAGGCCCAGCGGGCGACGCTCGAACTGAAGTGCTCCGGTCTGGGCGCCGAACTGGCGCTGCGGTCGGTCGAGCCGTCCACGCTCTCCCTGCTGGGCCTGGTGCGGCACCTCGCCGACGTCGAGCGCCGCTGGTTCCGGAACGTCCTGGCGGGGCAGGAGGCACCGGCCCTGTTCTCCTCGGAGGCGGACCCGGACGGGGACTTCGACGGGGTGGCGGCGCCCGGCCCGGGCCCCGGAGCCGACACCGCCGATGCCGCCCGGGCGGCATGGGAGGCCTGGCGCGCCGAGGCCGCGTTCGCCCGCGCCTTCGCCGCGGACGCCCCCGACCTCGACGTGGAGGGGGACGACGTTTGGCGCGGCCGGGTGTCCCTGCGCTGGGTCCTGGTCCACATGATCGAGGAGTACGCCCGCCACAACGGCCATGCGGACCTCCTGCGCGAACGCATCGACGGCGCGATCGGCCTCTGACCGGCCCGCCGTCTGCGACAACGCCCCCGCGTCACCCGCCGCATGACGGGGTGCCAGACCCTCCTCCGTGACGCGGCGGTGCGGCCGGGGTCGACGGTTCACGCCGTGCTGCGCCGCTCCGGTCGGGTGGGGTGGCGAGCGACGGCGGATAGGGGCCTGTTCGTGTGACGTGGGCCACTCCGTGACCCCACTCTCCCTCCTGTTCGCCCGAGGCGAACAGGAGTTGGGGAACATCGGGAGGCGCACATGCATTGAGTCGGCATAGCTCAACTTCACTGCCGGAGGGAAGATCATGGCTTCGACGTCCGTAACGCTCACCCTGCCCGTGCTGCCGCTCGACGACGAGGTCGTGCTGCCCGGAATGGTCGTGCCGCTGGACCTGTCCGACGCCGAGGTGCGGGGCGCCGTCGAGGCCGCCCAGGCCGCGGTCCGCAGCGGGAAGCCCCGGGTGCTGCTCGTTCCGCGGGTCGACGGCAAGTACGCCGGCACCGGTGTGCTCGGAACCGTCGAGCAGGTGGGCCGGCTCTCCGACGGTGACCCCGGGGCGCTCATCCGCGGCATCGGCCGCGTCCGCATCGGCGCCGGGACCACCGGGCCCGGAGCCGCCCTCTGGGTCGAGGGCGAGAGCGTCGACGAACGGCTGGCCGATCCGCTGCCCGGATCCGTCACCGAGCTCGTCAAGGAGTACAAGGCCCTCGCCACCAGCTGGCTCAAGAAGCGCGGCGCCTGGCAGGTCGTCGACCGCATCCAGCAGATCGAGGGCGTCTCCGCCCTCGCCGACAACTCCGGTTACTCCCCCTTCCTCACCGTCGCCCAGAAGGTCGAGCTCCTGGAGACCGCCGACCCGGTCGCCCGCCTCAAGCTCGCCGTCGCCTGGCTGCGCGACCACCTCGCCGAGCAGGACGTCGCCGAGTCCATCGCCAAGGACGTCCAGGACGGCGTCGAGAAGCAGCAGCGCGAGTTCCTGCTGCGCCGTCAGCTGGAGGCCGTGCGCAAGGAGCTGCGCGAGCTGGGCGGCGAGAAGGAGGGCGAGGAGTCCGACGACTACCGCAGCCGCGTCGAGGCCGCCGACCTCCCCGAGAAGGTGCGCGAGGCCGCCCTGAAGGAGATCGAGAAGCTGGAGCGCGCCAGCGACCAGTCCCCCGAGGGCTCCTGGATCCGCACCTGGCTCGACACCGTCCTCGAACTGCCCTGGAACGAGCGGACGGAGGACGCGTACGACATCCGCGGCGCCCGCGCCGTCCTGGACGCCGAGCACGCCGGGCTCAGCGACGTGAAGGACCGCATCACCGAGTACCTCGCCGTGCGCAAGCGCCGCTCCGAGCGCGGGATGGGCGTCATCGGCGGCCGCCGCGGCGGCGCCGTCCTCGCCCTCGTCGGCCCGCCCGGCGTGGGCAAGACCTCCCTCGGGGAGAGCGTCGCCCACGCCATGGGGCGGAAGTTCGTGCGCGTCGCCCTGGGCGGCGTGCGGGACGAGGCCGAGATCCGCGGACACCGCCGCACGTACGTGGGCGCCCTGCCCGGCCGCATCGTCCGCGCCATCAAGGAAGCCGGGTCCATGAACCCGGTCGTGCTCCTCGACGAGATCGACAAGGTCGGCTCCGACTTCCGCGGCGACCCGGCCGCCGCCCTCCTGGAGGTCCTCGACCCGGCCCAGAACCACACCTTCCGCGACCACTACCTGGAGGTCGAGCTCGACCTCAGCGACGTCGTCTTCCTCGCCACGGCCAATGTGCTGGAGGCCATCCCCGAGGCCCTCGCCGACCGCATGGAGCTCGTCCGCCTCGACGGCTACACCGAGGACGAGAAGATCGTCATCGCCCGTGACCACCTGCTGCCCCGCCAGCTCGAGCGGGCGGGCCTCGCCGCCGACGAGGTCGTCCTGGAGGAGGGCGCCCTGCGCAAGCTCGCCGGCGAGTACACCCGCGAGGCCGGCGTGCGCACCCTGGAGCGGTCCATCGCCCGGCTGCTGCGCAAGGTGGCCTCGCAGCACGAACTGGGGGAGAAGGAGCTGCCGCTGCGGATCGGGGCCGAGGACCTGCGCGACCTGATCGGCCGGCCGCACCACGTCCCGGAGTCCGCGCAGGACCCGGCCGAGCGGCGCACCGCCGTCCCCGGCGTGGCCACCGGCCTCGCGGTGACCGGCGCCGGCGGCGACGTCCTCTTCGTCGAGGCCTCCCTCGCCGACCCCGAGACCGGCGCCGCCGGGCTCACCCTGACCGGCCAGCTGGGCGACGTGATGAAGGAGTCCGCGCAGATCGCGCTGAGCTTCCTGCGCTCGCACGGGGCGGAGCTGGAGCTGCCCGTCGCCGACCTGAAGGACCGGGGCGTCCACATCCACTTCCCGGCGGGCGCCGTCCCCAAGGACGGGCCGAGCGCGGGCATCACCATGACCACCGCCCTCGCCTCCCTGCTGTCGGGGCGGCAGGTCCGCACGGACGTGGCCATGACCGGCGAGGTGTCGCTGACCGGGCGGGTGCTGCCGATCGGCGGGGTCAAGCAGAAGCTGCTCGCCGCGCACCGCGCCGGGCTGACCACGGTCATCATCCCGAAGCGCAACGAGGCCGACCTCGACGACGTGCCGGCGGAGGTGCTGGAGGGGCTGGAGGTGCATCCGGTGACGGACGTGCGCCAGGTGCTCCAGCTCGCGCTGGCCCAGGGCGGGGCCCCCGCCCAGCCGGTCCCCGTCACCACGGCCGCCTGAGGCCGCGCAGACGGCCCGGGAGTCCCGCTGCGGCGGGGCCCCGGGCCGTCGCCGCACGCCCTGCGAAATACTGGAGGCCTCCGGCACACGGGTGCCGGGCCACGGACGGGATCGACGGGAGCGGCACGTGCACGGCAGCGAAGACCAGGAGTTCCTCGCCCTGGAGCGGGAGCTGTCCGTCTTCCTGCGGCGGGCCCGCGCCTCCTCCGGGGAGATGGCCCGCGCCCTGCACCCCGAGCTGGAGCCGGCCGCGTACGGACTCCTCGTCCGGCTGGAGGCCGCCGGGCGCCAGCGCGCCACCGAGCTGGCCGCGTACTTCGGGGTCGGCAAGGCCACCATGAGCCGGCAGCTGCGGGCCCTGGAGGTACTGGGGCTGGTGGCCCGGGAGCCGGACCCCGCCGACGGGCGGGCCTTCCTCGTCGGGCTCACCGAGGAGGGCCGCGAGCGGTTCCTGCGGGTGCGGGGGGCCCGGCGCGAGCAGTACATGCGCAAGCTCGCCGACTGGGACCGCGGCGAGGTCGCGGAGCTCGCCCGCCTGCTGAACCAGCTGAACCAGGGCGAGGAATAACCCCCGCTCGGGCGAGAGCCCGCCGGCCTTCGCAGCCGGGTTCCCCGGGGCGCCGCCCCCGGACCCCGGGCGGCGCGGCGGCCGAGACGGCCTAGAGCTCAGCGTAGGCGGCCGAGGCGTCGTCGTGGCGTTTGGCGCGGGGCCGGGGGTGGGCCGGGGTCGCCTCCAGGGCGCGGACGCGGCCGATCAGGCCCCGCGCCCCCTCCCGCCGCAGCACCGCCAGGCACCGCGCCCAGTCCCCCTCCGCGAAGGTGTCCGTCCACCGGCTCGCCCCGTCGGTGAGCGCGGCCACCGCCCGGACCCGGTCGCGCGGGGTGCGCCCGGTCACCGCCCGTGCCGCGACCGCCGGGTCCGCGGCCGCCGTGAAGAACCCGCCCTCCGCATTGCGCAGGGCGTCCGCCGACGCCCGGGTGCGCAGCGCCTCCCGCGGGAGGCGGTCGAGGCGGTCGTCGAGGACCGCGGTCACCTCCCCGCAGGGCGCCTCCAGCAGCAGGACGGAGTCCGAGAGGACGAGGTGCTCCACGTACGCCTCGTCCCAGCGGACCAGCACCACCGTCGCCTGCGGGGTGCGCACGTGAGAAAGGTCACACGTGCTGCGGTGGGCATCGGCGGTCTCGCGGATGGACTCCGCCAGGATCCGGTCCAGCGGCATGTCCCGCCGCGATCCGGACAGTTCGGTCAATCGGCCCCCGAGCCGCGTCGTGAACCACGGAACGCCGTGCGCGCACCCGACGTCGCCGGCCGGCGGCGTGACCCCGTCGAGGGCGACCAGGACGCCGCCGCCCGAGGCGGGCGTCGCGGCTGATAGCCAGTCCTCGTTGGGGCGTTCCGGGTTGCCGGGGGCCGTGGCGAGGTCGATGCGCATGCGGACATTCTGCCCGCGGCACCCCCGCGGCGGGCCGGATCGCCCGGGAAGGTCCGTACCAGCGGCCGGTGTCGGGGCCGGGTGCCGCCTCCCCGCCGTCCGGGGCCGCCCGGAGGCCCGTCCGGCACATGTGGGCGCGCATATTGCCAAAGCCCCCGTCGATGTTTCAACCACCTGCCGGTGGAAGCCCTCCGAAGTCACGCCGCCGAGTTGGTTGCCAACTCATCCGTGATGTTCACTCGTTCGAGTGGCCGGGTGGGCGATGTGAGGCTCTCTCCCCAACACACTGCGAAGGTCTGAGGCGGTACGAGGGGGCAGGGGGCGTTTACTTGTTGACCGGCCGTTACCTCGGCCACACGAGTAGACGAGCACGAGCACACGTACAGGATTGCGAGCACCGGTGCAGAAGAAGCGGTCTCGGAAGAACGGCACCGCCACCGACGGACCCGCCCCCGCAGGACGCCGCGTCCGCGTGCGCAGCAGGCTGGTCGTCGGTGTCGCCGTCGCCGGACTCACCGTCCTCGCGGCCGGCGCCCCCGCCGTCGTCACGGCGACCCGCGAGCTGAACGACTCCCAGGCGCTGGTCACCCTCGCCGAACAGGCCCAGCACACCCTCACCCTCGCCCACCTCCTCGGCGACGAGCGCGACGCCGTCGTCGAGTACGTGGCCAAGGGCCGCCCCGGAGGCCAGGCCAAGTCCGCCGTCCAGGAGCGCGTCCTCCTCACCGACCGGCAGCTCGACGAGGTCAAGGCCGAGGCCGACGAACCGCTCGCCAAGGCCCTCGCCCGCGTCCAGGCCGTCCGCGCCGAAGCCGTCGACGGCAAGGGCAGCGCCCTCGCCGCCCACCAGGCCTACTCCGCCGTCGTCGCGGAACTCCTCGCACCGGGCGACCGGCTCGCCGAGCAGACCCCGCCGCGCGCCGAGGCCGCCCTCGCCACCACCCGCCCGCTGGCCCCCCTCGGCCAGGCCGTGGAGCAGGCCTCCGCCACCCGCGGGCTGCTCCTCGCAGCGCTGGCCGTCCCCCGCGGCGACCAGCAGCCCGGCGCGGCCGTCTCCGACGAGCTCAGCACCGCCGCCCAGCGGGCCCGCGTACGGGAGCAGGCCGCGCTGGAGGACTTCACGCGCGTCGCCCGGCCCGACATCCGGCAGAACCTCGCCGCCACCGTCACCGGCCCCGAGGTCAAGGCCGCCGACGACCACCTCAAGCGGCTCACCGAACGCCCCACGCTCTCCGCGGCCGACCGCAAGGGCGACACCGCCGCCGTCGGCACCGCCCTCACCGCCCGCATCGACCGCATGCGGTCCGTGGAGGCCACCCTCGCCGGACAGCGGTCGACCGCCCTCGCCGCCCAGCGCGACGACGACGTGACCCGGCTGGAACTGCTGCTCGCCGTCCTCGGCGTGCTGTTCCTCGTCGCCGTCGGCGTCTCCACGGCCGTCGCCCGCTCCCTCACCCGGCCGCTGTCCGTACTGCGGCGCGGCGCGGCCCGCCTCGCGACGCCCGAGGGCTCCGTCGAACCGGTCCGCTTCACCGGCCGCAACGACGAGTTCGCCGAGGTCGTCCGCCACCTCAACGCCGTACGCGACCAGACGGTCGCCCTGCACACCAAGATCGCCGGCCTCGACGCCGACCAGCGCCGCCTCATCGGCCGCAACGAGGCCCTCGCCTCCGGCCGCGACGCCCTGGAAGCCGAACTCGACCGGCTGCGCGAGAGCCTCGAAGAGCACCGGCGCGTCATGTCGACGACCTCGGTCTCCCTGTCGCTGCGCACCCTCGGCCTCGTCGAGCGCCAGCTCGCCGTCATCGAGGAGCTGGAGGCCAAGGAGCAGGACCCGGACCGGCTGGAGACCCTCTTCAAGCTGGACCACCTGGCGACCGTGATGCGCCGCCACAACGAGAACCTGCTCGTCCTCGCCGGACAGGAGCACGGCCCCGGCGCCGGCGCACCGGTGCCGCTCGTCGACGTCATGCGGGCCGCGGTCAGCGAGATCGAACGCTACGAGCGCGTCGACCTCGCCGTCCTGCCCGCCTTCGTGCAGGTCGCCGGCCACGCCGCCGACGACATCTCCCACGTGCTCGCCGAGCTGCTGGAGAACGCGACGACGTTCTCCCCGCCCGGAGCCAAGGTCAAGGTGTCGGGCCGGCTGCTGGACGGCGGCGACGTGGTGCTGTCCGTCGTGGACGAGGGCATCGGCGTCACCGCCGACCGGCTGGAGGCGCTCAACGCCCGGCTGGCCACGCCCGAGGCCTACGACGAGGAGTCCGAGGCGGAGCACGGCCTCGGCCTCGGCCTGTACGTGGCCGGACGCCTCGCGGCCCGGCACGGCGTCACCGCCGAGCTGCGCGCCCCGCAGCACGGCGGCACCGAGGCCCTGGTGGTCGTCCCGGCCGCCCTGCTGCCGGACGGCCCGCCCGCCTCGCCCTCGCCCGTCCACACCGCCTCCGCCACGCCGGGCCTGCCGCACTACCAGCTCCCGGGCGTGGTCGCCGAGGCCAACGAGAACACCCTCCAGCCGCGGCTCCGGCCGACGGCGGAGGGGGACTTCGGGATGGCCGCGGAAACCGGATCCGCCGACGGCCGGGACACCGACCCGCTGACGGGCTCGGAGCCCCTCGTCGACGGCTTCGCCGCCGACGCCGCGGCCGACGCCGCCGCGTACGGAGACGGGCCGGCCGACGGGTTCGCCGCCGGGCCGGCCGACGCCGAGCCCGTGGCGGATCCCGAGGCGGATGCCGCCCGGGTGCGGGTCCCCGCCCAGGGGGCGGCGCCCGTGGCACCGGCCGACGCCCCGGCCCCCGCTGCGCAGAGCGGAGCCGGGCTGCCTCCGGCCGAGCAGGTCTTCACCGTCCGGGCACCCGAGGCCGCCGACGCCGGGGCCGACGCGCACGGCGCCGCGGCCGCGGACGGGCCGGCCCCGCTGCCGGTGCGCGAGCGCGCGCCGCAGGAGGGGCTGCCGCCCGCCGAGCAGGTGTTCACTGCGCAGACCCCGGCCGACCGGGATCCCGGAGACGAACTCCTCGCGCGGGTCGTCCCCGACGCGGAACCGGGCGCCTTCGCGGTGCCCGACCCCGGCCCGGCGGCCGCGGAGTTCTCGACGGACTCCGCGCAGCCGGCCCCCGTAACGGAAGAGAACCCCTCGCTGCCCGGGCGGTCCGCCCCAGCCGGCGCCCCCGACGCGGAACGGCTGCCCCCGGCCGACCAGGTCTTCACCGCGGACGGCGCGCCGGCGGAACCGCACCGGCACGCACCCGCCGAGGACGACTGGGTGCCGCGCCAGGGGAGCCACCCCGACGCGGCGCCCGAGGCCCTCACCGAGGCCGCCACCGAGGCCGTCACCGCGAAGGGCCTGCCCAAGCGGACCCCGCGCACCGTGGCCGCCGGCGGCCGGGCCCACCCCGGCAGCGGCACCGCCCCCGGTGCCGGCCCCGCCCGGCCCGCACCGCGCCGCGTCGACGCGGACGAGCTGCGGCGCCGGCTCGGCGGCTTCTACCAGGGGACGCGGGACGGGCGGCGCGTCGTGGCCGCCGAGCTCGCACAGGACACCGACCAGGGGGACACCGCACAGGAGGACGCACGCACATGACCGCGCCCAGTACGTACGGACTGAGCACCCAGGCCCGCAACCTGCAGTGGCTGCTGACGGACCTGGTCGAGGAGGTGCCCGGCGTCAACTCCGTCGCCGTCGTGTCCTCGGACGGGCTCCTGCTGCTGTCCTCCGACCCCGGAGGCGCCGCCGCCTCCGCCGTGGGCGCGGGGGGCCGGGGGGCGGTGAAGAGCCCGCGCGGCGCGTCCGCCGACCTCGCCACCATCGTCTCCGGCCTCGGCAGCCTCACCACCGGCGCCGCCGCCCTCATGGACGGAGGGGGCGTCAAGCAGACCATGGTGGCGATGGAGTACGGTTCCGTCTTCGTCATGGCCATCAGCGACGGCTCGCTGCTCGGCGTGCACGCCACCCCGGACTGCGACATGAGCGTCGTCGCGTACCACATGGCGCTGTTCGTCGGACGCGCCGGACACGTCCTGACGCCCGAAGTCCGCAGCGAGCTGCGCCAGTCGATGGAGAAGACCACGTGAGGAGCCCGGCCCCGGCATCCGACCGGCTGCCGATACGCGGGGCCGACCGCCGGCCCGCCCGCGTCCGCCCGTACTCGCTCACGGGCGGCCGCACCCGTTTCACGCAGGTCCTGCACGTGGAGACCTTCGTCGCCGCGCTCGACACGCGCGTCTCGCAGCCGCAGAAGGCCGACGGCGAGACCGGCGACGCGGACGGCGCGGGAGCGGGCACCGGGACCGGCCCGGGCTCCGTCCCGGGCTCGGGCTCCGGCTCGGGCGACCGCATGCCCGAGATGCCCGCGATCGTCGAAGTCTGCCGCCGCATGCGCACCATCGCCGAGATAGCCGCGCTGCTGAAGCTGCCGCTCGGCGTGGTCCGCGTCCTGGTCAGCGACCTCGCCGACCAGGGAAGGATCCGCGTCTACGGAACCGGGCACGGCCCGGGCCGTCCCGACCGCGCGCTGCTCGAAAGGGTGCTCAGTGGCCTTCGCCGTCTGTGAAACCGCCATCGACGACGAGCCCGTCCAGCCCTGGCAGTATGACCGCTCCCGCGCCCCCGTCGCCGTCAAGGTGCTGGTCGCGGGCGGCTTCGGCGTCGGCAAGACCACGTTCGTGTCGTCCGTCTCCGAGATCACCCCGCTGCGCACCGAGGCGGTGATGACCCAGGCCAGCCTCCCGACCGACGACCTGTCGGCGACGCCGGACAAGAACACCACCACCGTCGCGATGGACTTCGGCCGCATCACCCTCGCCGACGACCTCGTGCTGTACGTGTACGGGACGCCGGGCCAGGAGCGGTTCTGGTTCATGTGGGACGACCTGGTGCGCGGCGCCATCGGCGGCATCGTCATGGCCGACACCCGCCGGCTGCGGGACTGCTTCCCCGCCCTCGACTACTTCGAGAGCTGTGGGCTGCCGTACGCGGTCGCCGTCAACCACTTCGAGGGCTCGCGGTCGTACGAGCCCGAGGACGTGCGCGAGGCGCTCACGATCCCGCCCCACGTCCCCGTGATGATCATGGACGCGCGGCGCCGGGACACGGTCGTCGACTCCCTGACCACGCTGGTCGCCCACGCCCTCGAGGCGACGCCCGAGTAGTCCGATCCGCCCCGAGCAGTCCTGAGCCGCCCCGAGCGCAGCGGCCCCGCGCGCCGTTCCGCCCGCCCCTCCTCCGCACCTGCCCGAAACGAGAACGTGAGATGCGCAAGATACTCGTCGTGGGGGCCGGCCAGTCCGGCCTCCAACTCGCCATCGGCCTCCAGTCGAAGGGCTACGACGTCACCCTCATGTCCAACCGGACCGCGGACGAGATCCGCACCGGCCGGATCATGTCCACGCAGGTCATGTTCGACACGGCGCTCCAGCACGAGCGCGACCTCGGGCTCAACTACTGGGAGCGCCTCGCCCCGCGCATCGAGGGCATCGGCGTCTCCGTGGCCGGCGCCGACGGCGCCCGGGCCGTGGACTGGCTCGGCCGGCTCAAGGCGTACGCCCAGTCCGTGGACCAGCGCGTGAAGATGGCCGGCTGGCTCGACACCTTCGTCCAGCAGGGCGGGCAGCTCGTCATCCACGGCGCGTCCGTCGCCGACCTCGACTACTTCTCCCGCACGTACGATCTGGTGCTCGTCGCGGCGGGCAAGGGCGAGCTCGTGTCGATGTTCGAGCGGGACGCGAAGCGCTCCCCGTACGACGCGCCGCAGCGCGCACTGGCCGTCTCGTACGTGCACGGGCTCCGCCCGCGTCCCGAGCACCCGCGCACGGAGGCGGTGCGCTGCAACCTGGTGCCGGGCGTGGGCGAGCTGTTCGTCATGCCGACCCTGACCACGTCGGGGCGGGCGGACATCCTGTTCTGGGAGGGGCTCCCGGGCGGGCCGCTCGACGTGTTCCGCGGGGTGAACGATCCGTCGGAGCACCTGGAGCTCACCCTGGAGCTGATGGAGAAGTTCACGCCCTGGGAGTACGAGCGGGCGGTGGACGTCGAACTGACCGACGCGGGCGGCACGCTGGCCGGCCGGTACGCGCCGGTGGTCCGCAACCCCGTCGGGCGGCTGCCGGGCGGCGGGCTGGTGCTGGGCGTCGCGGACGTGGTCGTCGCGAACGACCCGATCACCGGGCAGGGCTCGAACTCCGCGGCGAAGTGCGCCGCCTCGTACCTGTCGTCGATCCTGATGCACGGGGACAAGCCGTTCGACGAGGCCTGGATGAAGGCCACGTTCGACACGTACTGGTTCACGACCGGCAAGCCGGTGACCGACTGGACGAACGCGATGCTGGCCGAGCCGCCGGCGCACGTGCTGGACCTGATCGGGGCGGCGGGGCAGCACCAGGCGGTGGCGGACCGTTTCGCCAACGGCTTCGACAACCCGTCCGACTTCGACACGTACTTCTACGACGCCGAGGACGCGGCGGACTACCTGGCCCAGGCCGCGGCCGCCGCGGGCCGCTAGCCCTCCGGTGCCGGCCGTGACCGGACACTCATGGGGCCGGGGGCCGGGGCCGGGGCCTCGGCGGCTGAGTACCCGGCGTCGTCCTCGGGCACGGCCGCCTCGGGCGCCGGCTGCGGCAGCGGCGGCGGGGTGTAGGCGGGCAGCGGGATGCCGTCGGGATCGGGCCGTACCGCGCCGAGCAGCGGGTTCGCGGCGAGCGGGGAGACCTTCACCGCGGCTCCGGGGCGCGGGGCGTGGACGACCTTGCCGTCACCGAGGTACAGGCCGACGTGCGTGGCGGTGGGGAAGTAGACCACCAGGTCACCCGGCCTCAGCCGGTCCAGCGGTACGTGCGGCAGCTGGGCCCACTGCTCCTGGCTGGTCCGCGGGATCGCCCGGCCGGCGTGCGCCCAGGCCTGCGAGGTGAGCCCGGAGCAGTCGAAGGCCCCCGGTCCCTCCGCGCCCCACACGTACGGCTTGCCGATCTGGGCGGTGGCGTACGCGAGGGCCGCGCCCCCGGCGGCCGTCGGCGTACGGGCGGGAGCCGCGCCGGGAGCGCCCAGCCGGCCGGAGGCCAGCAGCTCCCGCTGCGCGGCGGCCGTGTCGGCGGCCTCGCGCTCCCCCACCCGGGCGAGCTGGTCGGCGGTGAGCGCGGAGAGCATGCGCTCCACCTCCCGGAGCCGGAGCTCCGCCCGGTCCTTGAGCTTCTTGGCCCGGGCGGCGTCGGCCTGCTGGGCGTCGAGGGCCTTGCGGGCGGCGGTGGCCAGGGCGTCGGCCCGCCGTTCGCCGCGGGCGAGGCGGGTCAGGACCCCGGCCTGGCGGGCGCTCTCCCGGGCGGCGAGCCGGCGCTGGTCCTGCGCCGCCTGCAGGTCCCCGGTGAGCAGCATCCGGGCGTACGGGGACAGGCCGCGGGCCGACTGGTACTGCTCCCGGGCGATCCGCCCGGCGGCGGCCCTCTCGGCCCCGAGCGCGGCCCGGGCCCGCCCGAGCGCGGTACTCAGCCGGCGCTCGTCGTCCTGCCGGGCCTTGAGGGCGGCCTCGGCGGCGTCAGAGGCCTCGGCGGCCTCTTCGGCCTCGCGGTACAGCCCCTGAAGCCGGGTCAGCAACGCCCCGATGTCCCCACCGCCGGAAGCGGCCCCGGCCTCCGGCTCGGCCGAGGCCTGAACGGACGGGGAGGCCTGAACGGAGGGGGAGGCCTGAACGGAGGGGGAGGCGGAGGGGACGGGGGCGTCCGGCACCGCAGAGCCCCCCACGGACCCGAAGCGCTCCGAGGCGGAGGGAGAGGGGGACGCGGACGCAGACGGAGAGGCAGAGGCAGACGCGGAGGCCCCAGCCCTGACGGACGCCCGCTCAGAAGCGGCAGGCGAGGCAGGCGAGGCAGCCGAGGCAGGCGAGGCAGGCGCCACGGTCGCCTCGGACGTGGCGTCGGGGGAGGAGGCGGGACGCGGCTCGGCGTGGGTGAGCGAAAGCGGACAGGCCGCGAGCAGGACGGCGGCGATGCAGGCGGAACGAAGCAGACGGCGTGACATGGGAGCACCTCCGGCCCGCCGATGCTGCCACGCCCGATATGACAAACCCCCCACCCGGGACGGCCGCGTCACCCCCCTCACCCGCGCAGCGCACGCCCCCTCACCGACCCAGCCCAGCACGCCCCTTCCGAGGCGGCGGCACCAAGCAACGCCACGCATCACCCGAGCAGCCAGGCGAGTGCCCTGTGCGCGGAGGCAGGGGGGACGGGGTGCGGCCACCCCGTGGGATCCGGGGCGGAGCCCTGGGAACGGTGGAAGGGCGGGGCCGGGGTGCGGCGGGCTCCGCGCAGCGGTGGCCGGCCGCGGGGCGAAGGCGAGTGCCGCTGTGCGCCGGGCATAGGGGCGGAGCCCGTGGGGCACGGCGTGACTCCGCGGAGCGGGGTCCGCCGCAGGGGCCGGGGTGAGGCCACCCTGTGGGGTCCGGGGCGGGGGCAGGGGAGCGGTGGAAGGGTGGGGCGGGGAGCGGCTCCGGGCGGCGGCGGTCGGCGCGGGGTACCGCTGCGGGGCCGGCTGATGGGCGGCCCGTCAGGGGTTCATGAGGCGGGACTTGGCCGCTGCGAACTCCTCCGGGGTCAGGAGGCCCTCGCGGGCCAGGTCGGCCAGCTGGTTCAGGCGGAGCACGAAGTCCGGGCCGGCTTCCGGGCCGGTGCGGCCGGAGCCGCCCGGACCGCCTCGCGGCGCCCGCCCCGGAGCCGCCGGGTCGGCGGGCCAGGCGGCGGCCCCGGCCGCGGTCGCCGTCGGGCCGGCGGGGGAGGCGGGGGCCGACGTCGGCGGAGCCGGGGCCGGCGGGGCGGGGGGCGCCGGCGCGGGCGCCGGCGGGGGCGGGCCCTCCGCGGGCGGGCCCTCCGCGGGCGGGCCCTCCGGGGGCTCGGGTTCGGCGCTCCATTCCTCCGCGTCCCAGGCCTCGCCCTCGCCGGCGCCGGCCGCCGCGTCCGCGTCCCACAGGCCCCCCTCCGCTTCGGCGGCCCACACCTCGCCGCCGGCGTCGGCGTCGGCGGCCCAGGCACCTCCCGCGCCCCCGCCCCGACCCCCACCGGCCTCGGCGCCCCCCGCAGGGCCCGGCTCCTCCTCCGGGATCTGGGCCGCGTCCCACACGTAGGCGCCCCGCGCCAGGATCCCCCGCAGCAGCGGTCGCCCCGGAGGGCGTTGGGACGGGTGGACGACCGGGCCGACGGGGCGGATGAACATCAGGCCGCCCCCAGCCGCTCGGCCGGGATCCGGACCGACCCGGCGATCCGGCCGCCCGCCGCCCGTACGGCCTTGGCCGCGTCCTCCGCCCACACGTGCTCCACCACCAGCAGCAGCGCGCAACTCCCGCACTCCAAGAGGTCGGCCGCCTCCCGTACGTCCTCCGGCCCGATCAGCGGCGCCGCCTCCCGGTGCGCCAGCAGCCCCTTCAGCTCGACGAACTCGTCGAACTCCGCCGCCAGCACCTCGCCCCGCGCGGTCTTGGTGGCCACGAGGCCGTCGATCAGCCGCACGTTCCCCGTCTTCCTCAGCCCCAGCACGGCCTCGACCGCCGGCACCCGCAGCTGCTCCTCGGGGAAGGCGAGGACGATGAATTCCACAGGTCCCATGTGCCGCGGCTCCCACTCGTTCCTGACCGTTTCTGACGACTCTTCGGCACACTATGACATCACCGGACATATCGCCCGCCCGCTTGCTACGTTTCCCGTATGACCGCTCTGACGGCAGAGGCGGCGGGGGGCGCGCCCTCCCCGCACGCCGGGCCCGGCCCCCGCCCGCCCCGGGGCAGGGGTGCCGAGCTGACGCTCCTCGCCGGGGCCGTCCTCCTCTGCTTCCTGGGCCACCTCCACGTCGGCCTCGCCACCACCGGCCACCTGCCGCCGTCCGCCGGGCGCCACGCCGCCGGCCTCGCCGTCGCCGCGCTCCTCGCCCACCTGGCCGTCCGCTTCCGGGCCCCGTACGCCGACCCGGTCCTGCTGCCCATCGCGTTCCTGCTCAACGGGCTCGGCCTGGTCCTCATCCAGCGCCTCGACGCCACCACCCCCGCCCGGACGGCCGCCGGGGACCAGCTGCGCTGGTCGGCCGTGGGGCTGGCCCTGTTCGTCCTCGCCGTGGCCGTGCTGCGCGACCACCGCACCCTCCAGCGCTACGCCTACCTGTCGGTGGCGGCGGCCCTGGCCCTGATGCTGGTGCCCGTCTTCTTCCCGGCCGTCAACGGCGCCCACATCTGGATCCGGTTCGCCGGGCTGTCCTTGCAGCCGGGGGAGTTCGCCAAGATCCTGCTCGCCGTGTTCTTCGCCGCCTACCTCGCCGCGAACCGCACCGCCCTCGCCCTGACCGGCCGCCGCCTCTTCCCGTGGCTCCCGCTGCGCGTGCCGCTGCGGCTCCTGCCCGGCCGGGTCCTCGGTCCGATCCTGACGATCTGGCTGCTCAGCGTCGGGGTGCTGGTGCTGGAGCGGGACCTCGGCACCTCCCTGCTCTTCTTCGGCCTGTTCGTGGTCATGCTGTTCACCGCCACCGGCCGGATCGGCTGGATCGCCGTCGGGCTGGCCCTCGCCGCCCTCGGCGCCTACGCCGTGGGCGCGCTGGAGCCCCACGTGCACGGCCGGGTGCAGGACTGGCTGAATCCTTTCGCCTCCATCGAGCGCGGCGAGGGCCCCGGCCAACTCGCCCAGTCCCTGTTCGCCTTCGGCGCCGGCGGGCTCCTCGGCGCCGGTCTCGGACACGGCCGGTCCTTCCTCATCGGCTTCGCCGCCAAGTCCGACTTCATCCTCGCCACCGCAGGCGAGGAGCTCGGACTCGCCGGCCTCACCGCGATCCTGCTGCTGTACGGGCTCCTCGTCGACCGCGGCTTCCGGGCCGGCCTCGCGCTCCGCGACCCCTTCGGGCGGCTCCTGGCCACCGGGCTGGCCTCGATCGTGGCCCTGCAGGTCTTCGGCATCGCCGGCGGCGTCACCGGGCTGATCCCGCTCACCGGGATGGCCATGCCCTTCCTCGCCCAGGGCGGCTCCTCCGTCGTCACCAACTGGATCATCGTTGCGCTGCTGGTCCGCCTCAGCGACAGCGCCCGCAGGCCCCGTCCGGCCGCCGCCTTCCCGGCCGGGGCGGATGCGGGCGCGGGAACGGGACCGGGCGCCAGGGGGAGCGCGGGAACGGGCCCGGGGACGAGCACGGGGGCCGCCGCGTGATCCGCTACATCCGCTGGTGCGCCTGGTTCTGCGCCCTGCTGCTCGCCGCCCTGCTGGTCAACCTGGCCCGGGTGCAGGTGTGGGAGGCCGCCGGGTACGGGGCGAACCCGGCCAACAAGCGCACCGCCATCGAGCGCTACGCCCGCCCGCGCGGGGACATCCTGGTCGACGGCCGGCCGGTGACCGGATCCCGGGACAGCGGCCAACTGCTGCGCTGGGAGCGGACGTACGCGAACGGCCCGCTGTACGCGCCCGTCACCGGGTTCTCCTCGCAGACGTACGGGACCAGCCTCCTGGAGCGCGCCGAGGACGCGGTGCTCTCGGGCTCCGACCCGGCGCTCTCCGCCTTCCCCCTCTGGTACGACCTCGCGCGCGGCCGCCCGCCCGGCGGGAACGCGGTCACCACCGTCAAGGCGGCGGCGCAGCGGACCGGGTACGCGGCGCTGGCCGGCAAGCGCGGTGCGGTGGCCGCGCTGGAGCCGGCCACCGGCAGGATCCTCGCGCTGGTCAGCAGCCCCTCGTACGACCCGGCGGTGCTCTCGGGCACCGGCCCGGCCGTCGCCGCGGCCTGGGCGCGGCTGAACGCGGACCCGGCCCGGCCGATGCTGAACCGGGCGCTGCGCGAGACGTACCCGCCGGGCTCCACCTTCAAGATCGTGACGGCGGCCGCGGCCCTGGACGCCGGCGTGGTCACGGACGTGGACGCGCCCACGCAGACCCCCGACCCCTATCCGCTGCCCGGCACCCGCACCCTGCTGCCGAACGCCGGCACGGGCTGCCGCGACGCCTCGATGGCGGAGGCGGTGCAGTGGTCCTGCAACACGGTGATGGCGAAGATCGGCGTCCAGGTGGGGCTGCGCGGCATGGCGGAGGCGGCCCGCCGGTTCGGGTTCAACGACGGCGGGCTGCGCGTGCCGGCGTGGGTGTCGCGGTCGAACTTCGACACCGACATGAGCGGCGACCAGCTCGCCCTGTCCGCGATCGGGCAGTTCAACACCACGGCCACGCCGCTGCAGATGGCAATGGTGGCCGCGGCCGTCGCGGCCGGCGGCGAGCTGCAGGCCCCGTACCTGGTGGAGCGGACCACCCAGGACGACGGCACCCAGGTCCGGCGCGGCGGCCGGCGCAGCCTGGGCCGGGCCATGACCCCGGCGACGGCGGTGCGGCTGCAGCAGCTGATGGTGAAGGTGGTGCAGGACGGGACCGGGCGCAACGCGGCCATCCCGCACACGGTCGTCGGCGGCAAGACCGGCACCGCGCAGCACGGCGTCGGCAACGCGGGCACCCCCTACGCCTGGTTCATCGGCTGGGCCAAGGCCGCGAACGCACCGCTGCCGGGGGTGGCGGTCGCGGTGGTCGTCGAGGACGCGGGGGGCGACCAGGGCGACGTCACCGGCAACAGCGCCGCGGCCCCCATCGCCCGCGCGGTCATGCAGGCCGCCCTGTACGGGGCCCCGTAGCCGCAGGCACGTAGCGGGGCAGGCATGCAGGCAGGCGGCCCGGTCCGGGGCGGGCCCCGCCGTCCGCACCGCGAAATTCCCTGCACGGGGCGGCTTCCGCCTGGTACCGCTGGCCCCATGACCCACGAACTGGCGCAGTTGAACACAGCCCGCCCCAAGTACGCAGCCGACGCCCCCGAATTCAAGGACTTCATGGACGGGCTGGATCCCGTCAACGCCGTAGCCGACGCCGCCGACGGGTTCGTCTGGCGGCTCCAGGACGACTCCGGCAACGCCACCGCCCTGCGCCTGGACGGCGACGACTCGGTGATGGTCAACCTCTCCGTCTGGCGCGACGCCGAGGCCCTGGCCGCCTTCATGTACGAGGGGCTGCACCGCACGCTGATGTCCCGCCGCCGCGAGTGGTTCGAGCCGCTCACCGAGGCCGGCACCGTCCTGTGGTGGGTCGAGGCGGGGGTCCGGCCCACCGTCGCGGAGGCGGGGGAGCGCCTGGCCCACCTGCGGGCACACGGCCCGACCCCCTACGCCTTCACCCTGCGCACGCCCTTCCCGCGGCCGGGGGAGTAGGGGCCGCGCCCTGGCGCGGGAGCCGGAGCCAGGAGCCAGGAGCCAGGAGTCAGGAGCCAGGAGCTAGGCCGGGCCGTCCGCGCCGCCCTCGGCGATGACGGCCGCCACCTCCGCCGCCCGCGCCGCCTCCTCGGCCGCGAACCGCTCGCGGTCGAGGGCCTCGGCGATCTCCTCGTCCTGGCTCATCAGCAGGTCGAGGTTGGCGTCGCCCAGTTCGAAGACCCCCATGTCCAGGTAGGCCTTCTGCAGCCGCGGCCCCCACAGCCCGATGTCCTTGACGCACGGCACGATCCGGCTGAACAGCAGCCTGCGGAACAGGTGCAGGAACTCGGACCGCTCGGTGAACTCCTCGGCCTCCCGCCGCGGGATCCCGAAGTTCTCCAGCACCTCCACCCCCCGCAGCCGGTCCCGCATCAGGTGGCAGCCCTCGATCACGAACTCCTCGCGCTCGCGCAGCTCGGCGTCGGTGAGCTGGCGGTAGTAGTCGCGCAGCGCCATCCGCCCGAACGCCACGTGCCGTGCCTCGTCCTGCATCACGTACGCCAGGATCTGCTTCGGCAGCGGCTTGTCGGTCGTGTCGCGGATCATCCCGAAGGCGGCCAGCGCCAGCCCCTCGATGAGCACCTGCATGCCGAGGTACGGCATGTCCCAGCGGGCGTCGCGCAGGGTGTCCCCGAGCAGCCCCTGCAGGCTGTCGTTGATCGGGTACAGCATTCCGACCTTCTCGTGCAGGAACCGTCCGAACACCTCGGCGTGCCGGGCCTCGTCCATGGTCTGCGTGGCGGAGTAGAACTTGGCGTCGAGGTCGGGCACGGACTCCACGATGCGGGCGGCGCACACCATCGCGCCCTGCTCGCCGTGCAGGAACTGGCTGAAGTTCCAGGAGGCGTAGTGTCGGCGCAGCTCGCCCTTGTCCTTCTCGGTCAGCCGCGGCCAGTACCGGGTGCCGTGGAGGGTCAGGGCTTCGTCGGGGGTGCCGAGCGGATCGTGCGGGTCCACCTCCAGGTCCCAGTCGATGCGCTTGGCGCCGTCCCACTGCTTGTCCTTGCCCTTCCGGTACAGGGCGAGGAGCCGCTCACGGCCGTCGGCGTACTCCCAGCCGAACCGGGCGGCGCCGGTGGCAGGGATCTGCCAGACGTCCTCGCCCGGGGCCCTGGTGTAGAGATCGTGCGTCGACACTGACGCCCCCTCGCCTCGTGTACTTCTACTTCCGTACGGGACTGGATGGTTGGCACCGTGCCAGTTGCTAGACGCAGGGTCAACAAGTGGCGCGCAGGGGATTGACGGTCTTGCTGACAAGCAGTCTCATAAGTGGTGACCGCAGGAGGGAACGCCCCGGGACGCCCAGGCGACCCCCACCCACCCCGCAACCAGGGCGAGGTGCCCCGCCATGACGACCACGACCGACCGCACGGATCCGGATCCGGACCACCGGGTGCTCCAGGACGCGCTCGGCCTCCTCAAGGACCGCGAACAGATCGCCGCACGCCTGCTCGAATCCTCGGCCAAGCACTCCTTCGACCCCGACAAGGAACTCGACTGGGACGCCCCGCCCGTCGACGGCGCGTACTACTGGCCCCCCGAGCTGCTCTCCCTCTACGACACCCCCCTGTGGAAGCGGATGAGCGAGGAGCAGCGCATCGACCTCTCCCGCCACGAGGCCGCCTCGCTCGCCTCCCTCGGCATCTGGTTCGAGATCATCCTCATGCAGCTGCTGGTCCGGCACATCTACGACAAGTCCCTGACCAGCAACCACGTCCGCTACGCCCTCACCGAGATCGCCGACGAGTGCCGCCACTCGATGATGTTCGCCCGCATGATCCAGAAGGCCGGCGCCCCCGCCTACCCGGTCTCCCGCCTCAACCACAACCTCGCCCGCATCCTCAAGACCGTCTCCACCACCCCCGGATCCTTCGCCTGCACCCTCCTCGGCGAGGAGATCCTCGACTGGATGCAGCGCCTGACCTTCCCCGACGAGCGCATCCAGCCGCTGGTCCGCGGCGTCACCCGCATCCACGTCATCGAGGAGGCCCGGCACGTCCGCTACGCCCGCGAGGAACTGCGCCGCCAGATGCTGACCGCCCCGCGCTGGGAGCAGGAACTCACCCGCATCAGCTGCGGCGAGGCCGCCCGCGTCTTCTCCGTGGCCTTCGTCAACCCCCGCGTCTACGAGCACGTCGGCCTCGACCGGCGCGAGGCCGTCGCCCAGGTCAAGGCCAGCGGCCACCGCCGCGAGGTCATGCAGACCGGCGCCAAGCGCCTCACCGACTTCCTCGACGACATCGGCGTCCTGCGCGGGGTCGGCCGCCGGCTGTGGCGGAGCTCGGGACTCCTGGCCTGAAGCCGGGCGGGGCGGGCTACCCTGCGGACATGACCGTACCCGCGTACCGCAGGCTGAGCGTCGAGGAGCGGCGGGCCCAACTCCTCGACGCGGCCCTGTCGCTGTTCGCGCACCGGGCGCCGGAGGAGGTCTCGCTCGACGACGTCGCCGAGGCGGCCGGCGTCTCACGGCCCCTGGTGTACCGCTACTTCCCGGGCGGCAAACAGCAGCTCTACGAGGCCGCCCTGCGCTCGGCAGCGGACCTGCTGGACCAGTGCTTCGCCGTACCCCAGACGGGGCCGCTGACCCAGCGGCTCGCCCGGGCCCTGGATCACTACCTGGCCTTCGTCGACGAGCACGACACCGGCTTCGCGGCGCTCCTGCAGGGCGGCAGCGTCGTGGAGACCTCCCGTACGACCGCCACGGTCGACGGCATCCGGCGCGCCGCCGCCGACCAGATCCTGCTGCACCTGTCGGTGGCCTCACCCGGCCCGCGGCTGCGGATGATGGTCCGCACCTGGATCACGGCCGTCGAAGCCGCCTCCCTGATGTGGATCGACGAGGGCAAACAGCCCGACGCGGGCACGCTGCGGGACTGGCTGGTGGACCAGTTCATAGCCCTGCTGACGGCCACGGCCGCCACCGACGCGGAGACCGCGGCCACCGCCCGCGCCGCCCTGGCCCTGGAATCGCCCGACGGGCCCGCCGGGGTGCTGGCCCGACGCGTGATCCCGGTGGTCTCCGAGGCCGCGCACCTGCTGTGACACTGGCGGAGTGAGAAGCGAACCCACCCCCTTCGAGGGCGGCCCCATGGACGGCCGCGTCCTCCCGATCCTCGTCGGCCCGACCGGCCACCCGCCGAAGTGGTACGAGATCCCCGTCCCGGACCGGGACGGCGGCCCGCCGACGGTCCTGCTGTACGAACGGGTCCCGTCGGGCTACACCAAGCGGCTCCACCTCCAGAAGGGCTGGAAGTACACCCACGTCCCCGGGGGCCGCAAACCCAAACTCCGCTGGCCCTGGACGAAGCCGACGCCACAGCCGTAGCCGACCGCGCGGGGGCCCGCGCTTGGGCCCCGGCCCGCCCCTCCGGGGGCGGCAACGCGGCTCCGGCCCCAGGGGGGCGGCGCCTCGGCCCGGACCCCATGGGGGCGGGCACCTCGGCCCGGACCCCATGGGGGCGGCACCGCGGCTCCGGCCCGGCGCGGGCGGCGGCATGGGGCGGGCCCCCCGGCCGGCCGACCCGGGGCGGCACCCGGGCCCCGGCCCGGCGGGCGCGTGGCACCCCTCTCGGGTCCCGGCCCGAGCCAGGGGGCGAGGGCGATGGCCCCGCGGCGCTATGGGGCGGGGCGCCGGCCTTGGCCTCACGGGGGCGGCACCCCGGCCCGGCCCCACGAGAGGCGGCACCCCGGCCCCATGGGAGGCCCAGGGGCGGCTGCCCGGCCCTGCGGCCCGACGGGGCACATCCCGGCCCCCGGCCGACCCGGGGGACCCCGGCCTCGGCCCGACTCAGGGGGCCCGTCCGGGATGCCCCTCAGGGCGCAGCTGTGCCCATTCCGCCGCGCCGCAGGGCGGATCGGCAGCCGCTGCCGGAATGTCGAAGCGGGGGTCGGCCATGTCAGCCCTGCCGGCGTGTGAGGCGCGGGGTCCGGGGCGGCGCCCCAGGAAGCCCGCCCGGCAGGGCACCGGGCCCGCGCCGCGCCTCGGGGCGCCGCCGCCCCGCATGGCCGGGCGGTCGGCCGCCTGGCCGCGGACGGGCCCGTCCGCCAAGGGCCCGGGGCCGGCGCCGCCGGGGAGGCCGGGGAGGCCGAGGGCGGTCAGCCGTCGGTGCGCCCCCGCCGCAGCATCGCGAAGCCCAGCCCCGCCGCACCCAGCGCCGCCATGCCACCGCCCGCGGCGAGCAGCAGCACACCGCCGCCCGGCCCGTCGGCCAGCGTGTCCAGGCGCAGCGCCCCCGCGGTCCCGGCGGCAGCCGTCCGCACGTCCGTCGTCCGCGAGGCCGCCGCAGCCACGCCCGCCTTCCCGTCCCGCGTCCCCGTCTTGTAGCCGTCGCCCCCGGGCGTACCGCTGTGGACGGCCGCTTCGCCGACCCAGGACGACAGTCGCCCGTCAGGCTGGAGCGCAGCGTGCAGCTCACCGGTGCCGCCGACGCCCGGGACACCGTCACGGCTGGTCAGGGTGGCGGCCCTGGACCCGTCCGCACCCAGGATGTCGGCCTGGAAGCCGCTGCCCGCACGGTAGACGTTCGCCCGGGACACCCCGTCCGCCAGGGCCAGCGTCTTGACCAGGGTCCGCGGCACGGAGTGCGCCGCCGAGGCGGCCGGCACACCGTCGGCCAGGGCCGCGGCCGCGGGCAGCGCCAGCAGACCACCGGCACAGGCCGCCACGGCGGCGGTGCGAACGAGGGTGCGACGGCTGAGGGTGCTCACGTGAAGTCCTTCGGCGGTCCGGCGGCGTATCAGGAGCAACCAACGTAGGAGCCGGCCGTTGCGGTACCGCGATGGGCATGTAACAGAAACCCTGCAGAGTCCCGTAAAAGCCGTTACACCACCGAGAACTCCACCGGGGGATTGCCGCGAGCCGCCAGGGCTGCTCCCATGTACGGCGGGGGGTGAGGTCCATGCGTGGACTCACAGTGACGCCGAGCGGCCGCCCCGGCCGCGGCCGGCTGTACGTGAACCTGCCCGACGGCCAGGCCGTGGCCTGGTACGACCGGCAGACCAACCGGATCAGCGTGCTCGCCGACCAGCACCGCGAAGCGGTGCTGACGGCGCTGCGCCCGTACCTGACCGGCACCTGGACGGTCGGCCCGCCGCCCGTCCCCACCGCCGCCGACCTGCGCCGCCTGACGCTCCCGCCCGACGAGGACCTCGCCCCCAACCGGCCCGGCGAAAACCTCCTCGGCGAACTCCTCCACGGCTCCGCGGGCGCCAGGGCCCGACACCGGATGCGCCACGAGCTCACCGCCCAGCAGCGGATGGGCGACCTCCTCGACGCCCTCGAACCGGACGGTTGGCGCGTCGTCCACTGCGTGCCGCTCCGCGGCCTCGGAATCCTCGACCACCTGCTGATCGGCCCGGCCGGGATCCTGGCCATCCGCAGCCTGCCGGGCAGACGCCAGCGCGCCGCCGTCGGCGACCTGCTGCTCACCGTGGGCCGGAGCGAACCCCGCCCCGACCCGCGCTGGATCCGCCGCGCGGCGGCAGCGGCGAGCCGCGCCCTGACCGCCCCGGTCACCCCGGCCCTGGCCCTGGTCGACGCGTCCCGCATCGACATCGCTCCGACGGTGCGCGACATCCGCATCCTGGACCCGAACACCGCCGCCACCACCCTGGCCACGACCCCGACGACACTCAAACCCCCGGACGTGGAAGCCCTGCACACCCAGGCCCGCGACGTGCGGACGTGGCGGGCGGGGTAGGGGGCGGGGTAGGGGGGGCGGGGGCCGAGCGGGACGGCGTGGGGAGGCGGGGAGGAGACGATCGGGGCCGGGGCCGGGGCCGGGGTCGGGCCCAGGGGGCAGCGATCCGAGGACGGAACCGACTTGCCGGGCGGGGGCTTGGATGACGGGTCACGGTCGACCGGCGTCGGAGGGTGTCCGGGGGCGTCCCGGCCGCCCATTGTCCTTTCGGTTCGCGCCGGCCTATCAAGGGCGCTCCCTTCGGTCGCGTCGCTTCGCGATGTCGCTACGCTCCACCCTTGACAGGCCGACACGACCCGAAATGCCAAAGAGCTGCCGGGAAGCCCCCGAAGGATGGCCAGGGGGTCATGTCCAGCCTTCTCCCTCGTCAGAGAGGGCAGGTCCGGGTCCCGATGTGCAGAATCCTTCCTCCCAGGACCACCACCCCTCCCCACCCCCGGGCATCCGGGAAGCCGATCCCCCAGACCCGCAAAAAGCCCACCGGGAGCAGGGAGACGCGTCAAATCGCTACGCGCTTCTCTCTTCTCAGCGTCCGACGGCCGCCTGTGGCTGGTAGCGCAACAGATCGCTACGTGGCCCGGCACGTCTCAGCGTCCGACGGCCGTCCGTGGCCGGGAGCGCCTCAGATCGCTACATGGCCCGGGAATTCTCGGCGTCGGACGGCCGTCGTGGCGGTAGGCGCAGCCATATGGCCGGATGCCTGGCCGGGTGGGGGCGGTCGGCTTACAGAAAGGATTCTTCGACCCTCTGTAGGCTGCGAAAGGCGCCTCCGGTAGCCAAATGACGACTTTCCTGACGTCAGACTCCGTCTGGCCCCCCTTCCGTCTCCGCTCCGCCGCCAAATCGGTCCAAATGGGTCGCTTGAGCGCTCGCACTCACCCATGACGGCCGTCAGCCTCCACTCTGACGACAGCGCGCAGCGATCCGTGTCGTCTATCAGCCACGGACGGTCGTCCGACGCTGAGAATGACGAGCCACGTCGCGATCTGTCGCGCTCCCGGCTGCAGACGGGCGTCGGACGCCCAGAAGAGAGGGGCACGTAGCGATCTGATGCGCTACCAGCCACAGACGGCCGCCGGACGCCGAGAAGAGAGAAGCGCGTAGCGATCTGATGCGTCTCCCCGGTCCGGGCACCCATTGTGGTGATGCCTGGTGCAGGGTGCGGTCCCTCGGCTCCGGCGATGGCCGCTTTGGCGGTTCTGGGGCTTGGCTTCCCGCATGCCCGGTGCCGGGGAGGGGCGGGAATCCGGGAAGGAAGGATTCTGCACCTGGGGCGGGAGAGGGAGGTCTCTGACGAGGGAGAAGGCTGGACTTGACCCCCTGGCCATCCTTCGGGGGCTTCCCGGCAGCTCTTTGGCATTTCGGGTCGTGTCGGTCTGTCAAGGGTGGCCGAAGGCCATCGCGAAGCGACGCGACCGAAGGGAGCGCCCTTGACGGGCCGGCGCGAACCGAAAGGACAATGGGCGGCCGGGACGCCCCCGGACACCCTCCGACGCCGGTCGACCGTGACCCCGTCATCCAAGCCCCCGCCCGACAGGTCAGCCCGGTCCCGCCCCGGGGCAGCTTCCCGCCGCCCGCCGCCATCTCTCCCCACCGGCCCACCCGCGAGGGCGCAGGGCTCCGCCCCGCCTCACCCCTCAGTCCCCGGCCGGCAAGGGGAAACACCCACACCGCAGATCGGCCGGCGCCGGCCCTACGCCGACGTCCGCTTGCGGGGTGCTGCCTTCTTCGTGGCGGCGGCGGTGGCCGTCTTTGCCGTTTTCGCCGTCTTCCCCGTCTGTGCTGCCTTCGCCGTCTTTGCCGTGGACTTCGTGGCGGACTTCCGGGCGGTCGACGACGCCGTCTTCGTCGCGGACGACGTCGACTTCCTCGTCGTACCGCCGCCGGACGCCGCCGCCGTCTTCTTCTTCGCCGCCGTCGATGCCGTGGACTTCTTGCCGCCCACCGCCTTCGGCGCCGCGGCCGCGCTCTTGCGGCGGATCGGTCTCACCTCCGCCTCGCCCCTACCGGCTTCGCCCCTACCGGCTCCGCCCGCCTCGGCCGCGCCCGTATCGTCCCCGCCCCCGCCTGCCTCCGACCCCGCCCCGCGCGACGCCTTCGCGGCCCGGACGCTCTTCTCCAGGGCCGCCATCAGGTCGATGACCTTGCCCCCGGCCGGCTCCACCGCCGCCTCCGCCGGCGGTTCGAACGCCCCGCCCGCCTTGGCTTCGATCATCGCCTCGACCGCCTCGCGGTACTCGTCCCGCAGCGACGCCATCTCCACCTCGCCCAGCGTCGCCATCAGGGCGTCCGCCAGGTCCAGCTCCGCCTCCCGTACCTGCACCGTCCCCTCCGGGGCCACCCCCTCCGGCACCCGGATCTCGTCCGGCCACAGCAGCCCGTGCATGGCGATCACGTCGTCGACCACCCGCAGCATGCCCAGCCGCTCCCGCCCCCGCAGGGCGTACTTGGCGATCGCGACCCGGTGGCTGCGCTTGAGCGCCTCCCGCAGCAGCGTGTACGGCTTGGCGGCCGTCGCCCCGTTCGCGGCGAGGTAGTACGCGGCGTCCATCTGCAGCGGGTCGATCTCGTCGGCCGGGACGAACGACACGATCTCGATCGTCTTGGCCGTCGCGATCGGCAGCTGCGCCAGGTCCTCGTCCGTGATCGGGATGATCGAACCGTCCGGCTCCTCGTAACCCTTGCCGATCTCGGCGCCCGGCACCTCCTCGCCGTCCAGCTCGCACACCTTGCGGTAGCGGATGCGCCCGCCGTCCTCGAGGTGGATCTGCCGGAAGGAGATCGAGTGGCTCTCCGTGGCGTTCACCAGCTTGATGGGAATGCTGACCAGGCCGAAGGAGATGGCCCCGTTCCAGATGGATCGCACGGTTCCTCCCGTTTCGTGGCAGTCTCATCGTATGACGCCGATCACCATGGTGGAGGGGCGTCGCATCTCGCTCAGCAACCTGGACAAGGTCCTCTACCCCGAGTCCGGCTTCACCAAGGGCGAGGTGCTGCACTACTACGCCACCGTCGCGGGCTCGCTGCTGCCCCACATCCACAACCGGCCGCTGTCGTTCCTGCGCTATCCCGACGGCCCGGACGGCCAGCTCTTCTTCACGAAGAACCCGCCGCCCGGTACACCCGCCTGGGTGAAAACCGCCCCCGTGCCCCGATCCGACGACCCTTCGGCCGTCCAGGTGGTCGTGTCCGACCTGCCCTCCCTGATGTGGGCCGCCAATCTGGTGGTCGAGTTCCACGTCCACCAGTGGCCCGCCGGCAGCCCGGCCGTCGCCGACCGCATGATCCTCGACCTCGACCCCGGCCCGCCCGCCACCGTCGTCGAATGCTGCGCCGCCGCGCTCTGGCTGCGCGAACGCCTCGCCGCCGACGGCCTCGACGCCTACCCCAAGACCTCCGGCGCCAAGGGCCTGCACCTTTCCGTACCCCTGGAGCCGACCCCCTCCGCGCGCGTGTCCGCGTACGCCAAGGCCCTCGCCCAGGAAGCCGAGCGCGCCCTCCCCGACCTCGTCGTGCACCGCATGGCCAAGGCGCTGCGCCCCGGCAAGGTCTTCGTCGACCACAGCCAGAACGCCGCCGCCAAGACCACCGCCGCCCCGTACACGCTGCGCGCGCGGGCCCGGCCGGCCGTCTCCGCGCCCGTCTCCTGGGACGAGGTCGAGGCCTGCCGCACCCCCGCCGACCTGGTCTTCCTCGCCGACGACATCCCGCCCCGGCTGGAGCTGCACGGCGACCTCTTCGCCCCGCTGACCGACCCCGACCGGGCCCACCCGCTCCCCGCGCACCCCAAGGTCCGGCCATGATCCGCGTCGCCCTCGCCGCCTCCGTACGGACCCTGCCGCGCGCGGCGGGCCTGGCGTACGAGCCGAAGTTCGACGGCCACCGGCTCGTCGTCGTCCGCACCGCTGTCGACGTGGTGCTCCAGGCGCGCTCCGGCCGCATCGTGACCAGCGCGTTCCCCGACCTGGCCGCGGCGGCCCGGCAGCTGCCCGCCGACACCGTCCTCGACGGCGAGGTGGTCGTCTGGAACGCCGGCCGCACCGACTTCGCCCTCGTCCAGCGCCGCGCCGCCGCGACCGCCGCGCGGGCCGCCGTGCTCGCCCAGAGCCTGCCGGCCTCGTACGCGGCCTTCGACGTGCTCGAGCTGGCCGGGCTCGACGTGCGCGGGCGCCCGTACGAGCGCCGCCGGGCCCTCCTCGTGGACCTGCTGCTCCCGCTCGGGCCGCCGCTGCAGCCGGTCCCCATGACCACCGATCCGGAGCTGGCCGCCACCTGGTACGAGACGCTGCCCGCCAGCGGCATCGAGGGGCTGGTCGTCAAACGGCTGGACCAGGCGTACCCGGCGGGCCGGCGCGGCTGGCAGAAGCTGCGGCACACCGAGGTCCGCGACGCGGCGGTCGTCGGCTACACCGGGACCCCGCGCCGCCCGCAGGCCCTGGTGCTGGTGCTGCCGGTCGGGGACCAGACGCCGCTGCTGTCGAGCCCCCTGCCGGCCGGGCTGCGGGCGGAGCTGGTCGCGGAGCTTCAGGCGCGGGCGGAAGCCGGGGCGCAGCCGGGCGCGGGCGCGGCCGGCGCTCGGCCCACGGTCAGCGCGGTGGGGCTCGGGGAGACCCCCTACTGCCCGCTGGACCCGCCGCTGACGGCGGAGGTGCGGCACACCTCGACGCGGCACCCGCCGCCGGAGGTGCTCAGGCTGCGCACGGAGCTTTGACACTTGGAACACGACGCGGGACGCCCCTCGACCACACGCAGCTGACCTGCGCCGCGAACGGCGCAGGTCAGCTGCGTTCGGAAGGTGGTCGGCGTCAGGCGTGCGCCCCGCGTCCCGCGTCCGGCGGCGCGCCGGGCTGCGGGTGCGGGCCGGGCCCCTCGGGACGCTTGAAGCCGGACTCCCGCTGGCCG
Organism: Streptomyces sp. NPDC046866; assembly: GCF_040704625.1. Lineage (NCBI taxonomy): Bacteria > Bacillati > Actinomycetota > Actinomycetes > Kitasatosporales > Streptomycetaceae > Streptomyces > Streptomyces sp. NPDC046866. The sequence continues at coordinate 353,355 of NZ_JBEYXN010000004.1, forward strand.
CGTACCTCGTCGGGGTGGCTGGAGGTGGTGGAGCCGAAGTTTCCGTAGCCCTGCATCTCGTGCGGCCGCAGGCCGCCCTCGGGGAATTCCACCGGGTCGCGCTCCTCGCGGACCTCGTGGACCGCTCCGCCGTCGGGGAGGTGCGGCTGGCTCTCGGCGTCGGGCGGCGGCGGCTCCTTGGCCCGGACCCGCTGGCCGAGCTTGAAGCCGGCGAGCAGGAATCCGGCGATGAGGATCCCGACGACGAAGAACCAGGCGATGTCACTGATGGTCGCGTCGACCGCGATGTAGCTCAGGGTCGTGTCCATACAGACTGTCTACCCACTTTTCGCCGCCATCGCGCGATAAGAGAAGAATCTTCCTATATGAAGGGCTGAGAGCCGCCCGCCGAGCCCCGACGGCCGGTCCGGAGCCCGACGGCCGGTCCGGAGCCCGACCGGCCGGGGGCGGCCGAGGGCCGGCCGGCCAGGCGGCGAAACCGCCCCCACCGCAGGCCCTACCGCAGCGGCCCGTCCGAGTCCCGCAGCGCCCGTACCTCGTGGCCGCCCAGCACCGCCAGGATCTCGGCGCAGATCGCGAGGGCCGTCTCGGCCGGCGTACGGGCGCCGAGGTCCAGCCCGATCGGCCCGTGGACGCGCGCCAGCTCGGCCTCGGTGGCCCCGGCCGCCTCCAGCCCCTCGCGCCGGCGCGCCGTCGTCTTGCGGGAGCCCAGGGCGCCGACGTACGGGATGCCCAGCGCGAGCGCGGCCCGCAGCGTCGGCACGTCGAACTCCGGATCGTGGCTGAGCATCACCAGGCAGGCCGCGTCCCGCCGTGCCGCCAGCAGCTTCTCGGCCTCCGCGGCGTCCGCGACGAACTCGGCGCCCCACTCCAGCAGTTCCGCCTGCCGAGCGATGATCTCCGCGAGCTCGCCGCCGCCGCCGATGACGAGGTGGGGCGCGGACGGGTACGCCTCCACGAACACCAGCCCGGACTGCCCGTACAGCGCGTCCCGGCCCGGCCGGCGGGTGGCCAGCAGCTCGCCGGCGCGCCGCTCGGCGTCGTTCGTGGGCTCGTCGAGGGCCCGTACGACCTCGCTGACCCCGTGGTCGGCGTCCTCGTTGAGCCGGGTCACCAGGGCCACGCCCACCCCTTCGGCCAGCAGCTGCCACCACTCGGCCGGCACCGCCGCCAGCGGCTGGAGCAGGATCTCGGCGCGGCCGCCGCAGGTCAGCTTCGCGCCGGCGGCCTCGTCGGCGCCGACCGACACCTCGCACACGCGGGCGGAGGCCCCCGGCGTCCAGGCCCCGGCCTCCGCGACCAGCTCGGCGTCGAAGACGCCCCGGTACAGGGAGCCGACGCAGTTCCCCCGGGTGTCCAGCAGCAGGGCCCCGGCGGGGTCCCGCGGCCCGAAGCCCTGCTCGGCCACCGGGCGCGCCAGGAACCCCGCCCGCCCCTCGGCCGCCCACTGCTGTGCCGTCTCCACCAGTTCACGCATGCGCTGCCCCATCCTCGTCGTCAGAGCCCGCCACAAAGCACCTGGTCAACGGCACGATGTGGCCTCACTGCCAACCTATGCACGCTTCTGACCGCTCCCCATCCCCCAAAACGCACAGACCCGGACGGGCGCCCTCGTACGACGAGACCACGGCGGCGGCGGGACGCAGTTGCGCGCAGCCCCGGGATGAGGTTCTTTCGAAGAAGGACGGCACCGCCGAGACGGAGCCGAACACCGGGAAGACGCGAGGACGTGCTGTTCACCGACCGCGACGACGCGGGACGACGACTGGCCGAGGCGCTCCGGGAGTACGCACCCGAGCACCCCGTGGTGCTGGGTCTGCCCCGCGGCGGGGTGCCGGTCGCCGCCCACGTCGCCCGGGCCCTGGGCTCCCCGCTCGACGTGATCGTCGTACGCAAGCTGGGCGTCCCGTACCAGCGGGAGCTGGCCTTCGGCGCCATCGGCGAGGGCGGGGTACGGGTGATCAGCGACGACATCGTCCGCCGCGGCCGGATCAGCCCGCAGGACGTCGCCCGGGTGGAGGAGGCCGAGACGGGGGAGCTGGAGCGCCAGGCGCACCGCTTCAGGGCCGGCCGGCCGCGGATCCCGCTGGAGGGCCGCACCGCGATCGTGGTCGACGACGGCATCGCCACCGGTGCCACGGCGGCCGCGGCCTGCCGGGTCGTACGGGCGCAGGGCGCGGCCCGGGTGGTGATGGCGGCCCCGGTGGCCCCGCCGGATGCGGTGGCCCGTATGGCGCAGGCGGCCGACGAGGTGGTCTGCCTCTCGACGCCCCCCGCCTTCTCCTCGGTCGGCCAGTGGTACCGCGACTTCTCCCAGACCCCGGACGAGGAGGTCCTCGCCCTCCTCGCGGCATCCGCCCGCCCGGCGCAGCCGCTGCCGCAGGAGGTGACGGTGGACGCCGGGGGCCTGCCGCTGCCGGGCGAGCTGACCCTCCCGCCGGACGCCCGCGCGGTGGTTCTCTTCGCCCACGGCTCGGGCAGCAGCCGCCACAGCCCGCGCAACCGCGAGGTGGCCGGGGCCCTGCAGCGGGCGGGCCTGGGCACGCTGCTCTTCGACCTGCTCACCCCGGCCGAGGAGGGCCACCGGGCGCACGTCTTCGACATCCCGACCCTGGCCGACCGCCTGGCCCGCGCCACCACCTGGCTGGGCGCCCGCACGGAGCTGCCCCTGGCGTACTTCGGCGCGAGCACGGGCGCGGCCGCGGCCCTCACGGCAGCGGCGGACCCGGCGTCCCCGGTCTACGCGGTGGTCTCCCGGGGCGGCCGCCCGGACCTGGCGTCGAACCTGGCCGCGGTCCGGGCCCCCACCCTCCTGATCGTCGGCGGCGACGACACCCTCGTCCTCACCCTCAACCGCGAGGCCCAGGCCCGACTCCGCTGCGAGAACTCCCTCGAGATCATCGAAGGCGCCACCCACCTCTTCGAAGAACCGGGCGCCCTCGACGAAGTCTCCACTCTCGCAACATCCTGGCTCACCACCCACCTCCCGCCCTGAACTCCGGCCCACCCCTGCCCGGCGCCGCGCGACGGAAGGCTGTCCTGCAGATCTGCAGTTCGACGTGGTACTGCTCGCCTTTCAGCGGCGTCCGCTCCGCCGCTTTGCGCCGCGCGCACGCCGCCGGGCCGTCGTGCCCGATCGCCGTCCGGCGGGTGCCGCGGGTGTGCGTGGCAGCCGGGTCGTGACCTCGCGCAGTTCCCGGAGCGCGTCGTGGTCGGGGTGCGAGGCGGTCAGGGCCACGTCGAGGGCCTCGCGGAAGTCGGCCCCCTGTGCACGGATGGCGTCGCCGAAGCCTTCCGGGCCGGCGACCTCCAGGAACTGGAGCATCTCCTCCGCAACCATGACCAGACTCTCGGCCTCGGACAGCTCCTCGGGGGCGAGCAGGCCCCGCGTGACGAGCACACCGATGGCGAGCGGTGCCAGCTGGGGGTCGTGGCGCAGGGCCATGGTGAGCCGGTCGCCTTCACCCTCGGGCAGCGCGGCGGAGAGGGTTTCGAGCATGGCCTGCCCACGGGTGCGGTAGGGCATGGCGCGGACGGCGTCCAGGAGGAAGGGGAAGGCTCGCTCGGGGCCGCCGTGGCACTGGACCCACCCTTCCAGTTCGAGGCGGGCCGATTCGGTGTCGTAGTGCTCGGACAGGGTGCCGAGGAGACCGGCGGCGGGGGCGTGGACGAGTTCCCCCACGAGGGGGGCGTCGCGGCCCGCGTCGAGCAGGCGCGCGCGTACCGCCCAGGTACCCAGGGCGGTCAGGCGGATCAGTTCCACGGGGCCGTCGCACGGTTCGACGGTGTCCGGCACCGGGTCCGCGGCGCCGGCGGGGAGCGGGAGCGACCGGTAGACGGGGTCCGCCAGGCCCACCGACCTTTCGACGGCACCGAGTTCCTCCAGCAGGGCCAGCACCAGGCGAAGATCGCGATGGGCGTGGTCGAACCACACGGGATGCGCGGCGCCGCCGAGTTGGAACCGGACGCGGTAGGCGTGGTCGACGGAGTCGCGCAGTCGGGGCCACGGCATGGGGTGGGGCAGGCTGTAGAGGGTGTTGAGGACATCGGGGAGGATGTCCTCGTACGCGTCGAAGAGCATCGACTCGGCGTGCCCGCTGCTCTTCGCACCGAGCAGCTGCCGCCGCATTCCGAACACGGCGTCGAACGCGCGCCGCCACAGGGCGAGCGGGTCCCGCAGGTCCCCGGCGGCCTTCCCGACCGCGTGCACGCGCCCCTTGACGACCCGTACCAGGCGGGCCGCCCTGGCCAGTTCGAAGACCAGGCTCAGGCGTGGCAGGTCGTCGGCGGAGCGCACGGCGGCGGGCGGGGCGTCCCCGGTGCCGAGCCGCTCGGCGAGGCCGCGCGCGTCAGCGGTCTTCAGCCGGCCCGTGGCTGTGACCGGCCGGCCCTCGCGGCCCGCCCACTCGGCGAGGCCCCGCAGCATGCCGAGCAGCGGCACCTGCCCCGCCTCGGCCCTCAGCGTCTGCGGCGGCGGAAGGACGACGGGCAACTGCGGCTCGGCGCGCAGCGCGCCGGGAGGCTCGGCCATGTGCCGTGCGGCGATGGCCTGCAGTACGTCATCGTCGTACGGGACCTCCCCGCGCCGGGCGCGTTCGCTGAAGCGGGCCAGCGCCGCCGGACTCCCCAGGTCGACGCCTTGTTCGGCGGCGAGGGCGGTCCAGAACTTCGCGAGCCCCCAGCGGGTCCGGTCGGCCATCGCCCGCGGGAAGCCGGCCGCCGCGTCGTCGACGGCGCCGAGCAGGGTGTCCAAGGCCGTCCCGCGCGGATCCGCCAGCCCGGCGGCGTGCAGGTAGCGCAGCAGCAGCCGCAGTGCATCCGGCGCCCCGGGCAGCTCCTCACCCGGCAGGACCGTCACCGTGCGGGGCACCCAGTCGAGCAGGAACGCCTCGACGTGCCGCGGCTCCCACAGCCCCAGCCGCCCGTCGACGGTGGCACCGTGCCGGTAGTCGAGCGCGGAGGCCACGGCGAAGGTGTCCACTGCGGCGGAGCCGTCGACCTGCGCGGCCCACCGTTCCAGCCGCCCGACGAGCACGTCACGGGCTGCCTCGAAATCGTCGTCATCGGGCTCGTAGTGCATGCGCATTGGGGGCTGCCTGCTCCGTTCCGGGGCCGCCTGCCGGCTCCCGGAGTACGCTACCGGCCCGCTCCCCGCACGCGGGCCCGGCCGCGACGCCCACCGAACGGTACGGCCGCGCCGCCTACCCCACCCCGCCCCTCATCGATGCGTCCTCCGCGGAGGACGAGGAACCCGGAGGGGAATCCGCCCCGGACCCGCAACGCGACAGACTGGCCCACCCCGTGAGGCGTGTGCCAGTCTGCATCCCGTGGTGGGACAGCGGACGGCACACGTCGGCTGGTGAGGCCGCTTGTTTCGGCGTTCGAAGGTGAGCTCGCCGAGGGCACCGTCAACCTGACGGAAGCCGTGTGAGGCCGGCTTTCGGTCTCCCCCTGGGACACTGGCGACGCGCGGGCATCGCAGTCCTCGTTGGCTGTCGCGATCAGTGCGCAACAACGACGAAGACCTGGACTCAGTGGGACTGGGTCCAGGCCTTCATGCTTGGCGCTCTCGCAGGTCAGCGGCCTTGCGGTGCTGGTCTGGCTGGAGTGCCCCCGGCAGGATTCGAACCTGCGCACACGGCTCCGGAGGCCGTTGCTCTATCCCCTGAGCTACGGGGGCGTGTCGTTCGCTGTGCGGCGACGGGTTGAACACTACCAGCTCCGGCGGGGTGATCAGAAACCGTTTCCGGGGGACGAGGGAGCGGGTCGCTCGGACGGGGTGGAAGTGGCGAAAACCCGGACGCGGGAGCTTAGGCGGACCTACTCTCGAGTTGTGCCAGGCGCCACGGGCCGGGTGCTTGTTGTCGACGACAACAAGGTCATCCGGCAGCTGATCAAGGTCAATCTCGAGCTGGAGGGCTTCGAGGTGGTGACCGCGAGCGATGGTGCCGAGTGTCTGGACGTCGTGCACGAGGTGGCGCCCGATGTGATCACGCTGGACGTGGTCATGCCGCGGCTGGACGGGTTCAGGGCGGCGGCGCGGCTCAAGGCCGATCCGCGGACCCGGCACCTGCCCGTGGCCATCGTGAGCGCCTGTACGCAGCACGAGGTCGAGGCGGGGGTCGAGGCCGGGGTCGAGGCGTTCGTGGCCAAGCCCTTCGAGCCCGCCGAGCTGGTACGGGTCGTGCGCCGGCTGGTCGAGCGGCGGGACCGCAACGAGCGCAAGGGCGCGCCCGCCGGTCGGGGGCGCGGCTGAACCGCCGGCAGTCCGCCGACGCTCCCGCTGTTCACATGGCGAAACCATTCGCGGTGGGGGAGGGCTTCTCCCCTAGGCTTGGGATGTGACCCCCGCCGACCTCACCCGTACCGTCGTACGCGCCGTGCGCTGCGCCGTGGAGGACGGGGAGCTGCCCGCCGGGGCGGCGGTGCCGGCGCGGGTCGTCGTCGAGCGGACCCGGCCCGGCGGGGTGGGGGAGTACGCCACTCCCGTCGCCTTCCAGGTCGGCAAGGCCGCCGGTGCGCCGCCGGCCGAGGTGGCCCGGCTGCTGGCCTCCCGGCTCGGCCGGGAACCGGGGATCGCCCGGGTGGAGGTCACCGGGGCGGGCTTTCTCAATTTCGTGCTGGCCGAGCGGTCCGTCGAGGACGTGGTCGGCGAGGTGCGGGCCCGGGCGGGGCGTTACCCCGCCCCCCGGCCGCAGGCCGTCCCGGGCGGCGCATCGCTGCGGGCCTTCGCCGTGCGGGCCGCCGTCCGGCGGATCGGCCGCGTTCACGACGGGCGCGAGGATCTCGGCGAGGGGCTCGCCGTGGCGCCCGTTGCCCGGCGGGACCGGGATGTCGTCGCCGCCTACGGGCTCGACGCCGTGCTGTGGGCCGTCCTGCGCGTGCCCGCGCAGGAGACGCCTTCCTTCGGGCCGTGGCTGCTCGTGCAGGACGAGTCCAACGAGTTCTTCCGGGTGCGGTACGCCCACGACCGGGCCCGGGCGCTCCTGCGCAACGCCCGGTTGTTCGGGTTCGGGCCGGAGCCCGGCGCCGTCGGGCCCGAAGGCCGGGTGCTGGTGCGGGTGCTCGCCGAGCAGCCGCTCGTGCTCGAAGCCGCCGCGCACCACCGGGCGCCCGAGCGGCTCGTCCGGCACCTCGTCGAGCTGGCCGATGCGCTGCTCGACTTCCAGTACTGCGTGCTGCCCCACGGGGACGAGAAACCCTCGGCCGCCCACCGCGCCCGGCTCGCTCTTGCCGAAGCCGCCGGGACGGTGCTGGCCGGCGGCCTGGCCCTGCTCGGCATAGATGCCACCGACTGCATGTGATCCGCGAAGAGAGATACCGATGAGCCGTTCCGCGCACCCCGCCGGGCCCCGCCACGCCGACGTCCTGCCCGAGGGGCACTACTCCCCGCCGCCCGCCGACCTCAACGCCCTCGACGAGAAGGTGTGGGCGCGGACCGTCGAGCGCAACGGCGACGGCGTCGTCACCGTCGGGGGCATCGAGGTCACCCGGCTCGCCGAGGAGTTCGGGACCCCCGCCTACTTCCTCGACGAGGACGACTTCCGGGCCCGCTGCCGGGCCTGGGCGCACGCCTTCGGCCCGGAGGCGGACGTGTTCTACGCGGGCAAGGCCTTCCTCTCCAAGGCCGTCGTGCGCTGGCTGAAGGAGGAGGGGCTCAACCTCGACGTGTGCTCGGGCGGCGAGCTGGCGACGGCGCTGGCCGCCGGGATGCCCGCCGAGCGCATCGCCTTCCACGGCAACAACAAGTCCGCCGCCGAGATCCGGCGGGCCATCGAGGCCGGTGTCGGGCGGATCGTGCTCGACTCCTTCCAGGAGATCGCCCGCGTCGCCCACATCGCCCGTGAGCTGGGCGTGCGCCAGCCCGTGCAGATCCGGGTGACGGTCGGCGTCGAGGCGCACACCCACGAGTTCATCGCCACCGCCCACGAGGACCAGAAGTTCGGGATCGCCGTCGCCGACGGGTCGGCCGCCGAGGCGGTGCGCCGCGCCCTCGGCCACGACTCCCTCGACCTCCTCGGGGTCCACTCCCACATCGGCTCGCAGATCTTCGACATGGCCGGCTTCGAGGTGTCCGCCCGGCGCGTGGTGCAGCTGCTGGCCGCCGTACGCGACGAGCACGGCGTCGAGCTGCCCGAGATCGACCTCGGCGGCGGCCTCGGCATCGCCTACACCTCCGCCGACGACCCGCGCGAGCCCCACGAGATCGCCAAGGCGCTCAAGGAGATCGTGGCCCGCGAGTGCGAGGCCGCCGGCCTGCGCGCGCCGCGCATCTCCGTGGAGCCCGGCCGGGCCATCGTCGGGCCGACCGCGTTCACCCTCTACGAGGTCGGGACGATCAAGCCGCTGGAGGGGCTGCGGACGTACGTGTCCGTGGACGGCGGCATGTCCGACAACATCCGCACCGCCCTCTACGACGCCGAGTACGCCGTCACCCTGGTCTCGCGCACCTCGGACGCCGAGCCGATGCTCGTGCGGGTCGTCGGCAAGCACTGCGAGAGCGGCGACATCGTGGTCAAGGACGCCTACCTGCCGGCCGACCTGGCCCCGGGCGACCTGCTCGCCGTACCGGCCACCGGGGCGTACTGCCGCTCCATGGCCAGCAACTACAACCACGCGCTGCGCCCGCCCGTCGTCGCCGTGCGCGACGGGGCGGCCCGTGTGATCGTCCGACGCGAGACGGAGGAAGATCTCCTGCGTCTCGACCTCGGATGATGAAATAGCTGTCTCACTCAATGGACCGAGGATGGAAACTCCTGTCCATTGAGTGAGACTGGTTCAGGCCTGGCGTGCACCCCCGTACGCCAGGTGCCGATGGAAGATCGAAAGGCGTAGGTCGAATGATGCGTACGCGTCCGCTGAAGGTGGCGCTGCTGGGCTGTGGAGTGGTCGGCTCAGAGGTGGCGCGCATCATGACGACGCACGCCGACGATCTGACGGCCAGGATCGGCGCGCCCGTCGAACTGGCCGGCGTCGCCGTGCGCCGTCCCTCCAAGGTCCGCCAGGGCATCGACCCGGCCCTCGTCACCACCGATGCGACCGCCCTGCTCAAACGCGGCGACATCGACGTGGCCATCGAGGTGATCGGCGGCATCGAGCCGGCCCGCACCCTCATCACCACCGCCTTCGAGCACGGCATCTCCGTGGTCTCGGCGAACAAGGCGCTCCTCGCCCAGGACGGCGCCGCCCTGCACGCGGCGGCCGAGCAGGCCGGGCTGGACCTGTACTACGAGGCCGCCGTCGCCGGCGCCATCCCGCTCGTGCGCCCGCTGCGCGAATCCCTGGCCGGCGACAAGATCAACCGGGTGATGGGCATCGTCAACGGGACGACGAACTTCATCCTCGACAAGATGGACGCCACCGGCGCGGGCTACCAGGAGGCGCTCGACGAGGCGACCGCCCTCGGCTACGCCGAGGCCGACCCGACCGCCGACGTCGAGGGCTACGACGCGGCCGCCAAGGCCGCCATCCTGGCGGGCATCGCCTTCCACACCCGCGTCCGCCTCGACGACGTCTACCGCGAGGGCATGACCGAGGTCAGCGCCGCGGACTTCGCCTCCGCCAAGCGCATGGGCTGCACCATCAAGCTCCTCGCGATCCTGGAGCGGGCCGCCGACGGCGAGTCCGTCACCGCGCGCGTGCACCCCGCGATGATCCCGCTCAGCCACCCGCTCGCCTCCGTCCGCGAGGCGTACAACGCGGTCTTCGTCGAGGCGGAGGCCGCCGGGCGGCTCATGTTCTACGGGCCCGGCGCGGGCGGTTCGCCGACCGCCTCGGCGGTCCTGGGCGACCTCGTCGCCGTCTGCCGCAACAAGCTCGCCGAGGCAACGGGGCCCGGCGAGTCGGCGTACACCCAGCTGCCGGTCAGCCCCATGGGCGACGTCGTCACCCGGTACCACATCAGCCTCGATGTGGCCGACAAGCCGGGTGTCCTCGCCCAGGTGGCGACCTGCTTCGCGGAGCACGGAGTGTCGATCGACACCGTCCGGCAGCAGGGAAAGGACGGCGAGGCCTCCCTCGTCGTCGTCACTCACCGCGCGCCCGACGCCGCCCTCTCCGGGACCGTCGAGGCGCTGCGGAAGCTGGACACCGTCCGCGGTGTCGCCAGCATCATGCGCGTTGAAGGGGAGTAAGGACCCATGAGCAGCAATCGCACCCACCAGTGGCGCGGCATCATCGAGGAGTACCGGGACCGCCTGCCGGTCACGGACACGACGCCGGTGGTCACGCTCCGCGAGGGCGGCACTCCCCTCGTGCCCGCGCAGGTGCTCTCCGAGCGCACCGGCTGCGAGGTGCACCTCAAGGTCGAGGGCGCGAACCCCACGGGGTCCTTCAAGGACCGCGGCATGACCATGGCGATCACCAGGGCCAAGGAGGAGGGCGCCAAGGCGGTCATCTGCGCCTCCACCGGCAACACCTCGGCCTCGGCGGCCGCGTACGCGGTGCGCGCCGGGATGGTCTCGGCCGTCCTCGTGCCCCGCGGCAAGATCGCGCTCGGCAAGATGGGCCAGGCCCTCGTGCACGGCGCGAAGATCCTCCAGGTGGACGGCAACTTCGACGACTGCCTGGACCTCGCCCGTGCGCTGTCCGACAACTACCCGGTGGCGCTGGTCAATTCCGTCAACCCGGTGCGCATCGAGGGCCAGAAGACGGCTGCGTTCGAAATCGTGGACGCGCTCGGCGACGCCCCCGACATCCACGTGCTGCCCGTCGGCAACGCCGGCAACATCACGGCGTACTGGAAGGGCTTCAAGGAGTACAAGGCCGACGGCCTGGCCTCCCGTACGCCCCGCGTGTGGGGTTTCCAGGCCTCCGGCTCCGCGCCCATCGTGCGCGGCGAGGTCGTCAAGGAGCCGCAGACGATCGCCACGGCGATCCGCATCGGCAACCCGGCCTCGTGGGAGTACGCGCTCGCCGCGCGCGAGGAGTCGGGCGGTTTCATCGACGAGGTGACGGACCGCCAGATCCTCGCGGCCTACCGGCTGTTGGCCGCGCAGGAGGGCGTCTTCGTCGAGCCCGCCTCGGCCGCGTCCGTGGCCGGCCTGCTCAAGGCCGCCGAGCTGGGCCTGGTCGACCCCGGCCAGAGGATCGTGTGCACCGTCACCGGCAACGGCCTCAAGGACCCCGACTGGGCGGTCGCCGGAGCCCCGCAGCCGGTCACCGTGCCGGTGGACGCGGAGGCCGCGGCCGTCCGCCTCGGCCTGGTCTGACCCCGGCGGGAGAGCCCGGCGGGAGGGCGGGGAGAGCCCGCCGAGAGCCTGCCGAGAGCTCGCCGAGAGACCGCCGAGAGCCTGCCGAGAGCCCGGCAGGAGCCCGCCGGGAGACGGGCGGGAGCCTGACGGGAATCCGGCGGCAAACCCGCGCCCCGGGCCGGGTTCCGGAGCCATCCGGAACCCGGCCGCAAGGCCCGCACCCCGTCAAGAACCAGCAGAATTCGGGTCGAAGACCGCGACACGCACCGTGCGCCTCCCGTGCGCCCTATGTCGCGGGAGAACCTTCCTTCGATACGCTGTACGGACATCCGCCACCGCGCATATGACCGTGGTGCTGCCCAGGGGGCCTTCGGGTGTCGTACGTTCTCCAGTACATTCACAGCGAGCCAGCGAACATCTCGTCTCGCACAGTCACAAGGAGTGTCATCGGACGATGGCCGGTCCAGCGTTCCGCGCCGCCGCCGTACGGGTGCGCGTCCCCGCCAGCAGTGCCAACCTCGGCCCGGGCTTCGACGCCTTCGGCCTGGCCCTGGGGCTCTACGACGACGTCGTCGTCCGGGTGGCCGACTCCGGCCTGAACATCGACATCGCCGGCGAGGGCGCCGAGACCCTGGCGCGCGACGAGAGCCACCTGCTCGTACGCTCCATGCGCACCGCCTTCGACCTGCTGGGCGGCCAGCCGCGCGGCCTCGAGGTCGTCTGCGCCAACCGCATCCCGCACGGCCGCGGCCTCGGCTCCTCCTCCGCCGCCATCTGCGCCGGCATCGTCGCCGCCCGCGCCGTGACCATAGGCGGCGAGGCCCGGCTCGACGACACAGCCCTGCTGGAACTGGCCACCGAGATCGAGGGCCACCCCGACAACGTCGCCGCCTGCCTGCTCGGCGGCTTCACCCTGGCCTGGATGGAGGGCGGCAGCGGCAGGGCGATCCGCATGGAGCCGTCCCGTTCCATCGTTCCGGTGGTCTTCGTGCCGTCCAAGCCCGTCCTGACGGAGACCGCGCGCGGCCTGCTGCCGCGCACCGTCCCGCACGTGGACGCCGCCGCCAACGCCGGCCGTGCGGCGCTGCTCGTCGAAGCCCTGACCAGGCGTCCCGAGTTGCTGCTGCCGGCCACCGAAGACCGGCTCCACCAGGAGTACCGGTCCCCGGCGATGCCCGAGAGCGTGGCACTCGTCAACCGACTGCGGGCGGACGGCATCCCCGCGGTCATCTCCGGCGCGGGACCCACGGTCCTCGCGCTGGCCGACAACGACGCGGCCGACAAGGTCGCGCAGCTCGCCGGCGAGGGGTGGGCGGCCAACCGGCTCGCCCTCGACGCCGCGGGCGCGAGCGTCCTTCCGCTGGCCACCCAGGGCGGCCAGTCCTAAGGGGCGAAGCCGCCAGGGGCGGGTGGTCAGGGCAGGCCGCCCGCGCGGATGGCGCGATTGCCGGTGATTGAGAGGGGGAATATCTGTTGGATCCGGTAGTGTTACTCTCAAGTGCGCAGCCGAAGCCGCCATGGCTCGGTGCTCAGTGTCCCCATCCGGGACCACCTTTCTTCCGGGAGCCTCCCCGACTGCTTTGATCGTCGCCAGCAGTCTCGAGCACGCTCCGGAATCGGCGTGAACATCCCACGCTTCCAGCTCGGGGGCCTCTCGCCGGAACCACTCATGCACGTTTCTCTCCGCCGTATCTCTATCGGCGGACCACCGCCCCGGCTGCGGTCCACGACCCACCAAGTCATGGCCCGCTGTCGGACAGCACAACCGGTCGCCGAGCCAGACAGGCCGACGTCCGCTCCAGGGAAGGACCCTTCGTGAGCGACACCACCGATCTGATGGGCGCTGCCGACACCTCTGTCGACACCAGCGCCCCCGCCGCGGCCGCCGCGGCAGGCACTGCCAGCAGGCGTCGCCGCTCCGGCACCGGCCTCGAGGGCATGGTCCTGGCCGAGCTGCAGCAGGTCGCGTCGGGCCTCGGTATCAGGGGCACCGCGCGGATGCGCAAGAGCCAGCTGATCGAGGTCATCAAGGAGGCGCAGGCGGGCGGCAGTGCCCCCAAGGCCGCGGCCCCCGCCGCGGACGCCGCCGAGACCAAGCCGAAGCGCCGGGCCACCAGCAAGGCCCGCACGGGCGAGGCCGCCGCCGAGGCGCCCGCCGAGAAGGCCGCCGCGCCCGCGCAGATCGAGATCCCGGGCCAGCCGGCCGGCGCCGACGCCCCGGCGGCCGAGCGCCGCCGCCGCCGCGCCACGGCCCCCTCCGGCAGCCCGGAGGCCGCGGCCCCGGCCGCCACCGTCGTGGTCGAGGCCAAGGCCGACACCGCCACCGCCCCCGCGCCCGCCGAGGCCAAGGCCGAGGCCGCCACCGCCGTCTCCGCGCCCGCCCAGGCCGGCCAAGAGGGCGAGGCCCGCAGCCGCCGCGACCGCCGCGACCGCGGGGAGCGCCAGCGCGACCGCCGCGAGCGGGGCACCAAGGCCGACGAGCAGGGCCAGGGCACCCAGGGCGGCCAGGGCGGCGGCCGTGGGGAGCGCGACCGCCAGCAGGGCGGCCGCGGCCAGGGCCAGCAGGGCCAGCAGGGCCGGCAGGACAGCGGCCCGCAGGACGACTTCGACGACGAGGGCGGCCGTCGCGGCCGTCGCGGCCGCTACCGCGACCGCCGCGGCCGTCGCGGCCGCGACGAGTTCGCCCCGGGCGAGCCGCAGGTCGCCGACGACGACGTGCTGATCCCCGTCGCGGGCATCCTCGACATCCTCGACAACTACGCGTTCATCCGCACCTCGGGCTACCTGCCCGGCCCGAACGACGTGTACGTCTCCCTCGCCCAGGTCCGCAAGGCGGGTCTGCGCAAGGGCGACCACATCACCGGTGCCGTGCGCCAGCCCAAGGACGGCGAGCGCCGCGAGAAGTTCAACGCGCTGGTGCGCCTGGACTCCGTCAACGGCATGGCGCCCGAATCCGGCCGCGGCCGCCCGGAGTTCCAGAAGCTGACCCCGCTCTACCCGCAGGACCGGCTCCGCCTGGAGACCGACCCGGGCGTGCTGACGACGCGCATCATCGACCTGGTGTCGCCGATCGGCAAGGGCCAGCGCGGCCTGATCGTGGCCCCGCCGAAGACCGGCAAGACCATGATCATGCAGGCGATCGCCAACGCGATCACCACGAACAACCCCGAGTGCCACCTGATGGTCGTCCTGGTCGACGAGCGTCCGGAAGAGGTCACCGACATGCAGCGGTCGGTCAAGGGCGAGGTCATCTCCTCGACCTTCGACCGCCCGGCCGAGGACCACACCACCGTCGCCGAGCTGGCCATCGAGCGCGCCAAGCGCCTCGTCGAGCTGGGTCACGACGTGGTCGTCCTGCTGGACTCCATCACCCGCCTGGGCCGCGCGTACAACCTCGCGGCGCCCGCCTCCGGCCGCATCCTGTCCGGTGGTGTCGACTCGACCGCGCTGTACCCGCCGAAGCGCTTCTTCGGTGCCGCGCGCAACATCGAGGACGGCGGCTCGCTGACCATCCTGGCCACCGCGCTGGTCGACACCGGCTCGCGCATGGACGAGGTGATCTTCGAGGAGTTCAAGGGCACCGGCAACATGGAGCTCAAGCTCGACCGCAAGCTCGCCGACAAGCGCATCTTCCCGGCCGTCGACGTCGACCCGTCGGGTACGCGCAAGGAGGAGATCCTGCTCAACAGCGAGGAGCTCTCCATCGTCTGGAAGCTGCGCCGGGTGCTGCACGCGCTCGACTCGCAGCAGGCCATCGAGCTCCTGCTCGACAAGATGAAGCAGACCAAGTCGAACGCCGAGTTCCTGATGCAGATCGCCAAGACGACGCCGGCCGGCAAGAACGACGACTGACGTCCTTCGCGTCCGGAGCCGTCGTACGGCCCACACCGGGACCGCCCCCACCGCAGCCGCGGCGGGGGCGGTCCCGCGTTTTCCGCCCGCCCGGGCCCGGCGCGTGCGGGTTCCGCCACACCCGGCCCGTGGTGAACCGCGGGGCGGCCGCGTGCGTCCTTCCGGGGGAAAGCCCCCGGCCCGGGCGGTGCGGGCGGCCGGTGTGCGGCGCGCGGGGCCGTGCGGCCCAGGCCGCCCGGCCACCCCGGTCGGGGCCCGCCGCAGGCCCGTGGAACCCTGGAGGGTGTTCCCCCGTCTGTGTCAGGGGGGCGAGGGGGAGCGGGGGAGGTCGGGCCGGATGGCCGGAAACCGTATGTCCAGGACTGAGGAGAGCATGAGCGAGGACAGCAGGGGCGGCGGCGGGCGTGCCGCGGCCCGGCGCCGGCGGAAGCCCGCGAAGAGCCGCAAGGCGCTGACGATCGTCGCGTGGAGCGCGGCGGGCGTGGTCCTGCTCGGCGGTGCGGGCCTCGGCTGGTTCTACTTCAAGCTGAACGGGAACCTGAAGACGGTCGACATCGACGGTGCGCTCGGCAAGGACCGCCCGCAGAACGTGGACAACGGCTCGATGGACATCCTGGTCCTCGGCTCCGACTCCCGCGGCGGCGCCAATTCCGAGTACGGCCGCGACGACGGCGGCTCGGCCCGCTCCGACACGGCGATGATCATCCACCTGTACGACGGCCACAAGAAGGCCAGCGTCATCTCGATCCCGCGCGACACCATGGTCAGCCGGCCGCCGTGCACCCTGCCCAACGGCAAGACGGACAAGGGGCGCCAGCGCGAGCAGTTCAACGAGGCGTTCACCATCGGCGGGGCGGCCTGCGTGGTCAAGACCGTCGAGAAGATGTCGGGGATCCGCATGGACCACTACATCGAGGTCGACTTCACGGGCTTCAAGAAGATCATCGACAACCTCGGCGGCGTGGAGGTGACCACGACCAAGCCCATCAAGGACGGCTCCAGCCACCTCGACCTGCCCGCCGGCAAGAACCACCTCAACGGCGAGCAGTCCCTGGGCCTGGTCCGCACCCGCAAGAGCGTCGGCGACGGCAGCGACCTGGGCCGAATACAGCTCCAGCAGGCGTTCATGAAGGCGCTGATCAAGCAGGTCAAGGGCATCGGCATCTTCGACAACCCCAAGCGGCTGATGGACCTCGCCGACACCGGCACCAAGTCCCTGACCACGGACAAGTCGCTCGGCGACGTGAAGTCCCTGCTCGGCTTCGCCCAGAGCCTGCAGGGCATCGACGCCCAGAACATGCAGATGATCACGCTGCCGGTGGCCGCGGACCCGCTGGACCCCGACCGGGTCGTGCCGCTCACCAAGGAGTCCAAGATGGTCTGGGACGCGCTGCTGGCCGAGCAGCCGGTCCCCGCCGAGGCCACGGCGCGGTCCGCCGGCGACAAGAGCTCGGCGGGGGAGATCGTGCGCTGACCCGCCCCCGCGGTGAAAGGCCTGGTCACAGGCGTTCTGTCGGGGCCCGGAATAGATGCCCGACCCCGCTCGTTGAGGAGGGCGTTCCCGGAATTTTGTCAGGCAGCCCGGTCCTGGCAGACTGGTCTGTCGGCCCCGGTTCACGCAGTGCGCAATTCGGCCCCTGCGACCCGGCGCCCTCCCGAATCTAGGAGACACCTTGAAGCGCGATGTTCACCCCGAGTACGTCGAGACCGCGGTCAGCTGCACCTGCGGCGCGTCGTTCACCACCCGTAGCACCCTGACCGAGGGCACCATCCGTGCCGAGGTCTGCTCCGAGTGCCACCCGTTCTACACGGGCAAGCAGAAGATCCTCGACACCGGTGGCCGTGTCGCCCGCTTCGAGGCCCGCTTCGGCAAGGCTGCCGGCTCGAAGTAGCGAGCCCACGGCGCCGGACCCCGGCTGCACCCCGCTCATGCGGGGGCGGCCGGGCCGGCGCCTTTGTCGTCCCGCAGCCCTTTTTCGTACTTTTCACCCCAGGAGCCCCCGATGTTCGAGGCGGTCGAGGAACTGGTCGGCGAACACGCCGACCTCGAGAAGAAGCTCGCCGACCCTTCGGTCTTCGCCGATCAGGCCAACGCGCGCAAGCTCAACAAGCGCTACGCGGAGCTGACCCCGATCATCGCGACCTACCGGGCGTGGAAGCAGTCCGCGGACGACATCGAGACCGCGAAGGAGTTCGCGGCCGACGACCCCGACTTCGCCGCCGAGGTCAAGGAGCTCAGCGCGCACCGCGAGGAGCTCACCGAGAAGCTCCGCCTGCTGCTCGTCCCGCGCGACCCCAGCGATGACAAGGACGTGCTGCTGGAGATCAAGGCGGGCGCGGGCGGCGACGAGTCCGCGCTGTTCGCCGGCGACCTGCTGCGCATGTACCTGCGCTACGCCGAGCGCGTGGGCTGGAAGACCGAGATCATCGACTCCACCGAGTCCGAGCTCGGCGGCTACAAGGACGTCCAGGTCTCGGTGCGCACCAAGGGCGGCAACGGCGCGACCGAGCCCGGCCAGGGCGTGTGGGCGCGCATGAAGTACGAGGGCGGCGTGCACCGCGTCCAGCGCGTGCCGGCCACCGAGTCCCAGGGCCGCATCCACACCTCCGCCGCCGGCGTGCTCGTCACCCCGGAGGCCGAGGAGGTCGAGGTCGAGATCAACCCCAACGACCTGCGCATCGACGTGTACCGCTCGTCGGGCCCCGGCGGCCAGTCCGTCAACACCACCGACTCGGCCGTGCGCATCACGCACCTGCCGACCGGCGTGGTCGCCTCCTGCCAGAACGAGAAGAGCCAGCTCCAGAACAAGGAGCAGGCCATGCGCATCCTGCGTTCGCGCCTGCTGGCCGCGGCGCAGGAGGCCGCCGAGCAGGAGGCCGCGGACGCCCGCCGCAGCCAGGTGCGCACCGTGGACCGCTCCGAGAAGATCCGTACGTACAACTTCCCGGAAAACCGGATCTCGGACCACCGGACCGGCTTCAAGGCGTACAACTTGGACCAGGTGCTCGACGGCGACCTCGACGCGGTCATCCAGGCGTGCGTCGACACGGACTCGGCCGCGAAGCTCGCGGCCGCGAACCAGAACTGACCTGACCTCCCCCCGTCACCCCCTCGTACGACAGCAGCCCGGAGGACCAGCGTGAACTTGCTGCTTGCCGAGGTGGCCCAGGCCACCCAGCGGCTGGCCGCCGCAGGCGTTCCCTCACCGCGTTTCGACGCGGAGGAGCTCGCGGCCTTCGTCCACGGCGTCAAGCGGGGGGAACTGCACCACGTCAAGGACGCCGACTTCGACGCCCGCTACTGGGAGGCCGTCGCCCGCCGCGAGGCGCGCGAGCCGCTCCAGCACATCACCGGCCGGGCCTTCTTCCGGTACCTGGAGCTCCAGGTCGGGCCCGGGGTGTTCGTGCCCCGCCCCGAGACCGAGTCGGTGGTGGACTGGGCCATACAGGCCGTCCGGGCGATGGACGTCGTCGAGCCGCTGATCGTCGACCTGTGCACCGGGTCCGGGGCGATCGCGCTGGCCATGGCGCAGGAGGTGCCGCGCTCGCGCGTGCACGCCGTCGAGCTGTCCGAGGACGCGCTGCGCTGGACCCGCAAGAACGCCGAGGGCTCGCGGGTCACCGTCCACCAGGGCGACGCGCTGGAGGCGCTGCCCGAGCTGGACGGCCAGGTCGACCTGGTCATCTCCAACCCGCCGTACATCCCGCTCACGGAATGGGAGTACGTCGCCCCCGAGGCCCGCGACCACGACCCGGAGATGGCCCTGTTCTCCGGTGAGGACGGCCTCGACACCATCCGCGGCATCGAGCGCACCGCGCACCGGCTGCTGCGGCCCGGCGGCATCGTCGTCATCGAGCACGCCGACACGCAGGGCGGCCAGGTCCCGTGGATCTTCGCGGAGGAGCGGGGCTGGGCCGACGCCGCCGACCACCCCGACCTCAACAACCGCCCGCGCTTCGCCACGGCCCGCAAGGCCCTGCCGTGAGCGCCCCCCTTCCCGCCACCCACCTGCACCACGAGGAGGCCCGCTGATGGCACGGCGATACGACTGCAACGACGCGACGGACCGCAAGACGGGTCTGCGTGAAGCGGCATCCGCCGTCCGCCGCGGCGAACTCGTCGTGCTGCCGACCGACACGCTGTACGGGATCGGCGCCGACGCCTTCAGCGCCGAGGCGGTCGGCGACCTGCTCGCCGCCAAGGGGCGCGGCCGCAACATGCCCACCCCGGTGCTGATCGGCTCCCCGAACACCCTGCACGGGCTGGTCACCGACTTCTCCGAGCAGGCGTGGGAGCTCGTCGACGCCTTCTGGCCGGGTGCGCTGACGCTGGTGGCCAAGCACCAGCCGTCGCTGGCCTGGGACCTGGGGGAGACCCGGGGCACCGTCGCCGTGCGCATGCCGCTGCACCCCGTCGCGATCGAGCTGCTGACCGAGGTCGGCCCGATGGCCGTGTCCTCCGCCAACCTGAGCGGCCACCCGGCGCCCGAGGACTGCGACGCCGCGCGGGCGATGCTCGGCGACTCGGTGTCGGTGTACCTCGACGCCGGCCCGACGCCGGGGATCCAGCCGTCGTCGATCGTCGACGTCACCGGGAAGGTTCCCGTCCTGCTGCGTGCGGGGGCGCTGACCGCCGAGCAGCTGCGGGAGGTCGTACCCGACCTCGAGGTGGCCCCGTGAGCCCTCGGGGGCGTGGCATAGCAAGCGAACCCCTTCCGGCCGAAGCGGTGGCCGGGGGCGACACCTTTCGCATCCTCCACGTCAGCACCGGCAACGTGTGCCGCTCGCCCATCACCGAGCGGCTGACCCGGCATGCGCTGGCCCGCCGGCTCGGCGACATACCCGCGAGCAGCCTGATCGTGGAGAGCGCGGGCACGTGGGGCCACGAGGGTGCGCCGATGGAGGCCAACGCGGCGGCCGTGCTGGCCGACTTCGGCGCGGACGCCTCCGGGTTCACCGGGCGGGAGCTGCTCGACGAGCACGTCATACGGGCCGACCTGGTGCTGACCGCCACCCGCGACCACCGGGCGCAGGTGATCTCGATGGGGCACTCTGCCGGGCTGCGGACCTTCACGCTGAAGGAGTTCACGCGGCTGGTACGGGCGATAGATCCGGCCACGCTGCCGCCGCTGGACGACGGGGTGGCGGAGCGGGCCCGGGCGCTGGTGCGGGCCGCCGCTGCGCTGCGGGGGTGGCTGCTGGCGCCGTCTGCGGATGCGGATGAGGTGCACGATCCGTACGGGGCGCCGATCACGTTCTTCCGGTCGATCGGCGACGAGATCAGCCAGGCGCTGGATCCCGTCGTCACCGCCCTGACGGGGGTCACGGCGTCGCGCTGACGCCCCCTTCCCGCTGGGCGGAGCTGCGCGGAGCCTTCTTGTGCCGGCGGTGCCCGCGGGCCGCCGCAGGCGCCGTCGGGGCACGGCGCGTCGTGGGCCGTGGCACGTCGCAGGGCGGGACGGGCCGGTGCGGCCTACAGTGGCTGGTACCGGTACCCCACTGCGCGGGAGTCGCGCCATGAGCGTCATGACCCAGGCCGCGGACGTCCTGCGGCAGCAGGATCCGCAGATGGCCGACGTGCTCGCCGGGGAGGCGCAGCGGCAGGCCGCCTCGCTGCAGCTCATCGCCGCCGAGAACTTCACCTCGCCCGCCGTCCTGGCGGCCCTCGGCTCCACCCTCGCGAACAAGTACGCCGAGGGCTATCCGGGCCGCCGCTACCACGGCGGCTGCGAGTACGCCGACCTCGCCGAGCAGACCGCGGTGGAGCGGGCGCGCGCGCTGTTCGGGGTCGAGCACGCCAACGTGCAGCCGCACTCGGGTTCCGCGGCCGTCCTGGCGGCGTACGCGGCGCTGCTGCGGCCCGGCGACACGGTGCTGGCGATGGGGCTGGCGTACGGCGGGCACCTCACCCACGGCTCACCGGCCAACTTCTCGGGACGCTGGTTCGACTTCGTCGGGTACGGGGTCGACGCCGAGACCGGTCTGATCGACTACCGGCAGGTGCAGGACCTCGCGCGGGCGCACCGGCCGAAGGCGATCGTGTGCGGGTCGATCTCCTACCCGCGGCACCCCGAGTACTCGGTGTTCCGGGAGATCGCCGACGAGGTCGGCGCGTACCTCATCGCGGATGCCGCACACCCGATCGGGCTCGTCGCGGGCGGGGCCGCGCCCAGCCCCGTCCCGTACGCCGACATCGTGTGCGCGACCACGCACAAGGTGCTGCGCGGGCCGCGCGGAGGCATGGTGCTGTGCGGCGGGGAGTTCGCCGAGCGGATCGACCGGGCGGTGTTCCCGTTCACGCAGGGCGGCGCCCAGATGCACACCATCGCCGCGAAGGCGGTGGCCTTCGGCGAGGCCGCCCGGCCGGCGTTCACCACCTACGCCCACCGGGTGGTCGCCAATGCCAGGGCGCTCGCGGACGCGCTGGCCGCGCAGGGGTTCGCCGTGACGACCGGGGGGACCGACACCCATCTGATCACCGCCGATCCGGCGCCGCTCGGGATCGACGGCCCGACGGCCCGCGGGCGGCTCGCCGCGGCGGGAATCGTGCTGGACACCTGCGCACTGCCGTACGGGGACCAGCGGGGCATCCGGCTGGGCACGGCGGCCGTCACCACGCAGGGCATGCGGGAGCCGGAGATGGCCCGCATCGCGGCCCTGTTCGCCTCCGCGCTGCAGGGCGAGCCGGGGCGGACCCGTGCGGAGGCCTCCGAGCTGGCACGGGCCTTTGCGCCGTATCCGGAACAAGCAGGATGAAAGGGGTTTACCGCAACCGTTCAAGGGGCCCCTCGCGTCCTCGGGCAGGGGGACATCGCAGCTAATGTGTGGGGCTGAGATGGCCGGCGATACATCTGGGGCAGCCCGTGCGTGAATATCTGCTGACGCTTTGCGTCACGGTCGCGGTGACCTACCTGCTGACCGGACCGGTGCGGAAGTTCGCGATCGCGGCCGGCGCGATGCCGGAGATCCGCGCCCGCGACGTGCACCGCGAGCCCACTCCGCGGCTCGGCGGCATTGCCATGTTCGGCGGGCTGTGCGCGGGGCTCCTGGTCGCAGACCACCTGAAGAACCTCAACGGCGTCTTCGAGCTGTCGAACGAACCGCGGGCCCTGCTGTCGGGGGCGGCCCTGATCTGGCTGATCGGCGTGCTCGACGACAAGTTCGAGATCGACGCGCTGATCAAGCTCGGCGCCCAGATGATCGCCGCCGGTGTGATGGTCATGCAGGGTCTGACCGTCCTGTGGATCCCCGTCCCGGGCATCGGGACGGTCGCGCTCACCCAGTGGCAGGGCAACCTGCTCACCGTGGCGCTGGTGGTGATCACCATCAACGCGGTGAACTTCGTCGACGGCCTCGACGGCCTGGCCGCCGGCATGGTCTGCATCGCCGCGGCGGCGTTCTTCCTGTACGCCTACCGCATCTGGTACGGCTACGGCATCGAGCCGGCCGCGCCCGCGACCCTGTTCGCCGCGATCCTGATGGGCATGTGCCTGGGCTTCCTGCCGCACAACATGCATCCCGCCCGGATCTTCATGGGCGACTCCGGCTCGATGCTCATCGGCCTGGTCCTCGCCGCGGGCGCCATCTCGATCACCGGGCAGGTCGACCCGGACACGATGGCCCTCTTCGCCGGCGGTGAGCGCAACGCGACGCACGCGATGCTCCCGGTCTTCATCCCGCTGCTGCTGCCGCTGACGATCATCGCCATCCCGATGGCCGACCTGATTCTGGCCATCGTGCGGCGCACCTGGAAGGGCCAGTCGCCGTTCGCGGCCGACCGCGGACACCTGCACCACCGGCTGCTGGAACTCGGGCATTCGCACAGCCGGGCCGTGCTGATCATGTACTTCTGGTCGGGGCTGATCGCCTTCGGCGCGGTGGCCTATTCCGTGCACTCCGCCTCGATGTGGATCGTGCTGGCGATCGCCCTGCTGAGCGCCGTGGGCCTGGTCCTGCTGCTCCTGCCGCGGTTCACGCCGCGTGCGCCGCGCTGGGCGGAGTTCCTCGTCCCGCCGCGCTACCGGCACGCCGAGCGGGCCGCGGAGGCCGCGGCGCAGGACGCCTCGGCGCGGGAGCCGGAGCCCGCGAGGCCCGTCACCGTCGGTGTCTCCGGCGTCAACGGAGCGACTGCCGTGGGCCCCCGTTCGCGCTTCCCCGACCGGCGTAAGGCCGGATCGGCGCGCTGACGCCGACGGCGCAAGTCCGACATGCCGTCCCTTTAGCACACGAGATGCCGGGCTGTCCTGCACACACGGGCGGGTTAGCTCTCATGTGTGACAGTGAGCACACCACCCAGGTAAAGCTCTCATCAAATAGTTTGTGATACCGTTCACTAGACCCGGCGACAGAGCCGAAGGACCGTAGTGCGACGGTCCATTGGCCCGAGGTTCCCTCTCGGACCGGGCTTACGCTCGTCCCGTACGAGTCCCGTACGAGTCCGTGCCCCCACCATCATGCGGAGCCAAGCGCCATGCGGTCTGATGACGCCCGATCCCTGCTGCCCATCGTCGTGCCCACTGCTGCCGCCGGCGCCGTCGCCGCGGCCGTCAGCGGTGTGCTCGCGGGCGGCAAGGGCGCGATCGGCGCCGCCGTCGCCACGCTCATCGTGATCGTGTTCATGGGGCTCGGGCTCTTCGTGCTCCAGCGCACCGCCAAGTCCCTGCCGCAGCTGTTTCAGGCCATGGGGCTGATGCTCTACACGGCCCAGCTGCTGCTGCTTTTCATCTTCGTCGCCGTGTTCAAGAACACGACGCTGTTCAACCCCAAGGCCTTCGCGATCACGCTCGTCGCCACCACCCTCGTGTGGATCGGCGCACAGACGCGTACGCACATGAAGGCCAAGATCCTGTATGTCGAACCGGACTCGACGAAGGGCGACAAGCCCGAAAATCCGGGGCCGAAGTCGTGAGGGGTAGGGCCGGGATAAGTGAGCGTTCGAGATGCTGCTATCGTCCGGTTCCAACTGCGGCATTGCGGGCGCGGGCATCTGAGCTGACGCCTGTTCCATCGCGAGGCTCGATGCCTGATCGCCGCCCCCACACCCGTTACACCAGTCCAGTGCCGAACCGCGGCCGTACGCCGCGCCGACACGATGAGGTTGCCGTACCTATGCGCCACGCTGAAGGAGCCCGCGGTGAGTGCTGACCCGACGCAGGTCCTCGCTTTCGAGACCGACTGTCACATCTTCGACGGATGTGGCTTCCCCGGTCCGGGCCTGCACTCGTTCCTCTTCGAGCCGCTGTGGGGCGAAGCCGGCCTGACGAGCCCGTACTTCAACAAGCCGATGCTGCTGGCCCTCCTGGGCTCGATCATCATCGTGGCCTTCTTCTGGGCCGCCTTCGGCAAGCCGAAGGTCGTACCCGGCAAGCTGCAGATGATCGCCGAGAGCGGCTACGACTTCGTTCGCCGCGGCATCGTCTACGAGACGCTCGGCAAGAAGGAGGGCGAGAAGTACGTCCCCTTCATGGTCTCGCTGTTCTTCTTCGTGTGGATCCTGAACGTCTGGTCGATCGTCCCCGTGGCCCAGTTCCCGGTGACCGCGATCATCGCGTACCCGGCGATCCTGGCCGCGATCGTGTACTTCATCTGGATGTCGGTGACGTTCAAGCGCCACGGCTTCGTCGGCGGTCTGAAGAACCTGACCGGCTACGACAAGTCGCTCGGCCCGGTGCTCCCGCTGGTCATGGTCATCGAGTTCTTCTCGAACGTCCTGGTGCGCCCGTTCACCCACGCGGTCCGACTCTTCGCGAACATGTTCGCCGGTCACACGCTGCTGCTGCTCTTCACGATCGCCAGCTGGTACCTGCTGAACGGGATCGGCATCGCCTACGCCGGCGTCTCGTTCGTCATGGTCATCGTGATGACCGCCTTCGAGCTCTTCATCCAGGCTGTCCAGGCGTACGTCTTCGTCCTCCTGGCCTGCAGCTTCATCCAGGGCGCGCTCGCCGAGCACCACTGAGCCAGACCGCCCACCCCCATCCCCCTGTCGTCCGGTGGCCAACCCCCACCGGTCCGTGAAAGAGAAGGAAGAACTGGCATGTCCCAGATCCTTGCTGCCGCCGAAGGCGTCACCGGTTCCCTCAGCTCCATCGGTTACGGCCTCGCGGCCATCGGCCCGGGCGTCGGCGTCGGCATCATCTTCGGTAACGGTACGCAGGCCCTCGCCCGCCAGCCCGAGGCTGCCGGTCTGATCCGCGCCAACCAGATCCTCGGCTTCGCCTTCTGTGAGGCGCTCGCCCTCATCGGTCTGGTCATGCCGTTCGTCTACTAAGACGAGCCGACCACTAGTCCGATTAGACGAAAGGCACTGATGTGAACCTCCTGGTTCTCGCGGCCGAGACGGAAAACCCGCTCGTCCCGCCGATCCCCGAGCTCGTCATCGGTCTGATCGCCTTCGTCATCGTCTTCGGTTTCCTCGCGAAGAAGCTCCTCCCGAACATCAACAAGGTTCTGGACGAGCGCCGCGAGCAGATCGAGGGCGGTATCGAGAAGGCCGAGGCCGCTCAGACCGAGGCTCAGAGCGTGCTGGAGCAGTACAAGGCCCAGCTCGCCGAGGCCCGGCACGAGGCCGCGCGTCTGCGCCAGGAAGCGCTGGAGCAGGGCACTGCGCTCAAGGAAGAACTGCGCGCAGAGGGCCAGCGGCAGCGTGAGGAGATCATCGCTGCCGGCCACGCCCAGATCGCTGCCGACCGCAAGGCCGCCTCTCAGGCGCTGCGACAGGACGTGGGCAAGCTCGCCACCGACCTCGCCGGCAAGCTCGTCGGGGAGTCCCTCGAGGACGCCGCGCGACAGAGCCGCACCATCGACCGCTTCCTCAGCGAGCTTGAGGAGAAGGCCGAGGCGGCCCGATGAACGGAGCGAGCCGCGAGGCACTGGCCTCCGCGCGCGAGCGCCTCGACGCGCTGACGGACAACACGTCCGTCGACGCGGCGAAGCTCGCCGGTGAGCTGGCTGCCGTCACCGCGCTGCTCGACCGTGAGGTCTCGCTGCGCCGGGTCCTCACCGACCCGGCGCAGCCCGCCGAGGCCAAGGCCGAGCTGGCGCAGCGCCTGCTGGGCGGCCAGGTCGGCGGGGAGACCCTCGACCTGGTGGCGGGCATGGTCCGCTCCCGCTGGTCGCAGTCCCGCGACCTGGTGGACGCCCTGGAGGAGCTGGCGGACACCGCCGACCTCACGGCGGCCCAGCAGAGCGGTGCTCTCGACAGCGTCGAGGACGAGGTCTTCCGGTTCGGCCGGATCCTCGCCACCAGCACCGACCTGCGCGCCGCGCTGACCGACCGGAAGGCTTCCGCCTCCGCCAAGGGCACGCTGGTGCACAGCCTGCTCGACGGCAAGGCCGACGCCGCGACCGAGCGCCTGATCGCGCGTCTCGTCACGCACCCGCGGGGACGTAGCCTGGAAGGGGGCCTCGAGGCCCTGTCCAAGCTCGCCGCCGAGCGCCGCAACCGCATGGTCGCCACCGTGACCTCCGCGGTTCCGCTCAGCGATGCCCAGCGCAACCGCCTGGGCGCGGTGCTGGCCAAGCTGTACGGCCGTGAGATGCACCTGAACCTGGACGTGGACCCCGCGGTCCTCGGCGGGATCGTGGTGCGGGTCGGCGACGAGGTCATCGACGGCAGCATCGCGGAGCGCCTCTCCGAGGCGTCCCGCCGCATGGCCGGCTGACCGGCCGGCAACAGAACAAAGCATTCCTAGCGGCCCGGTTGGGCCGTGCAGAACTTGCAGAAGATTCCTGGGGGTCACCCCCAGACCCCTAAGAAGCTTCAGGCCCAACAAGGAGAGCAGGGAACCCAGATGGCGGAGCTCACGATCCGGCCGGAGGAGATCCGGGACGCACTGGAGAACTTCGTCCAGTCGTACAAGCCGGACGCGGCCTCGCGCGAGGAGGTCGGCACGGTCAGCCTTGCCGGCGACGGCATCGCGAAGGTGGAGGGTCTGCCCTCCGCCATGGCGAACGAGCTGCTGAAGTTCGAGGACGGCACCCTCGGCCTCGCCCTCAACCTCGAGGAGCGCGAGATCGGTGCGATCGTCCTCGGCGAGTTCAGCGGCATCGAGGAGGGCCAGTCGGTGCAGCGCACCGGCGAGGTCCTCTCCGTCGGCGTCGGCGAGGGCTACCTCGGCCGCGTTGTCGACCCGCTCGGCAACCCGATCGACGGTCTCGGCGAGATCGCGACCGAAGGCCGCCGCGCCCTCGAGCTGCAGGCCCCCGGCGTCATGGTCCGCAAGTCGGTCCACGAGCCCATGCAGACCGGCTACAAGGCCGTCGACGCGATGGTGCCGATCGGCCGCGGCCAGCGTCAGCTGATCATTGGTGACCGTCAGACCGGCAAGACCGCTCTGGCCGTCGACACGATCATCAACCAGCGCGACAACTGGCGCTCGGGCGACGTGAACAAGCAGGTCCGCTGCATCTACGTCGCCATCGGCCAGAAGGGCTCGACCATCGCGTCGGTCCGCGGCGCCCTCGAAGAGGCCGGCGCGCTCGAGTACACGACGATCGTCGCCGCCCCGGCGTCCGACCCGGCCGGCTTCAAGTACCTGGCGCCGTACACCGGTTCCGCCATCGGCCAGCACTGGATGTACGCCGGCAAGCACGTCCTGATCATCTTCGACGACCTGTCGAAGCAGGCCGACGCCTACCGCGCCGTGTCGCTGCTGCTGCGCCGCCCGCCGGGCCGCGAGGCCTACCCGGGTGACGTCTTCTACCTGCACTCGCGTCTGCTGGAGCGCTGCGCCAAGCTCTCCGACGACATGGGCGCCGGCTCGATGACCGGTCTGCCGATCGTCGAGACCAAGGCCAACGACGTCTCGGCGTTCATCCCGACCAACGTCATCTCCATCACCGACGGCCAGTGCTTCCTGGAGTCCGACCTGTTCAACGCCGGCCAGCGCCCGGCCCTGAACGTCGGTATCTCGGTCTCCCGCGTCGGTGGTTCCGCGCAGCACAAGGCCATGAAGCAGGTCTCCGGCCGTCTGCGCGTCGACCTGGCCCAGTACCGCGAGCTGGAGGCGTTCGCCGCCTTCGGTTCCGACCTGGACGCCGCGTCGAAGGCCGCGCTGGAGCGCGGCAAGCGCATGACCGAGCTGCTGAAGCAGGGCCAGTACCAGCCGATGCCGGTCGAGGAGCAGGTCGTCTCCGTCTGGGCCGGCACCACCGGCAAGATGGACGACGTCCCGGTCGCCGACATCCGCCGCTTCGAGTCGGAGCTGCTGGAGCACCTGCGCCGCGAGCGCAAGGACCTCCTCACCTCGATCGCCGAGGGCGGCAAGATGTCCGACGACACCCTGACCGCGATCGCCGACGCCATCGCCGGCTTCAAGCGGCAGTTCGAGACCTCGGACGGCAAGCTTCTGGGCGAGGACGCACCGGCCGTCAACGTCTCCAAGTGACGACGGAAGGGACCTGACTCATGGGAGCGCAGCTCCGGGTCTACAAGCGTCGCATCCGTGCCATCACGGCGACCAAGAAGATCACCAAGGCGATGGAGATGATCTCCGCCTCGCGCATCGTCAAGGCGCAGCGCAAGGTGGCGGCCTCCATGCCGTACGCGACCGAGCTCACCCGTGCGGTGACGGCGGTGGCGACCGGTTCGAACACCAAGCACGCCCTGACCACCGAGGTCGAGGCGCCGGTCCGCGCCGCGGTCCTGCTCATCACGAGCGACCGCGGTCTGGCCGGCGGCTACTCCTCGAACGCCATCAAGCAGGCCGACCGGCTCACCGAGCGGCTGCGCAGCGAGGGCAAGGAGGTCGACACGTACATCGTCGGCCGCAAGGGTGTCGCGTACTTCGGGTTCCGTGAGCGCAAGATCGCGGGCTCGTGGACCGGCTTCACCGACAGGCCGGAGTACGCCGACGCCAAGCGCGTCGCGGCGCCGCTGATCGAGGCCATCCAGCTGGAGACGGCCGAGGGCGGTGTCGACGAGCTGCACATCGTCTTCACGGAATTCGTGTCGATGATGACGCAGAACGCGGTGGACAGCCGGATGCTGCCGCTCAGCCTCGACCAGGCTGCGGAGGAGACCGGCGCGAAGGGCGAGATCCTTCCGCTGTTCGAGTTCGAGCCGTCGGCGGAGGACGTCCTCGACGCCCTGCTGCCGCGCTACGTCGAGAGCCGTATCTACAACGCACTGCTGCAGGCCGCTGCCTCCGAGCACGCCGCCCGCCGCCGCGCGATGAAGTCGGCGACCGACAACGCCGGTGAGCTCATCAAGAGCCTCTCCCGGCTTGCCAACGCGGCCCGCCAGGCCGAAATCACCCAGGAAATCAGCGAGATCGTCGGTGGCGCGAGCGCCATGGCCGACGCGACCGCGGGGAGTGACAAGTAATGACGACCTCTGTTGAGACGGCCGCCGCCACGGGCCGCGTCGCCCGGGTCATCGGCCCGGTCGTCGACGTGGAGTTCCCCGTCGACGCGATGCCCGACATCTACAACGCGCTGACCGTCCAGGTCGCCGACCCGGCCGAGGAGGGCGCGCTCAAGACGCTGACCCTCGAGGTCGCCCAGCACCTGGGTGACGGCCTGGTCCGCACGATCTCGATGCAGCCCACCGACGGCCTGGTCCGCCAGGCCGCGGTGACCGACACGGGTGCGGGCATCACCGTCCCGGTCGGCGACTTCACCAAGGGCAAGGTCTTCAACACCCTGGGTGAGGTGCTCAACTACCCGGAGGCCAACTCCGAGGTGACCGAGCGCTGGGCGATCCACCGCAAGGCCCCGAACTTCGACGAGCTCGAGTCGAAGACCGAGATGTTCGAGACCGGCGTCAAGGTCATCGACCTCCTCACCCCGTACGTCAAGGGTGGAAAGATCGGTCTGTTCGGTGGTGCCGGTGTCGGCAAGACCGTTCTGATCCAGGAAATGATCTACCGCGTCGCCAACAACCACGACGGTGTGTCGGTGTTCGCGGGCGTCGGTGAGCGCACCCGTGAGGGCAACGACCTCATCGAGGAGATGTCGGACTCCGGCGTTCTGGACAAGACCGCGCTGGTCTTCGGCCAGATGGACGAGCCCCCGGGCACCCGTCTGCGCGTCGCCCTGGCCGGTCTGACCATGGCGGAGTACTTCCGCGATGTGCAGAAGCAGGACGTGCTGTTCTTCATCGACAACATCTTCCGGTACACCCAGGCCGGTTCCGAGGTGTCGACCCTGCTCGGCCGCATGCCCTCCGCGGTGGGTTACCAGCCGAACCTGGCCGACGAGATGGGTCTCCTCCAGGAGCGCATCACCTCGACCCGTGGTCACTCGATCACCTCCATGCAGGCGATCTACGTCCCCGCCGACGACCTCACCGACCCGGCGCCGGCGACCACCTTCGCCCACCTCGACGCGACGACGGTTCTGTCCCGTCCGATCTCCGAGAAGGGCATCTACCCGGCCGTGGACCCGCTGGACTCCACGTCCCGGATCCTGGACCCGCGCTACATCGCGCAGGACCACTACAACGCCGCGATGCGCGTCAAGGGGATCCTCCAGAAGTACAAGGACCTCCAGGACATCATCGCGATCCTCGGTATCGACGAGCTGGGCGAGGAGGACAAGCTCGTTGTCCACCGTGCCCGTCGTGTCGAGCGCTTCCTGTCGCAGAACACCCACGTCGCCAAGCAGTTCACCGGCGTGGACGGTTCGGACGTTCCGCTCGACGAGTCGATCGCCGCGTTCAACGCGATCTGCGACGGTGAGTACGACCACTTCCCCGAGCAGGCGTTCTTCATGTGCGGTGGCATCGAGGACCTGAAGGCCAACGCCAAGGAGCTGGGCGTCTCCTGATCCGGCGCGCTCCTCCCGGAGCGCTCCCGGTTCGCTGGATTCCCCCGGAGAGGGACGGGTGTGTCCCGTCCCTCTCCCCACGCCCATTAGAATTTGACCCAACACCCGGCTGACCCGCCGGGTGGTGACCCGAGGAGCCACCTTGGCTGCTGAGCTGCACGTCGAGCTGGTCGCGGCGGACCGCAATGTCTGGTCCGGCGAGGCCACCCTGGTCGTCGCCCGCACCACGTCCGGCGACATCGGCGTCATGCCCGGTCACCAGCCGCTTCTCGGTGTGCTGGAATCGGGCCCGGTGACCATCCGTACCAGCGAGGGCGGCACGGTCGTCGCCGCGGTGCACGGCGGATTCATCTCGTTCGCGGACAACAAGCTGTCCCTGCTGGCCGAGATCGCCGAGCTCGCGGACGAGATCGACGTCCAGCGTGCGGAGCGGGCACTGGAGCGCGCGAAGGCGGAGGCCGACGCGGCCGCCGAGCGTCGCGCGGATGTCCGGCTGCGCGCGGTCGCGGGGCACTGAGCCCCGTAACCGAACAGGTTTGAAACCTCAGCCGCGGTCCGTTCCGGAATTTCCCGGGACGGGTCGCGGCTGAGGCGATGTAGGTCCGCCACGGGATCCGTCCGGTGGGGGACACAGTCGTCTGCGGTTTGTCGATGAGCGAGGAGGTCGGTGAAGATGCTCCTCGCTCTGCTTGTGAGCGGCCTGGTCGTAGCCCTGGTGGTGATCGGGCTGTTCGTGTTCGGCCTGCGCCGCAGACTCATCCAGCGCTCCGGCGGCACCTTCGACTGCAGCCTGCGCTGGGGCGTCTCCGAGGAGCCCGACGTCTCCGGCAAGGGCTGGGTGTACGGGGTCGCCCGCTACAGCGGTGACCGCATCGAGTGGTTCCGCGTCTTCTCGTACTCGCCCCGGCCGCGCCGGCTGCTGGAGCGCGCCTCGATCGAGGTGGTCGCCCGCCGCGCCCCGGAGGGCGAGGAGGAGCTGGCCCTGCTGTCCGACGCCGTCGTGCTCGGCTGTCTCCACCAGGGGACACGCCTGGAGCTGGCGATGAGCGAGGACGCGCTGACCGGGTTCCTGGCGTGGCTGGAGGCGGCGCCGCCCGGCCAGCGGGTGAATGTGGCCTGAGGCCGTAGGCCGGCCGGCCGTACAGGTGAGAAGCCGGGGAGACGGGGGGCGGACCCCGTCTCCCCGGCTTCGTCGTCCACCGGTTCAGTGCGTGGGGGTCACTGGAGCCCGGTGTGGATCGCGTTCGCGAGTTCGCCGTTCGCGGTGTCGCCGCTGAACTCCCAGAAGAAGGCGCCCCTGAGGCCCTGGCTCTTGGTCCAGCCCATCTTGCCGGCGATGGTCGCGGGGGTGTCGTAGCTCCACCAGTTGCTGCCGCACCGGCCGTACGCGGTGCCGGCGATCGTGGCGGTGGCGGGGCAGCTGCCCTTCAGCACCTTGTAGTCCTCGATGCCCTGCTCGTACGTGCCCGGCGCCGGTCCGGTGGCGGTGCCGCCGGGGGCGTCCTGGGTGACGCCGGTCCAGCCGCGGCCGTAGAAGCCGATGCCCAGGTTGAGCTTGGACGCGGCGATGCCCTTGCCCTTGAGCTTGGTGATGGCGGCCTCGGAGTTGAAGCCGGCGATCGGGATGCCCGCGTAGGAGGTGAGGGGGGAGTGCGGGGCGGTGGGGCCCTTGGCGTCCCAGGCGCCGAAGAAGTCGTAGGTCATGACGTTGTAGAAGTCGACGTACTGGGCGGCGCCGGCGTAGTCGGCGAGGTCGAGCTTGCCGCCGTTGGAGCCGTCGGCGGAGATGGCGGCCGTGACCAGGTTGCTGCCGCCGAACTTGGCGCGCAGGGCGGAGAGCAGGTTCTTCAGGGAGGCGGCGCCGCTGGTGTCGCAGGACAGTCCGCAGGCGTTCGGGTACTCCCAGTCGATGTCGATGCCGTCGAAGACGTCGGCCCAGCGCGGGTCCTCGACCAGGCTGTAGCAGGAGTCGGCGAAGGCGGCGGGGTTCGCGGCGGCCTGGCCGAAGCCGCCGGACCAGGTCCAGCCGCCGAAGGACCACAGGACCTTCAGGTTCGGGTACTGGGCCTTGAGCTTGCGCAGCTGGTTGAAGTTGCCGCGCAGCGGCTGGTCCCAGGTGTCGGCCTTGCCGTCGACGCTCTGGTCGGCGGTGTAGGCCTTGTCGTAGTCGGCGTAGGCGTCGCCGACGGTGCACTTGCCGCCCTGGACGTTGCCGAAGGCGTAGTTGATGTGGGTGATCTTCGCGGCCGAGCCGGAGGTCACCAGGTTCTTCACGTGGTAGTTGCGCTGGTAGACGCCCCAGTCGGTGAAGTAGCCGAGCTTGACCCTGCCGCCCGGGTCGGGGGGTGTGGTGCCGCCGCCGGCCGTGGTGACCGACAGGGTGCCGGAGGCCGGGCCGGTCTGGTCGGCGGTGTCGCGGGCGGTCACGCTGTAGCCGTACGTGGTGGCCTTGGTCAGGCCGGTGTCGGTGTAGCTCGTCCCGGTGACCGTAGCGATCTTGACGCCGCCGCGGAAGACGTCGTAGTTCTTCACTCCCTTGTCGTCGGTGGCGGCGCTCCAGCCGAGGGTCAGGGAGGTCTCGGTGACCCCGCTCGCGGTGGGGGTGCCGGGGGCGGACGGCGGGTTGTCGGCGGGGGTGGTGCCGCCCTCGCAGGGCGCTCCGTTGATCTTGCACCCGGCGGGGGCGCCGGAGCCGGTGCCGTTGAAGCCGAAGCTGACGGTGGCGCCGGGGGCGAGGGTGCCGTTGTAGGACTTGTTCTTTCCGGTCCAGTGGGTGCCCGAGCCGGTCACGTCGGCGTCCCAGGCGGAGGTGACCGCGGTGCCGGCGGGGTAGTCCCATTCCACGGTCCAGCTCGTGAGGGTGGTCGTGCCGGTGTTCTTCACCGTCCACTTGCCCTCGAAGCCGGAGCCCCAGTCGGAGACCTTCGTGTACGTCGCCGTCGCCGATCCGGCGGCCTGTGCGGGGCCGGCCAGGGCCACGAGGCCGGCGGCGGGCAGGGCGAAGGCGGCCGCGGCGGCGGCGAGCCTCCTGAACAGACGCGTGCGGGGTGGGGGTGCTGTGCTCAAGGGTGCTCCTCCGGAGGTCCGTCGCGGCCGTGGGGCCGACCACGACATGGGGGTGGGACCTGCGCCGCCCGTGAGCATGCTTGTCATGGCATGCTCACCACAGTAGCGGTGAGCGTAGAAAGGTCTGGACCAAGCGTCAAGAGGTCCAGACCTGAGGCAGTGGTGTGCTCCAGGACCGCTCCGGCGCGGTTCCGGTACGGACTCCGCGCCGGTCTCCCGTGTGCGGCTACAGGACGAGCTCCTGCGCCAGCACCGCCGCCTGCACCCGGCTGCGCAGCCCCAGCTTGCCCAGCAGCCTGCTGACGTGCGTCTTCACCGTCGCCTCCGCCATCTCCAGCCGGACCGCGATCTCCGCGTTCGACAGCCCCTCGCCCAGGCAGCCCAGCACCTCCCGCTCCCGGCGCGTCAGCGAGGCCACCGCGGCGGCCGTCTGCGGCGCCACCGGCTCCCGTACGGTCTGCGGAGCCGCGAACTCCGCGATCAGCCGCCGGGTCACCGCCGGGGCGATCAGCCCCTCGCCGCGCGCGACCGTCCGCACCGCCTCGATCAGCTCGGCGGCCTCCGCGTTCTTCAGCAGGAAGCCCGCCGCCCCCGCGCGCAGCGCGCCGAACACGTACTCGTCCAGGTCGAAGGTGGTCAGCACCAGGACGTCGGCCAGCTGCTCGGCCACCACCTGCCGCGTCGCCGACACCCCGTCGAGCCGCGGCATCTGCACGTCCATGAGGACGAGGTCCGGCCTCAGCTCCCGGGCCAGGCGCACCGCCTCCTGGCCGTCCGCCGCCTCGCCCGCGACCTCGATGTCGCCGGCGCTGCGCAGGATCAGCACGAGCCCGGCCCGTACCGCGCTCTGGTCCTCGGCCACCACCACCCGGATCGTCATCCGGCCACCGCCTTCTCCTCCGCGGGCAGGACCGCCCGCACCTGCCAGAGCGGGCCCGCCGGGCCCGCCGTGAACTCCCCGCCGAGCAGCTCCGTACGCTCCCGCATGCCGATCAGCCCGGCCCCCGAGCCCGGGGCGCGCGGCCCCGGCTGCTGCCCGCCGTACGGGGAGTCCACGCCCACGGTCAGCAGGCCGTCGGCCCGGGAGACCCGGACCCGTACGGTGCCCGGGGCGGCGTGCTTGAGGGCGTTGGTCAAGGATTCCTGCACGATCCGGTACGCCGCCAGCTCCACCGGCGCGGGCAGCGGCTGCCCGGGCGGGCGCCCGTCGTGCAGGACGAAGTCCAGCCCGCTCGCCGTGCCGTTGGTCCGGGCCTGTTCCAGGAGGGCGTCGAGCCCGTCGAGGGAGGGAGTGGCGACCGCCTCCTGCTCCGCGCCCGCCGCCCGCAGCAGCCCGATCAGCCGGCGCATGTCGGCCAGCCCCTGCACGCTGTTCTCGCGGATCACCCCGAGGGCCTCGCGGCTGGTCGCGGGGGAGTCGATGGAGAGCGCCGCGGTGGAGTGGATGGCGATCGCGGACAGGTGGTTGGCGACCATGTCGTGCAGCTCGCGGGCCATCCGGGCCCGTTCGGAGGCCACGGCCTGCGTACGGTCCATCTCGGCCAGCAGCGCGGTCTGCTCGGCGCGCAGCCGAGCGGCCTCGGCGGCCTCGCGCTGGTTGCGCAGGGTGGCGCCGGTCAGGGCCGGGCCGAAGCTGACGATGCCGGTGATGACGCCGATCATCAGGGCCTGCGGGGTGCGCAACCAGGCCACGGAGGCGACGGTGACGACGACCGTGACCAGGCCCGTGCTGATCGGCAGCCGCCGGGCCATGGTCGGTTTGCCGTAGACGACGGCCGCGTACATCAGGTCGGTGAAGATGATGACGGTGCCCAGGTTGCCCACCGTGAACTGGTCGGCGATCACCGCGGCGGTGCCGACGGCCAGCGTGAGGCCGGGCGCGCTGCGCCGCAGCAGCTCCATCGGCCCGATGGCGAGCAGAGGCACCAGGGCCGCCCAGGCGGGGAAGAAGTGCCGGTTGTTCGTGCTGTAGACGCCCAGGGACCACAGCAGTACGCCGGCGAGCACGCTGACCACCGCGAGGAGCACGTCGTCGCGGTGCGGGCGCGGGAAGCGGGGGTCCGGGGGGTTCGGGCGGTTCGGGGTGGGCGCGGCCTCGGTCACGGCTCCATCCAACACGGTCGAGCGGGTGCGGGCCTCGCCGCCGGGGCTGACTGCCGGGCGGTCCGCAGTACACCGAAGGATGCAGCCGCGGTTCGTCACCGGCGACGACGAGGCGGAGCGGATCGGACGGGAGGCTTGGGGAAACCCGTCATGCGAACCGCTGCGAACCGAGCGGAAGGGAGAGCCCTCGTGCTCGTCGCCCTGATCATCGCCTGCGAGATCGGCTTCTGGGTGCTGCTGGCCGCCGGACTGGCGCTGCGCTACCTCGCGCACATGCCCCGGCTGGGCGCAGCGCTGCTGCTGTGCGAACCGCTGCTGGAGCTGGTGCTGCTCGCGGTCACCACCTGGGACCTGAAGAACGGCGGCGAGCCGAGCTGGACCCACGGCTTGGCCGCCCTCTACATCGGCTACACCGTCGGATACGGCCACTACACGGTGAAGTGGCTCGACCGGCACGCCGCGCACCGGCTGGCCGGCGGGCCGAAGCCGCCCGGCCCCACGTACGGCAAGGAGCGGGCCCGGCACGAGTGGAAGCTGTGGATCCGGACGTTGGTCGCCGCGGCCGTCGCCCTAGGGCTGCTGGAGGGCGCCATCCGGTACGTGGGCGACGCCGCGGACACCTCCGGACTGCGGGGCTGGGAGCTCGGCGCGCTGCGCGCGCTGGCCATCCACACCGTCGTGGCCGTCACCTACACGATCTGGCCCCGCAAGGCCCCGGCCGGGGCGGGCGGGAGCGCGGACGCGGCCTCCTCGGAAGGCGGTCCTGCGGAAGCACCCCTGGCCGGGAGGGGGCGCCGTTCCTAGCCGCGCTCGCCGCCCGGGACCCAGAGCACGTCCCCGATCTCCTTGTTGGCCGTACGGGCCAGGATGAACAGCAGGTCGGAGAGGCGGTTGAGGTAGGTGGCGGTCAGCGGGTTCATCACCTCGCCGTGCACCTCCAGCGCCGCCCAGGTGGAGCGCTCGGCCCGCCGGACCACGGTGCACGCCTGGTGCAGCAGGGCCGCGCCGGGGGTGCCGCCGGGCAGGATGAAGCTGCGCAGCTTCTCCAGCTCCGCGTTGAAGCGGTCGCAGTCCGCCTCCAGCTTGTCGACGTAGAACTGCTCGACGCGCAGCGGCGGGTACTCGGGGTTCTCGACCACCGGGGTGCACAGGTCGGCGCCCACGTCGAACAGGTCGTTCTGCACCCGGACGAGCACCTTCACGACGTCCTCCGGCAGGCTGCCGAGGGCGATCGCCGTGCCGATGGCCGCATTGGCCTCGTTGGCATCGGCATAGGCCGAAATGCGCAGGTCGGTCTTGGCCGTGCGGCTCATGTCGCCGAGCGCGGTCGTGCCCTTGTCGCCGGTGCGGGTGTAGATGCGCGTGAGGTTCACCATGCGGCCAGCGTAATGAGCCCCGCCGGAAAAATTCCGCGCGGTCCTGCGCCGCCCCGGCCTATCGTTCCGGCCGGGGGCCGACGTCCGGCCCGGAAGCGGGAGA
Source organism: Streptomyces sp. NPDC046866 (assembly GCF_040704625.1). Taxonomy (NCBI): domain Bacteria; kingdom Bacillati; phylum Actinomycetota; class Actinomycetes; order Kitasatosporales; family Streptomycetaceae; genus Streptomyces; species Streptomyces sp. NPDC046866. The sequence goes on from NZ_JBEYXN010000004.1 coordinate 390,815, forward strand.
AACGCACCTTTGACCGACATCTTCACCCTCTGGCAGCGGGCCGAGACGGCCAAGTGGGTCGATGTGACCGCCGGTTTCCTCGCCGCGCGCCATCCCCGGGACTCCGCCGAGCACGCCGAGGTGCTGGCACGGGCCCGCGCCGTCCACGAGGCGCTGGAGCGGGGCGAGCCCTGTGCGGCGGACTCCGATGAGGCGCTCTGGCTGCGGATCCGGGCGGTGGAACTGGCGGACGCGCCGTACGCCCCGGGGGTCGTGCGGCCCGCCGAGGAGGACGCGCAGGTGCGCGACTACCTCAAGGACCTCGTGGCCCGGGAGCCGGCCGCCGAGCGGCCGGGGTGGGAGGAGCAGGAGGCACTGTTCCACGCACACATCACGCTGTCGGTGGTCTCCCGCCGGCTGTGCGCGGACCCGGCCCTGACCGCCTCGGACCACGAGGACGTGCACTACCTCGTCGCCCGCGGCCGGATGGCCCTGGACCTGTGCCATGTGCCCGCCGCGGAGCGCGAGGCCGGCCGGCTGCGTCAGCTGGAGGAGCGTGTCCTCGGCAGGGCCCGCGGTGGCGGGGAGTGACGGCGGGTGAACTCCGCGGCGGGCGCCGGGCGGTGGGCCGTCCCGGTGTGATGTCCGTCATCTGAGACGTGACGCGTGTTACTTCCCGGTCACAGTGCCCCTCACGACCGCTAGTCTCCGGCCGAGAGGCTACGAGACTGAGCCGTTTCAAGAACGAGGGGTGTGCAGTGGCTGGGAAGCTCGCCGTCATCGGTGCGGGGCTGATGGGTTCCGGAATCGCTCAGGTCTCCGCGCAGGCGGGGTGGGACGTGGTGCTGCGCGACGTCACCGACGCCGCGCTGACCCGGGGCACCGACGGCATCAAGGCCTCGTACGACAAGTTCGTCTCCAAGGGGAAGATGACGGCCGAGGACGCCGAGGCCGCCCTCGCCCGCATCACGACCACGACCGACCTGGACGCGGTCGCCGACGTCGACATCGTCGTCGAGGCCGTCTTCGAGAAGCTCGAGGTCAAGCACGAGATCTTCCGCTCTCTGGACAAGCTCGTACGCGAGGACGCGATCCTGGCGTCCAACACCTCCGCCATCCCGATCACCAAGATCGCGGCCGTGACGGAGCGTCCGGAGCGCGTCGTCGGCGCCCACTTCTTCTCGCCCGTCCCGATGATGCAGCTGTGCGAGCTCGTCCGCGGCTACAAGACCAGCGACGAGACCCTCGCCGCGACGCGCGCGTTCGCCGAGTCGGTCGGCAAGACCTGCATCGTCGTCAACCGCGACGTCGCCGGGTTCGTGACGACCCGTCTGATCTCCGCGCTCGTCGTGGAAGCCGCGAAGCTGTACGAATCGGGCGTCGCCTCCGCCGAGGACATCGACATCGCCTGCAAGCTCGGCTTCGGCCACGCGATGGGGCCGCTGGCCACCGCCGACCTGACCGGCGTCGACATCCTGCTGCACGCCACCAGCAACATCTACACCGAGTCCCAGGACGAGAAGTTCGCGCCGCCGGAGCTGATGCGCCGCATGGTCGACGCGGGCGACTTCGGCCGCAAGACCGGCCAGGGCTTCTACAAGCACTGAGGCATCGCGGCCGCGGCTTCGGCCGGGGCCGCCACCGGGGCGCCGGGCCCGATCGCCAGTTCGCCCATCCATCCCCTCGGGTGAATTAGGTATCGGTTCGCTCACGGTCGGCAACTTCACTGCCCGCGCGGCAGTCAGTTGCAGTGAAAGTTGCCGACCACGGACCGGTCGGATCAGACGGATCAGACGGATCAGACGGATCAGACGGCCCGGACGGAACAGACGGACCACAGAGGCCACACGGACCACACGGCCCATACGACGCAAGGACTGCCGGGAGCGGATATGCACATCAGGGGCGACCACGCCGAACTCGCTGTCGGGGGCCGCCTCGACGTGCGCAGCGCGGCGGACGCCCGTACGGCCCTCCACAGCGCCCTCGATCACGGCCACGGCGACCTCGTGCTCGACCTCACCGGGCTCGACTCCTGGGACGCCACCGGCCTCGGGGTGATCATGGGCGCACACCGGCGGGCCGGCCGGGCCGGCCGCCGCCTCGTCCTGCGCGGAGTGCCCCCGCAGATGCAGCGGCTGCTCGTCGCCACCCGGCTCCACCGCATCCTCGCCATCGAGGGCGGCCTGGAAGCGGAATCCCTCCCGAGGGTCTGAACAGCAGTCCTCCGCATTTCCTGCGGAAACGTAACGGTCCGGTGGTGGACGCCCCCCTGCGGTTCCGTGCACGGCCGGCCACCGTCTAGGGTCGGGCGGAAACCGGACCGGTAGCGACAGCGGAATGTGCGAAGGCCGGGGCAACACGGCAACGGCGCACGACGCGATCGGGGGACTTGGTCATGGACCGCACACAGGGGCAGGCCGAACCGGTGGAGCAGTCCACGGCGGCCGGCGGGCCGCACCCGGCATCCGCCTCCACCCCCGTGGCCCGGATCGCCACCCTCACCGCAGGGGACTACACCCTCACCGTCAACCCCGTCGACGGCAGCGAGATCGCCCCCCGCCGCCCCGGTACCGGCGCCGCCCGTCCCGCCAAGCGCGACGCGGCCTCGCGCCGGGCCGCCGAGGCCGCCCTCCGGCCGCCCGCTCTGCCCGGCTCCGCGGGCGCCCCCCGGACGCCGCTGCTCGCGCGCGACGAGGAACGCGCCCGCCTCGTACGGCTCCTGAGCCGCGGCCGCTCCGTACGGCTCACCGGCCCGGCCGGCTCCGGCCGCACCGCCCTCCTCGACGCGGTCGCCGCGGACTGCGCCGGCCTCGCGCCCGACGGCGTCGTCCGCCTCAGCGGCCACGGGCACCAGCAGCCCGGCGAGCTGCTGCACACGCTGTACGGCACCGTCTTCGAGGCCTCCTCGGAACGGCCCGACCGGATCGAACTCCTCGCCCGCGTACGGGACATCGGCGCGATCGTGCTCCTCGACGACCTCGAACTCGGCCCCGCCGCCCTCGACGAGCTGCTGCGGGCCACCCCCGAGTGCGCCTACGTGCTGGCCGGCACGGCCGAGGACGGCCGCGGCCCCGACGACGCCGCCCTGGACGAGGTCGTCCTCGGCGGCCTCGGCCGGGCCGACTGCCGGGAACTGCTCGAAGCCCGCCTGGGACGGCCGCTGACCGACGAGGAGACCGCCTGGGCGGAGGACCTCCGCTTCGCCTCCGACGGGCTGCCGCTGCGCTTCGTCCAGGCGGCCGCGCTGCTGCGCCGGCGCGATGAGCTCAACCGGGCCGCCGCCGCGCACCACGACGAGGACGAGGACGAGCCCGGCGTCTTCGAGGAGCGGCCGCGCGACGCCGCCCCGACGCCGATGCCGACCCTCGCCGAGGGCGCCGCCCCGGCCGAGCTGCTCGCCGCCCGGGTCAGCGAGTCGGCGCGGGCCGCCCTGCGGATCGCGTGCGCGCTCGGCGGCGAGCTGCCGCACCCCGCGCACCTGCCGGCCCTGGTCGGCGACACCCACGCCGATGCGGCCGTCGCCGAACTGCTCGCCGCCGGACTCATCACCCCCGTCGGGCCGCGCTACCGGCTCGCCGCCGGGGTCGCCCGCCAGCTGGAGGAGGCCGGATACGGGGACACCGCCGCCGAGGAGGCCCGTACGGCCGCCCGCCACTACGCCTGGTGGACCGGACACGCCTCCGTCACCCCCGAGCGGATCGCGGCCGAGGCCGACGCGGTGCTCGCTGCGCTCGCCGGCGCCGATGTGGTCGCCGCCGTGCTGCTGGCCCGCACCGCCGCACCCGCGTTCGCCGCCTCGCGGCAGTGGGAGGCCTGGGGGCGGGTGCTGCGGGCGGGGGCCGAGGCAGCGCGCAAGGCGGGGGAGGTCGCGGAGCAGGCGTACTTCCACCACGAGCTCGGCGTGCTGGCGCTGTGCGAGGGGCGGCTGGGTCGGGCGCGGGCCGAGCTGGAGGCGTCCATCGGGCTGAAGGGGGCGCTGGCGGACAAGCGGGGCACCGTGGCCGGGCGCAGGGCGCTGGCGCTGGTCACGGACCGGGAGGCCGCCGGGGCGCCGGCGTCCCCGCCGCTGCGGTTGGCGGCGCCGGCGGAGGGGGCTCCGGCGAAGCCGGCTCCGGCGAAGGCGGCGCCCCTGAAGCCCGCTCCGGTGAAGCCCGCTCCGGTGAAGGCGGCTCCCGTGAAGGCGGCTCCCGTGAAGGCCGCGGCCGAGGGGGCCACGACCCCGCTGCCCGTGGCTCCGGCCGGCTCCGAGGCGGCCACCACCGCCGTGCCGGTGATCCGGCGGGCCGTGGCGCCGAGCTCGCTGTCGGAGGTGTTCGAGGATGCGTTCCCCCTCGACCCGAAGCCGACCCCTGCGGCCGGCCCGGCCCCGGCCCCGGCCTCTGCCCCGGCGTGGCAGCAGCAGCAGCGCCGCAAGCCGGTGCTGCTGGCGGTGGCCGGTGCGCTGACGGTGGCGGTGCTGGGCACGGTGATCGGGCTGGCGATGTCCTCCTCGGACTCCGAGGGGGCCGGCAGCGGGCCCGCGACCTCGTCGACGCCGGCGCCGGCTGCGCCGGACGCGTCGGGGGAGGCGGCCGTGCCGGGCGTGCCGGGGGGCGGGAACGATTCTGCTCCGCAGCCGGGGGCGGGGTCCGCGGAGCCGTCCGAGGCCGCCGAGCCGGGGCAGGCACCCGGCACGACCCCCTCGCCCGGCGGCCCCTCCCGCCGGCCGTCGTCGGGGGCGTCGTCCCCGACCGGCTCGACGCCGACCGTGCCGTCGGGCCCGGCGAGCCCGTCCCACCCGACGACCCCGTCGACGTCGCCGTCCCCGTCCCAGTCCCCGTCCACCAGCCCGACGGCCACGGCCACGGTCGTCACACCCCCGCAGTAACCCCGGGGCCCCGCCCCGCCCCGCCGACGGGGCCGGAAGTGCCGGCCCCGAGACCGTCGGCGGGCTCGCGAGGCGGCCGGATTGCGCAGCGGTGGCTTTGCCATCGAAGCGGGGGGCGGGCAGATCCAGCCCCGCCGGCGTTTGAGGCGCGGGGTGTGGGGCAGCGCCCCACGGCATCCGGCTGCGCCGGCATCCGGCTGCGCCGGCATCCGGCTGCGCCGGCATCCGGCTGCGCCGGCATCCGGCTGCGCCGGCCTCCAGATCGGAAGAGCGTCGGGGAGGGAAAGAG